>JAAUPE010000278.1 GCA_012034595.1 Calothrix sp. CSU_2_0 | reverse complement strand
TGTAAATTTCCATCAACTTTTTGTTGTTTTACAAGCTTTTGTACTAAACTTTTTGATACAGAAAATATATTAGCTACTTTCCTGATTGAAATGTTTTTCTGAATATGCGCCGCAACTATTTTTTCTCGAAGATCGATAGAGTATGACTTCATTTAAAAGTATTTGTATTTTAATCTAGTGTACCTCATTACAGACGGAAGTGCTGTAATATCTTGGTTTGATAAACCTTGGAATTTGAGAGCATGAACAGCATTGGTTATATCGGTATTGCTATAATCCGACATTATCAACCTCCAAGGGTTAACAATTGTTGTTGGTAATAATTATTTAATTTTTCCATGCTTTTGGGATTTTGATTGTAAGAATTGCAGGGGAATGAAGCCCAGATTTTACCAACTTTACATGCAGCTTTGGCAAAATTACCCGATTCAATATCAGCGATCGCATTATTTCGACGAATGTACTCAACAGCCATCCTATCCTGAGATTGAGGTGAAAAATCTGGTAATTTCAGCTTCGGTTGCAAATCCCACCAAGACTTATTGAGCATTTGGTAAGCACCAGCAGCAGTCGAGCAGATTTGTCTACCATTAATTGGCGCACATTGTTTAATTAATGGGTGTGCTGATAAGTCATTAAAAGTGCCATTGAATACCAATTTCCGATAACTCTCTCTTCCACTATTTCCAGTTTCAGCCCAGCGAATAGTTGCTAAAAAAGCTTGCATTTTTGGAGAATATTTAGAATTTGCCCCAATATTAATCTGATGAGAATTAGTGTTAAATCCGAAAGTTTGAGAACCTAACAAACAGTAAATACCCAAACAGGAAACAGAAGCCAAAGATAAATGAATGGGTTGAATTTTACTAGCAACACGGTGATAATCTGCTCCAGAAGCTAATCCAAATATTCCACCAAGAATAAAACCAAATTTCCAATTATCGAGGGAATTAACAAAAGCGCGAATAAAGCATATTTTATCAGCATCGGGAGAAACTAAACCACATGGAACAGAAGCAATTCCATAGTTCAATGCAACTGAACTCGCAGCACCAATTAATCCGGAAATGAAGATTTTCACTAACATATTACCGACCTGCTAAATACTGTTGCAAGTAAGGACGGGGGTTAACAGGTTTATCGTGAACTCGAATCTCAAAATGCAAATGTGGTGCAGTAGACATTCCCGTACTTCCTACTGCTGCAACCATTTGTCCCCGTACAACCTGCTGTCCTTCTCGCACGTAAAGTTTGCTTGCGTGACCGTAAAGCGTTGATTTTCCATTACCATGATTCACTATTACGGTGTTTCCATAACCTCCTTTTTCTCTGGCAAGTTTAATTGAACCAGCATCAACCGCATAAATTGGAGTACCCAAATCAGCACCAAAATCGATACCAGTATGGAATCTGCGTTTTCCCGTAATTGGATGAATTCTCCAACCAAATCCACTCGTTATGGGTGTACCTTTTGCTGTGGGAAAAGCTATTTGACCATTGTTTAAAGCGGTAATTTTTGTGTTGTGTACAGAAACTAAGTTTTGGAGTGATTTAACCAAATATTGAGATTCAACCCAGGAGGAGATTTGCGGGATTGCGATCGCAATTGTTAGCGCAAAAGTTGCAAAAGCATAATGCCAATTTCCATCGATTGAATTGCCTTCAAATTTTCTAGCTTCAATTGACGTATTTTCTGAAGTAGTTTTAGTACTATCGATTTCCAGCTTGATTCGCATTCTGACAACTCGAATTAGTGGAACTTAGTAACTTCTCAAAATTGTTTTTGGGGCTATTACAAATCGAATCAGTGGGGGTTGGTGTCGGTTTAGAAATAGCCGCAGTGGAAATTGGAAATTTAATCTTTGAAGTTACATTATTCAAGTTATAAAACTTGAGGTATCCTGGTTGAAAAATATCTAAAAACCACACTAATAAGGTGAATTCAAAGAAAATTTTTACCCACATTATTCCAACTGCCGAAATACTGGCATCGCGAATGATGGTACTTTTTCCGGCACAACTTCAATCTTTTTCCCATTAGCATAACCTGGTCCAGTGTAACTACCATTAAGCAAGAAATTAACTAATAGCAAGAACAACCACAACCCAACAGCACCCACGCCGATAGGAGATTTTATACAATCACCAAGGAAGTAGGCAGGATACCAAACAAAACGCCAGGGGTTTTGGGGATGTAGTCGGTGAGCTTTCCACACTTCCACATAAGGGATTTCGATGTGGGGAACTCTAGGTTTTTGACTTGCTTGAGAATTGACATATCGAACCTCTAAGGGTTGAGTATCTATCACGGGCATTCCTGATTGTTGGTTGGCGATTCCTCCCTGTTGCTGAACTTGATTTAACATTCCCTGTAAGCGATTGGTGGGTACGATTGCACCACCATCGAAATAATCGACATCAAAATTACGGCGGTTTCTGCTCATGTTTACCTCGATAAATTAACTAGCGGAAGGATTATTATTTGTATCTTCGTTATCGTCCCAATAATCCTCTTGCTGGAGTTGGGAATAAAATTCTTCGGGTGACAGGATTTGAGATTGCTTTTCTGGATTTATAGCAGAGTTGGAAGACACACGAGGAGTAAATTGAATGATGTTTTTCCCAGAAATAGCAGGATTAATTGGTGGAGAATATTGGGTAGTTGAAGGGGTAATATTATTGCTCCGATTAACCGAATCATTAGTAGTTTCTTCTTCTTCCAAAGAACTGTTATATTCAGAAATTCCCCAACTTAAAAAACCAGCAAATCCAGCCATAAAAATAGTTGCACTCAACCAATGTACGGAAGAATTAGGTGATGGCATCATTTCAACTGTTGTGCGGGTTGAACCTTCAAGAGTGGTACGAATCGGAGTACGTTTGACTGCCGCTACAACATTGAGCGAACATAAAATTAAACATGCGATCGCAGCAGCAAACTTCGCGTACATGGAATCACCCCCTATTTATCGGTAGATTTTTTGTTGGAGACTGCTTTGGGTTTCTTCTTCATTTGTTGGAGATATAAACGTCGCTGTTCTTCCTGGCGTTTAATTTTGTCGCGGATTTCTCCAACTTGCGCTAACTGTTCAACTGGGTCGGAATAGCCACGGGTACGCAATAATTGAGCTTGAGCGAGGGAATAAGGTTCTTGAGCATTGCGAATTTGAATCAGCATTTGGTTCAAATCAACTGATGGTTGGGATTCCAGGTTTTGCGCGTAATCAATTGCTTCCAACTTCCCCAATACCATCACAGCAGCTGCACCTGTGGAAATCTTTTCCTCAACTTTTGTCCCGTCAGTTTTGCGATATCCCCAGTAAAAAGTATCGTTTCCAGAAGCTGCTTCTAATAAGACATCGAGGGAATTGAATTTGACTATTTCCAAAGCTGGCATGTAGTGTAGGCGATAAAACCCCGACTTTTCATCGCTCTGCATCTTCGATATTTCACCCTTCAACTGCTGTCCCCACAATGCTGCTGTCAACTGTCGCCAACCCGTCAAAGTTGGTGTTCCTTCAGATGAATAACTTGCCAATTGGTTGATGTTGTAATCGGTGCGGGATAATTTTTCTAAGTACACCTCTCGCAGCTGCGAAACCTGAGCTTTGGCTTTTTGAACTTCACTCGATTGGTTCGCCGGAATTTGCTGTTTCCAGCCCACTGTCAATGCCACTATCCCAATCAAAGAAACTGCTCCAACCGTCGCACAGGTTGTTAATAAAGGTACATTCACCTTTTTTTGCCATCGCAATTTTTTGTTCCGCAACGGTTTCGCACTAAACATTACCAAACCTCAACCGTGTTATCGACTACCAAATATAGATGGGGACGCTTGTTGAGTTCTCTAACAATGGCAATCCCCGCACCACCGACAATTATCCCAGTCAGCAGCAATAAAGGATGTAGGGCAAGAGTTGCACCAACTCCCATCAATTGACCAACCATCCCAGAAACGCCCAAATTCATCAACAACCCACCTGCTGTATTCACCAAAAAATCAAATGCTGCGTTCATTTTCGCCCCGTATCCAAATTACTAAAAGTGCCAAAATTAACCCAATGATTTCGCCTATTCCCACACCAATCAAAATCGGTTGAATACTGGTAATTTCCTGCCTTTCTTGAGTTGGGGGAATTGTCACCCACACCCCAATTACTGTACCAGTGACAACGGAAAGAAGATTTATACCCACTGCCAAAGTCGATGTTTTTCGTAAAGCCAGTAAACTTTCATCGCGATACTGGTAACAAATCGGTAACATTTGATTTACTACTTCTTCGGAGATTGCCCGGTTTTCGTCTGCGAGGACTTCAACTGTTTCGGCTGCTGTGCCGAAGTACCGACTAGTAACGGATGACTCCCTTCCCCCCAGTTGACTTTGGCGAAAAAATCGTTATCTATGCGCGAATTTATACGTTCTTGGGCTTGGGTGTATTCATCTGCGGTTAAATCCGTACCTGTTCCGTTGAAGACAAATTCTTCCAAAGCGAGTGTTGAAGTTTCCAGCACTACTTTATGACGCAGTTCTCCTAACTGAGTACCGCGATGGGTGTCTTGGTAAAGCATTCCCACAAAACTATCTGGTGCTGCGGTTTCTGGATCGACTCCGAAGCGTTGTTTGATGTACTCGCGTTTGTTAAAACTGCGATCGCACTGCGACTCGGAATGGGCATCGCGCATTGACAACAAATGCCTTGCGGCTTCTTCTAATGTCATATTTTCCTTAGTTGCAGCAGCTTTTAAATTCACCAATTGCAACTCAATTTGTTCGCTAACCGCATCTCCGCTAATTTCTAAATCTAAAATTTGGCAAACATTTCGCACGATTTCAGGCGATACCTGTAACTGTTGTGCTAGCTGATTTATATGCTTCATGACGTTCGAGTCTCCTAATTACTGCTTG
>JAAUPE010000277.1 GCA_012034595.1 Calothrix sp. CSU_2_0 | reverse complement strand
TCCCAATTCCCAATTCCCAATTCCCAATTCCCAATTCCCAATTCCCAATTCCCAATTCCCAATTCCCAATTCCCAATTCCCATTCACAAATTTTTTTATGAGCAACACTTTTACTGTTAAATCTCAAGGTGGTTGGTTATATTCATTATGGAAATTTTCACGACCACATACGATTATTGGTACGACCTTAAGTGCATTGGGATTGTATTTAATTACGATCGCACTATCTGATTCTAGCTTTTCTGTAGTGCCGGTATTCGGTGCTTGGGTTGCTTGTGTCTGTGGGAATATTTATATTGTCGGGTTGAATCAACTTGAAGATATTGCTATAGATAAAATTAATAAACCTAATTTACCTTTAGCATCGGGGGATTTTTCGCTGTTTACTGGTAAGTTAATTGTCGGAATTACGGGAATATTCGCACTAATTATCGCAATTTTTCAAGGAAAGTATTTATTTGGGATGGTGGTTGTGAGTTTGGCGATTGGTACGGCTTATTCTTTACCCCCTATTCGTTTGAAACGTTTTCCTTTTTGGGCTGCTGTTTGCATTTTTTCTGTGCGTGGAGCTATTGTTAATTTAGGACTTTATTTGCACTATAGCTGGATATTAAAACAACCAATTACGATTCCATTAGTTGTGTGGGTGTTAACGCTATTTGTACTGGTATTTACGTTTGCGATCGCAATTTTTAAAGATATCCCCGATATGGAAGGCGATTTGCAATACAATATCTCTACTCTCTCGCTTAAACTCGGTAAGGAGGCTGTTTTTAATCTTGCTATGCAGGTAATTACTTTTTGCTATGCCGGAATTATTTTAGTTGGTTTGTTCCGTCTTGCTGAAGTCAATTCGATTTTTCTAATTATTAGTCATGTCATCCCCTTAGTTTGGATGTGGTTACGTAGTCAACAAGTTGAATTGGCAGACAAAAGCGCGATCGCAAGTTTTTATCAATTCATCTGGAAGCTGTTTTTTGTTGAGTATTTAATTTTCCCTATCGCTTGTTTGCTTGCATGAGATAATTTGGAATTTGGCTCCCGCAGATACGGGGAAATGTAGAGAGTGTTTTTAACTTAATGTTCGCTGCTTGTTTTCTGTTTGGTGACTTCATCATCCAAAATCAAGTCATAGAACCAAATCAAAGACTTAAGAAAATACCCAACTGCGATCGCTAATTTTACCGTCCAAATAATGGGGAAATTACTGTATTCTTCCCATTCTTCGATTTTGGATTGAAACTGCTGCCATGCGATCGCAACTCCGGCAAAATAAGCTAATAATCCAATCCCTAGCCAAATAGACGTATACATCTGCTTTTATCTCCATTCCCTGTGTTTAATATCTATAAAATCTGAAAATTTAAATATTTAACGACTCGCTGAAGTCGGATATTTACCTCACTCATGTTATAGGTGTCATGAGAATCAATTTATGCAGTTGTTTAGAACTGCTGATATACTTACACCGTCAAGAATTAAAATATATGCAGATACTCTAACTGAGGATGAACAATGGAAATATTTCAAAGCGGTAGTGGCTTAGTTGCAACAATTACTGTATTCTCATCTGTCTGCATACTGATTTATTTTGCGGTCAAAACCTTAATTACTTCAAACCGCTTTCAAAAAGGGGTAACACTTTACCAGCAAAAAAACTATGAAGCGGCGGAAGTTGCTTTTCGCGAGGTGATTGCAATTAATTCGACTAATGATGTGGTTCACTTGCTATTGGGTGATTGTTTAGTCCAGCAAGATCGAGTCAAAGATGCGATCGCGGAGTTTCAATTTGTAATTCAACGCGCACCGAAAAAAGTCGATGCTTATTTGCGTTTGAGTAATGCTTTAATTGCACAAGGAAATAGGAGTGAAGCTATTAGTAATTTAGAAAAATCTCGCGATTTATTCCAAGCACAACGCCAACCACAGAAAGCCGAACAAGTCAATCAGTTATTACAAAAGCTTCAAAGTAAACGTTCTGTTTAATTCTGCGGTTTAGTTAAGGGCTAAACTCTGCTATTTTTTAATGAACCGCCAAGACGCAGAGAACGCAGAGAGAATAAAGAAATAGCTTAACTGAACCGCATTGGACTAAAAATAGTCCTCAAAGCGTCCCACATTACGGAACTAGCTGAACAATATCAAAGGTATAAATTTTTGTCAATCCCAGAACCTATTGAATGCGTCGAATAATTGATAATTAATTCTATTAGAATAATATAACTTCACAAAAAACCGCTCAAATATAAACTTAAACAAAGTTAAGTATAGTTGAGTTACAAAACCTACGTAATTAGTGTTTTATCAGTTACATATTTTTTGATGAATTCAAAGATATTACGGATTTATAAAAATTTAATTATTTGTAATTTGAAATCCTGTCTTGAAAATTTGCGAACTTTTGCAAAATCAAAAAATCCAAAGAAAAGACACGATATATCGCGTCTCTACAAATCTAAAATCCAAATCCAAAATCCAAAATCCAAAATCCAAATGGCTTATCAAAAAGGCAAAGTTTATCTCGTAGGTGCTGGACCTGGAGACATAGAATACTTGACAGTCAAAGCTTATAAACTTTTGGAAAAAGCAGAAGTATTGGTTTACGATGCCCTTGTCGATAGAGAATTAGTGAATCTAGTACCTTCAGGTTGCTTGCAACTGGATGTGGGTAAACGTGGAGGACAACCAAGTACAGCACAAACTGAAATTAATCAGTTACTAGTTAAACATTGCCAAGAAGGTAAACAAGTAATTCGTTTAAAATCAGGTGATCCATTTATATTTGGACGCTGTACGTCTGAAATTGAAGCATTGAAAGCTAGTAAATGTAACTTTGAACTTGTACCGGGTATTTCTTCCGCTTTAGCAGCACCATTGTTTGCTAATATTCCTTTAACAGACCCAGTATTGAGTCGAGGTTTTGCGGTTTTGACCGCACACGAACCCAACGCATTAAACTGGGAAGCGATCGCAGGAATTGAGACATTAGTATTTTTGATGGGGGGGAAAAATCTACCAGAAGTAGTACACCAACTAATCAAACATGGTAAAACCAGGACTACACCGATTGCGTGGTACGTTATTGTGGAACACCACAGCAAAAAGTATGGACAGGAACCCTAGAAACAATACTCGAAATCACAGTCGGTGTTTCACTTTCGCCAACGGTAATTATAATTGGTGAAGTAGTGGGGTTACGCAAGTATCTTCAACCTGAGAATATTGATGTAGACGTAGATAATTCTCCGATTGGTAATTAGCACTTACATACCATGCCTAGCAATATCTCTTCACCCCCAGTTTCTTCTACTAAGCTACCTCTTGCTGGTAAAACAATTCTGGTGACACGTTCGGTAGGACAATCAAGTTATTTTGCCGAATTACTGATTGAATTTGGTGCGAATGTTGTGGAAATGCCTGCTTTAGAAATTGGTCCCCCATCAAGTTGGGACGGATTAGATAACGCGATCGCAAATCTATCATCTTTCAATTGGTTAGTTTTGACTTCCACGAATGGGATTGAATATTTTTTTGAGAGATTATTTGCCCAAGGTAAAGATGCACGGGCATTGATTGGGGTCAAAATCGCTGTAGTTGGTGAAAAAACGGCTCAATGTTTGAAAAAGCATTGCATACAGGCAGATTTTATTCCTCCTAACTTTGTCGCTGACTCATTAGTAGAGAATTTTCCGGAAACACTTGTCAATCAAAAGATTTTATTTCCCCGTGTCGAAAGTGGTGGACGGGAAGTTTTGGTGAGAGAGTTGACACAAAAGGGTGCAGAAGTGATCGAGGTTGCAGCTTATCAGTCTTGCTGTCCGAGTCATATTCCTCCTTCGGCTGAGTTAGCTTTGCAAAGTGGAAATATCGATATTATTACGTTTGCAAGTTCTAAAACAGTGCAATTTTTCTGCCAGTTAGCAACAAGAGTATTTCCTGAAAATGCTGTAGGTAGTTGTTTGGAAGGTATTTGTATTGCTTCAATTGGTCCCCAAACATCGAAAAGCTGTCAAGATTTAATTGGACGGGTTGATGTTGAGGCTGAGGAATATACTTTGCCAGGATTAACGCAAGCTTTGATTAGATGGGCAAGTAATTAAAACCAAAAATAAATGTAGAGACGCGATATATCGCGTCTCTCTGTATTCTATTTTATCCCCGATAACCAATGCAAAAACGTCTAATTGGGTTAACAGGTGGGATTGCCACAGGCAAAAGTACTGTTGCCAAGTACCTTGAGGAAAGTTATAAGTTACCGATTTTAGATTCTGATATTTATGCCAGAGATGCTGTTGTTGTTGGTTCACCAATATTAAAACAAATTCATCACAAGTATGGTGATAATATTTTACTTGCTGATAATAGTTTAAATCGACAAAAATTAGGGGAAATAGTTTTTAAAAACCAAGATGAACGACTTTGGATTGAAAGTTTAATTCATCCTTTTGTTCGGGAGAGGTTCAATCAGGAAATAGCGAAAACATCTTCTGATACTTTGGTTTTGGTGATTCCTTTGTTATTTGAAGTTGGATTAACTGAGTTTGTTACGGAAACTTGGGTTGTGAGTTGTGCTGAAGAACAGCAATTAGAGCGATTAATGCAACGAAATAATTTAACTTTAGAACAAGCACAAGCAAGAATTGATAGTCAAATGCCGTTATCGGAGAAAGTAAAGTTTGCTGATGTCGTATTGGATAATTCCCAAAATATCGAAATGCTTTTAAACTCTGTGGATATTGTTATGGGTAAAGGGAAATTACAATCTTAGGAATCAGGAATTAGGAAGCAGTAATCAGTAATCAGGAGTCAGGAATCAGGAGTCAGGAATCAGGAGTCAGGAATCAGTAATTAGTAATCAGGAATCAGGAATTAGGAATTAGGAATCAGGAATTAGGAATCAGGAATTAGGAA
>JAAUPE010000013.1 GCA_012034595.1 Calothrix sp. CSU_2_0 | reverse complement strand
GGAAAACTATACTATGAATTAACAGAATAGTACTCATTAGTTACAAATTATAACTGAATATTTAAATTAATCATCTTCTATTAATGTCTGGTACAAATTTATCATCTCCCAAAATTAGTGTCATTATTCCTACTTATAATCGATCGCATTTGATTAAAGATGCAATAGAAAGTGTTTTGAATCAGACATATCAAGATTTTGAGTTAATTATTATTGATGATGGCTCTACAGATAATACAAAGGAAGTTTTAGCAGAATATGGGGAAAGATTGCAATATATTTATCAGGAAAATCAAGGACGCTCCGCAGCTCGCAATCATGGTCTTAACTTAGCAAAAGGAGAATATATCGCTTTCTTGGATTCTGATGATGTTTGGTTCCCAGATAAACTTGCTCGTCAAGTTCCTATTTTAAAATCTGCACCTGATAATGTAGTTCTTGTACATGGTTACAAGTGTATAGTTGATAAAAATCTGCAAGCAATACCAGGTTGGGAATTAAAGCTTCGCAATTTATATACTCTAGCAGAAAGGGGAGAAGAAAATTATGAGAATTATCTATATTCTAACTGTATTTTTACTTCTACAATTTTAGTTCGTAAAGCAGCGATTATGGAAGTTGATGGCTACGATACTTCGATAAAAAGTATGGAAGATTTAGATTTTTATTTACGTTTACTTTTGCATGGTTATAATTTTTATTTTGTCTCTGAACCTCCTTTAATTAAATATCGTTGGCATGGATATAATACTGATGAGCTAAGTTCCGATCGGAGTTATTTACAAGTATATGAAAAACATCTTAATGAATGTCTAAAGCTTGGTAATTTAGATAGAATTGATAAAGCAAAAAGCCTTCTCTACCAAGGCTTGGCACAAGCCCATTACCGTCTGGGTAACTATTCTCAAAGTAGAAATTATTGGCAACGGGCTTTAATAAACTCTTGGGAAATAGTTTTAAATGTAAGTTTTTGGCGACAGTCTTTTGGTAGTTGGATTCGTCAGTTTTTTTTATTTTAAATTATTTTAGACTTTAGATGTTATGAATATTGATAATTACCCTTACATCTGTGTAGATGCGACTTGCGTTGTTACCGATACTAAAGGAGCAACTGTGTATGCGATCGCATTATTGATGGAACTGCAAAAACTAGCACCTTTGGCTCGTTTTACTGTATTAATGCGTAGCGAAGCAGTCAATTTACTCGATATCAGCAATCCTCATTGGTCAATTCAAGGGGTTAAATTCAAATCTGCTCATCTTTGGCATTTACTAGCTTTACCAGGTTTATTAAGCAAACTCAAGCCAGATTTGTTATTCGTTTTAGGGGAAACACCATTGCCTTGGTTGTCTGTTCCCTATATTTTTACAGTTCATGAATTACCTCATGTATATAACAAGCTAGTGGGGAGTAAAAATATATCTTTATATAAATATTTGAGTCAGTCGTTGACAGAGATGTTGTTACCAAGCTCCTTTCGTCGAGCGACTCATCTACTTGCTGTCTCCAAAAGCACTGCAATTGATATAGAAAGAGAGTATAAAATAAGTCCAAAAAGCATAAGTATTACTTATGAAGCAGCAGATATTAGATTTTTTCAGGCAAAATCCCAATTTTCAGAGTGGTGTGAAACTTTACCTCGTCCCTATATATTAGTATTTGCCACAGGCGATCGCCGCGAAATTCCAGAGGTTGTAGTGGAAGCTTTTGGTAAAATTAGTTCCCAGATTTCCCATCATCTAGTAATTGCAGGTCGTTGTCCAGAATGGCAGAAATCGACGTTAGTGGAAACAGCAGCTAAACTGGGTTGTTTGGAAAAATTATGCTTTACTGGATATGTTCCCGATCGAGATTTACCTGTTCTCTACCGAGATGCAGATATATATGTAGAAATGTCGCATTACGAAGGTTTTGGATTGCAAGTTTGCGAGGCAATGGCAACGGGAACTACCGTAATTGCTTCTAATGTAGCTTCTTTGCCAGAAGTCGTTGGTAATGGAGGTTACTTAGTTACCCTAAGAGATGTTACTATACTAGCTGATAAATTATTGACACTACTGACTGACTCAACTCAAATCAAATATTTATCGAAGCTGGCACAGGAACAAGCAGCACGGTTTTCTTGGGAGAAGTGTGCAAGGGAAAGCTGGGATGTAATTAATACAGTTATCTCTAAGCAGAGGAAGACATGATTTTAGCTAATGATTACCTTTACAAAATACATCAAGCTTTTTAGCGGATAGTATTCAAGTTAATCAAAAACAAGTTTGGACAAGATTTCCTTTGAGTAAAAGTGATGAGATACCAGAACACTTAACATTCACAAAAACTTTGGAGGGTTATCCGATCGAAGTATTCAATACATGTCCAAATTACTACATACAATTTAGTATTAATAACGTAAATCTATCAGTTATATTATTTATGATGATTAGCCCAACTTCACTATTTAAAACTGGAACAAAATTATCTAATATATTGCCGCGAAAAATATCTAATTCTCTAAAATTTCGCTTTTTATCTCGGATAAATGCGACTGGAAAAATACTAAATGAAGTGCATCCCGGAGTTTTTCTAGAACTCGATCTCAGTGACTGGTTACAAAGACTTTACTACTTAGGTTTTGCCGAGCAAAATACATTTAAACTCATCAAAAGATTGCTTCCAGTGGGGGGAACATTTGTAGATGTTGGTGCTAATATTGGAATTTATACATGCGTTATGGCAGATTATATGGGTTCAACGGGTTCGGTTATTGCCTTTGAACCTATGGCAGAAAATTTGGCTCCACTCTATCAAAATATTGCATTAAATCAATTTAATAATATAGATGTAAAGGAATTAGCGCTTTCTAATTGTCCTGGAAGTTTCAACTTATATGTACCAGATTCGCATCAGCAAGGTTCATCTGGTTGTACGCAGGTTTGGAATCCTGGTGATTGGGTAAGTGTTGGTACTACCCCTGTAACAACTTTAGACCTAGTTTTTCAAAAAGAACGTTTAGATTTTATCAAAATTGATACTCAAGGACATGAATTGGAGATTTTAGAGGGAGCTAAATCAACAATTGAATGCTTTCAACCTTTTATCCTTTGTGAGGTAAGTCAGGAAAATCGGACGAAAGTATTTGATTTAATGAAAACCTGGGATTATGATATTTTCAGAGAAACACATGATGGTTTTCTGACTCCCTCTTTACCTTCATCCGGTTGGGTTGATGTTTATCTTATTCCTCAAGGAAAGGTTGAAAAAGTCACGGCACTTTTATCAAAAAATATCAAGCATGATTTTAATAATAGATAATTATCTGACTTCAGAATAATATTACTATCGTGAAACAAATGAGTAATAATTATAAAATTCTTTACCCTATTATTGATGGTCAAGTAACTGGTGGTAATATTGTCTGTCTTTACCTTATTGAAGAAGCATTAAATCGAGGTTGGGAGGTGATAGTTAACTCACCTACCGACGGACCTTTTTGTGATATTATTCGAGCCAAAGGGGTTAGAATTTATCATCTCGATACAAGTCGTTCTTTTTATTGGAACATAGCTGTAAAAATGGCTGAACTGATTAAAAGTCAGAAAATTTCTCTCATTCACAGCCATACACCTTTTGCTGGCTCAATTATAACTTGCATAGCAGGAAAAATGGCTGGTATTCCTGTAATTAATCATGCCCATGTACGCGATTCTCTGAGTAATAATTCTTTTGTCAGAACTTATCAAAGATTAATGAATTGGTGGACAAGTAGAACATGTTGCAATGTAATTATTTCTGTTTCGGAAGAGGTAAAAAAGAAGCGATCGCAGAATTCTGCGATCGCAATAAATTTCATGTTGTTTATAATGGTACACCTCTAAATACTCTGGAGAATATTCCAGTAGATAGTGTTCGTAAGGAATTAAATATTCCCGATAAGGTGTCAGTTGTTGTTCATGTCGGTAGACTTTGTGAAACGAAAGGACAGCATGTTTTAATTCATGCTGCTTCTCATTTACGCAAACAAGGTTCAGAAATAATTTATCTGATTATTGGTGAAGATTTGGCTCAAAATGGTACATATCGTCAGTATTTAAAAGATATGACTAAGAAGTTTAAAGTTGATGATTGTGTTTGGTTTTTAGGTCAGCGTTCTGATGTTCCGCAAATTTTAGCGGTTGCTGATTTACTAGTTTTGCCTTCTTCTGCTGAGGGTTTTCCTTTAGTAATTCTAGAAGCAATGGCAGCAGGAAAACCAGTTGTTGCGACTGATGTAGGAGGAGTTTCGGAAATTGTCAGACATCAAGAAACAGGTTTATTAATACCTACGGAAGATGTTTCTAGTTTAGCAGAGGCTATTTTTGAGATGGTGCAAAATCCTGACTCTGCTTGTGAATGGGACGTAAAGGTTTAGAAATTGCTAAAGAAAATTTCTCTGTGGAGAAGATGCGACAGGAAATCTTTGATATTTACGATCGCGTACTATCTTAGATATCTTAAAAAGAAATTTATATATACTTGTAATCCATCTATATAGATGAAAAAATCAAATCTGTTATTCTGACTGAGATTATTTCTCCTTACCGTATTCCCCCTTTTAATTGTCTAGCTAAAGCCGAAAATATTGAATTAAAAATATTCTTTCTCGCAGAAAGCGAAAGTCGTAGAAGTTGGGATATACCCAAAGAAAAAATTAATTTTTCCTATCAAGTGCTTTCAGGTTTACAGATAGGAAAAGCTTATCAAGATGCACCAATTTTCTTTAATCCAGGAATAATTTATCAACTCTGGAAACAGCAAACAGATGTAATTATTTTTGGAGGATGGCAGCATTTTACCTATTGGTTAGCTTTAGTTTATACCGAAGTTATGGGTGTTCGTTTACTGATTTGGTCTGAAAGTACGCTCAAAGATGAACGTTCTGCAAGCAAATTAAAAGATAAACTTAAACGTTGGATTGTTAGTAAAGCAGATGGTTATATAGTACCGGGAAAAGCACAGAAAGATTACTTACTTTATCTAGGAGCTAAAAATGAGAGAATTTGGGTAGCTCCAAATGCAGTAGATACCGACTTCTTTACATCAAAAACAGAACTTTACCGTCAGGATAGGGAAACATTAAAACAAAAGCTTAATCTTAACGGTATTGTGATTCTTTCTGTTGGTAGATTAATTGATGAAAAGGGTATTCCGGAATTACTCGCAGCATTTGCACAGCTAAAAACAAATCAGCTAGTAACCTTAGTGATTGTTGGTGATGGTTCGCAATCAGAAGAGTATCAACATTATTGTCAACAGAAACAACTTAATAATGTTGTTTTTAGCGGATTCCAAAATCAAAACACCTTAGTCCAATATTATGCGATCGCAGACATTTTTGTTTTCCCAACCCGAACCGATCCTTGGGGATTGGTGCTAAACGAAGCTATGTCTGCTAGTTTACCTATTGTTTGTTCGTCATCTGCGGGTGCTGTTGATGATTTAATAGAAGATGGTGGAAATGGATTTATTTTTTCTGTAGGGAATGTAACCTTATTAGCGGAAGCTTTACAGCGATTAGTTGATGACGAGGATTTGCGGAAGAGAATGGGAATGCGATCGCATGAAATTATCCTCAACTATACACCGCAAATAATGGCGCAAGGATTACAGGAGGCTATTGTTGACGATAAATTAAGTAATATAAATAAAAGTAAATTTATATCTCTGCATTGATAACCTCCAATTTATCACCATCTTCTACTTCATCCCCTCAATCCCGATCGCTTTTAGATAATTATCTTTCTTCTCAACTGTTGCAAATCGGGTATCTATACCTGGATATAATTTTACTGAGGTTCATAGTATCTCTGCGTTATAAATATAACTGGTTATCTTCAAACAAATTATTAATCATTATGTATAATTATGTCTGGTGAATTGTGATATTTTTAGCAATGTCCAGTAAATAACATATAACCACAAGAGTTATATTCATATTCAACACACGTATACTGTTTTAGTCATGGTATAAACTGTACCAAAATTACATGGAAGAATTAACTTACAAACTGAAGCAGGGTATGCCTTTATTTTTACACTGCGACTGGAAACTAACTCTAATTGCCATCTTTGTACTTGCAGCAGCACCAGCAAAAGCAGCAGAAACTAAAAGCGATCGCTATATCCGGGAAGTTAATCTTACGACTTCCGATACACCTGTTGACATGGAGATGCAAACCAATCTGAAAAAAGATCGATTGGTTTTAATCCCTTTATCTCCAGAGCAAAAGAATCTTGTCAGACGATTGAAACAAGATAAATTGAACTCCGAGAATTTGAATGCGATTGCAAGTATTATCCGGAATCCCCAGCAATCGGGATTGAAGCCAAAAACCACCCTAATAAACCGTCTGCGAACGATTCGAGACAGTAGAGATTTGCATGAAAGTAAATTTGGGTTGGGAGAAATTCAGGAAAAGCATAGCTCTAATTCTCACCTTCCTAACTTATCTTTATCTGGGAGCAATCTTGCAAATATCAATATACTTTCCAAGCAAAACAGAAATAAAGCCGATCTGACTCCGATCAAACTAGCAGATAATCCTCCCACCAATACCAAAACGAAAGAGCAAGACATATCTGCACAGGAAGTAGAAAAAGTCCTGAACGACTTACGTGCTTTGAAAAGAAAAGAGATTCAACCATTCTTTTCACCCAGTTTGAGCATTTATATCCCCACAGGATATGGAAGCGATCGCAACCGAGGTTTTATTGGTACTAGCTATCAAGAAAGAGGTCGGTTTTCCGATGATGATGATTTAGGATTGGGTTTTGGTGTGGGTTTAGGTGATGCCTACAAATCAGTAGGTGTCGAAGTTTCCTACACTTTAGCCAGTCTGGGACGTAACCGAGACTTTGGTAGTGGTGGTTTTAATCTGAAAGTACATCGTCAACTACCGGGGGATTTGGCTGTCGCAGTCGGTTGGAATGGCTTTTTGAATATTGGTGAATCCAACAATTTTGAACAGTCTCTCTACGGGGTTGCAACTAAGATTTTCAAGACACGAGAGAATATTGACTCACCTTTTAGTCGGGTTGCATTGACTGCGGGTATTGGTACAGGGCAATTTCGTACCGAAGATGCGGTTTTTGCTGGAGACTATAACGTCAATGTTTTTGGTAATGTCGCAGTTCGCATCGCAAAACCAGCCAGTTTAATTGTCGAATGGAGCGGACAAGATTTAGGTGTGGGACTTTCGATTAATCCATTCCCCGATTTACCCATAGTCATTACCCCTGCTATCCGCGATATAACTGGTGCAGGAGACGGTTCCCGTTTTGTATTTGGTGCTGGTTTCTCTTTTCAGCTTTAGTTTTCTCCTCCTTGGTTTAAGTACATTTCCCTTAGAGGTAGAATACGATCGAAAACAAGACATTTTAAGCCTTTCTCCCTCTGGGAGAGAGGTTGAAGAGGAGTCATATTTTATTCACCGAATTCACGTTTAGTTATATTTTGTGGAATCATAATTATGCAAAAAGGTCAATGGTTTATAACTGCATTTACATCTTTCGCTATCTGTGCATTAGCAACTCTCCCTGTCAATGCCCAACAGACCAATCAGTCGGATGTGACAGGAACTACTGTTTTTAATAATCCCATACCTCCCAATAATCCAGTGAGCATTCCTGGCGATCCAAGAGGAGGTAATATTTTTAATGATAATGTACCTGGTAGAATTCGGTTGAGTGAAGACGCGATCGCTAAATCCGAACAATTGGCTAAAAAACTCGCAGATGCCGATCGCAGTTGCCGAGAGAAACAAGAATGCGGGGAATTTAACCAGTTGCTAGAAGAATCAAAAACATTTTTAGGTAATGTGAATCAAACCCTAGATACAGTTCGAGCAAATACAGTTAATCGTGCTTGGTAACAGTCGCAAATTTGTACAGATTTAAGTGGGTATTACCTAAGAAAGGCAGAATCAATAAAATGTATTTTGCCTTCTTTACTTTTAATCCACCTAGATATTTAGTTATTAAAATGCTTTCTTCGGCAAAATTAAATTTGTTTTTGAAGATGACTTCACGAATTTTGAAATTAGACGTATTGGTCTAATTAAATAGTATATAAAATAGAGATATATGGGGAGAGATATATATTTTAAGTCCCTAGAGTTAGGAGCAAACATATAACTGAATAAATGCCCTACTAAATATCGATTATGCTTGCCGAGAAAATGAGAGCGATCGAGAAGCATCAAACCTCTAAGGGTAAATCCATATAAACCTGCTATTAATCCCCGATCGAAAAGTCCAAATATTTTATTTTGCCGATTATCTACGATAAATAATTGTTCTTTCACATGACAAAAATACCGATTAACTATCCTATCACTTGCTATTTTTTGCTTTATTTCTAGAGGAATTTCTATTTGTAAAAGTTCCCATGCTACGGCTAAACCAAACAGCAGTAATCTTTCGCTACTTAGATTTTGAGATTGTTGAATAACTAATTCCCAGTTAAGAGACGAAGTACGAACAAGTTCAGCAATATCACAGACTTGCTTTAGCTTTTCCTGTCTGTAGTGGGCATCTTTCACTATTTGTAAACAGAGAATTAATAATAAATCTTCTGGAGAAACAGTTATAACTTTTTGGTTAAAAATAGATATCGTTTGACAGCGTTGCCAAAGCTCTGAAAAATCTAATCGATAGGGGAAACAAGATGGTGCTAACTGCCAGTGAATATCGATATGAACTTTATCATCTTCACTGGCAAAATCCTCTCCCCAAGGTTGTAGTTCACTACGGGGTTTATAGTTTTGAGCAAGTAGTAATTCTTTGACTTGAACGAAATCTTCTTGCTTAATCAGTAAATCAATATCGCAGAATTCTCTAATTACCAAATTATTATAAGCAGAAGCTGCAAGCACAGAACCTTTGAACGGAATGACTTGAATATCGTGATTTTTAAACAATTCGAGTATTTGACAAAGTTTTTTACTGAGAAAGAGATTACGTGCGGTTTTGATCTGGCTGTATGCTTGTAACTGAGGCTGGATATCTTTGGGAATGGATTCCAGATGACTTGTAATCAGGTTTTGGTAGAGGAGAAGAAAAACTCCTTGTTGAGATGCTTGTTGCAGTAAATATTTCCAATCTATATTTTTCTCTGTTTGTAGTAATTTCTCTATACGCAAAGCAGTGGTAGTATCGATGTGAGTACGTGCATAACACAACAAAAGTTCAACTTCTATACGCCACTTTAAGATTGGAAAAGTTAATCTATTTGATTCAACTTTGGACAAATTTTGACTTAGCTTAGTTTCAAGTTTATCAAATGCGACATAATGCTGCTTTACTCCTTGGCGATCGCCTACAATATATCCTTGATATTCGACCCATGCATGAGCCTGAAACTCTCCAACCTCAAATCTAGTACCAATTTGTAATTCGGCAGCTATTCCTTGACGACGCAACAAATACCATAAAGCCAGGGATTTTCTCAGACAGGTTGCCCATTTATAATATTTTGCGGCAATTTTCACCATATTTGCAGTGGTGAAGAGTCGATCTGGGGAGTTGGACAACGGGGGAGAAGGTTGTGGTGGTAGGAAGTAGGTTAAAAGCGAATGTGTGCGTTTGAATCCCCAGATTTTTAAGGATAATGCGATCGCAGGAAGTAATATTAGTGCTTGGAGAAGAAACCAGCGTTCAGTGCTAGAAAACTTCTTCCAAGTACGCGCTTTTTGAATTAATAATGCTGATACGTTCATTTTTTTATTTTAGATTGTAAGTATTAATTAAGTATTAATTATGTACTTCTTTTCGTCTGTACCTGAGTCTCAACCTGCATTTTCCAAGATTCAGCATAACTACCACCTTTAACTAATAACTCCTGATGCGTACCCGATTCTACTACCATTCCCTCTGCCATCAGATGAATCATATCTGCTTGTTGGGCGGTGGTAAAACGATGGGTTATTATTATTACCGTTCTCCCCTCAGCTAGTTTCCGCAGACATCCTAACCAGTTAGCTTCTGCCCAAGCGTCCATTGCACTTGTTGGCTCATCTAATACAACAATCGGTGCTGAACGCAACCAAGCTCTAGCAAGGGCTAAACGCTGCCATTGTCCCCCGCTTAATTCAGAACCACCAAACCGCGTCCCCAACAAAGAATCATATCCTCCTGGTAGCTGCTGTATGGCGATATCTGCGCCTGTCATTTTTGCTACTGCTTCTATTTGCCCCCCTGTCGGGCTTGCAGCTAAAGCACCAATAGCAATGTTATTCGCTACTGTATCCTGGTAACGGGCAGGAAACTGAAACATAACGCTGAATAGCTGGCGCAATTCTGCTGTCGCAATATCTCGAATATCTACACCATCGATAGTAATTCTACCCGCTTCGGGGTCATAAAAACGACAAAGTAACTTAACAAGGGTGCTTTTTCCGGCTCCATTTTCACCGACAATTGCCACTATTTGTCCAGATGGAATAGTTAGGGTAAACCCATCCAATGCTAAACGCTGACTGCCAGGATAATAAAAACTAACTTGCTCAAAACAAATTCCTTTTGTTAAACCCAGATTTTGTTGTCTGCACTCCACACTTTCACGAATCAATAGCGGTTGCAGGGAAAGAAATTCAAACAAGTCTTGGAGTAAAAATAGATTTTGGTAGGTTTTGCTGAAAGTTCTTAGTAAGCTATGTAGTAATCCTTGAGCCAGCCAGAGGGATTGCAAAAGTAGCGCTAAATCGCCCAAACTGAGCTTACCTCGTGCCATTTGTGACACCATCCAACTCAACGCGATGCCAAGTATAACTAAAGATAGGAAACTAGCAGAAAATTGAGCCAAACTGCGCGATCGCATTAACCCCATTTTTTCTTTTCGCAACTTTTGACGTAGTTTTTGGTAGCTGGTTTGGAAGCGATCGCCTAAAGCAAATAAGCGTACTTCGGCAGCAAATTCACGTTCTGTAAGTATATTTTCGTAGTAATCTATATACCGTTGCGTGACTGTATTCTGCAATCGCCACTGGTTTTCGATGTGATTGCTTTTATACATGACATAAAAAGGTGGGAAACTGCTCAAAAGCAATCCCAAGGGTAGCCAAATGCCCAAAGGAAGCAAAACAACAGCTACCGATAGCAGCGTTAACGTATTTACACTTAACTCTCCCAAATTTTCCAGTAGCATAACAGGTTGATTTTTCCCCTGCGTACAAGCACGATGCAGACGATTGTAGTAGTCAGGACTCTCAAAAAAATCCAAATCGAGGGAAATTGCTTGCCTATGGATTGAGGAACTAACATAATCTTGGGTTAATTCTGCAATGAGCGATCGCACCCAAATATTGAAGTTAGCGATCGCTCCTCCAAACAGCAAAAGTCCGACCAAAATTGCAATGTAGGTGAGAGCAGAAGTTAGGTTAGGAGAGTAAATATCTGTTTTGACAACTGCGACAAAGCTATTGATAGCAGTTTTAACAAGATAAATTTGGATTGCTGGTAAAATTCCCTGAAAAATTAGCAAAACTACCCAAATAACAATCCAGTAACCCGCAGCTTGCCAAACTAACTTGATGGCTTTGGGCAGGTAAGGTAATTGGGGTAATATGGAGCGCAGTTTAGTAAAAAGCTTAGTCATTCAAAGCCGAAGGAGGTAACAAATGTGTCATTATATGCTGCATTCGGGTTGATTCGAGCAGTTTCAGAAAATGATAACCTATAAACCAATACGGTTCAGTCAAGACTGTCAATCAACCTTTAACCTAATAGACATCTCCAGAAATAAATTATGCGTTGCCTGAAAGTCTTGTAGAGATGTTGACTATCAAAAGTGCTATCATTAAAATCAACTTCGCAAGAGAAGGATAAACCCAAACCTTCGTTCCATAACTCTCGTAGCGAGGAAACTATGCAAGTTCATCTCAAGCAGATTGTCGTCCCTCCCGGTCAGCAACTCCTAATGACTGATGTCAGTTGGCTAATGTACGAACAACTGTTAGAAGAATTTGGGGAAAAAAGGGGTTCGCGGATTAATTACAGTGGGGGAATCTTAGAAATCATGGTGCCCTTACCCGAACATGAAGATGATAAAGTTATAATTGCCGACTTGGTGAAAGTGCTTCTTGAAGAACTTGATATTGAATTTAGAAGTTTAGGGTCAACAACTTTTAAAAGCGAAACCATGAAACAAGCTATAGAAGCTGATGACTGTTTCTATATCGAAAATGAAGCAGCTATTCGGGGGAAAAAGCGCATCGACTTAACCGTAGACCCCCCACCAGATTTAGCCTTGGAAATTGATATCTCTTCTCGAACCCGATTCGATAACTACGAAGTGTTAGGAGTAAAAGAACTATGGCGATTTAACGGAACGCAACTAGAAATTAATGTATTACAATCAAGTCAATATGTCCAGATGAATGAAAGCCCTCATTTTGTTGGTTTTCCTCTAAGTGAGGTAATTCCACAGTATTTAGAGCGCAGTAAAATTGAGGGGAGAAATAAAACAATGAAAGCGTTTCGGACTTGGGTGAAGACAAAGATTTAGTGATTTTAGTTATATTTGTCAGCGAGATAGCGCGATCGCATCCAACAACAAACGCTTGTAAAATTGTTGCGATCGCATTTGTGTGGTTAGGAATGAAATTTAAATAATTTACACATATTGTGGAATGGGCATCTTGCCCGTTCTTTATTTAGTATGCAGGCAGGATGCCTGCCCCACAAGAGAAATTGCTTTCTTATTTTATTCACAATCCTTAGCAATTCGTTGTAACTGTCTTGGTGTTCGAGCGATCGCTTTCCGCAGCCAAAACTACGTGATATTAAGCTACACCAAAATCCGTATATTGACGTACTTGAGGTGGATGAAAACCCAAAATAATATCCTCTTTGGGAACCCCAGCTTCTAACAACTCCTCAGCAACCGGACGATTTGTACCATCATGTTGAATCCAAATTTTCCCTTGGATAATATCAATATGTACAACACAACCATGTACCCGACGTTGCCCATCCCAACCTACATGCATCACTTCATAATGGTCTGTTTTTGAGTCAACAATTGCTTCGGTTTCAATTTGACCGTGAGAAGGTTTATACTTGGCATACTCGTAGATTAACTCGCTGACTATTTGGCGATAGCGTTCTAAGGTATCCATTGGATAATTCTCCTTTGTTCATCATCAAATACTAAGAGTTTAATTTTTAAGCTTTTGAGGATTAACTGCCCTAATTTTTCTGTAAAAATACTTTCGTAAGAACGTTGAGGAACTGCGAGGTAAAGTATTCGCTCCGATGCGATATCAGTGAGAATGCTTTGATAAACACCATATTGTCCAACAGCATCTTCTAAGTCCCTAACTGGGGAAGGTTTTAAAAAACTTTTAATTTCAACTGCTATTTTAAGATTATCTTTTTGAGCGGCTATTGTGGTTTTTTCTGCACCCAAATCAACATAAAGTTCTCTACCACCATAAGATAAAATCAAAGGGTCGTCAGTAATTTCCCAGCCGTCATTAATTAGGGCTTGAACAACAGTATCATGGTAAAAATCCTTGGCTGGCATAGTAAAGCGGCAATTAAAGTTTTCCCTTGATGATTTTTATTTTATCGGATTTTTGTCAACCAGCCCCCAAATGCATACCCTGGAACCCCGCGATATCTTCTAAAATGCGAACGACTTACCTTACGCAAGCTTCGCATACTTTTCCCAACTCAGCCAAATTATCCTCTCGGTGCAAATGTCCCATTGGTACAGCTGCTGCTAAACGTCCCAATACTGCAAATTCGCGCCTTTGCATATCTTGCTGTAACTTCAAAGATTGGGGGTATCTGTGAGTAATTAAGTGCATTAAACCCACTTGGGGGGTAACTGTTTCTACACTGGGTGTTACTAATGACTGTTGACGCTCCCCTAGAATATAAATTGCAGCCAGAGGTAAAGGTTGACTGTGAAAACACCAAGCCGATGTATTATTTTGATGTAACTCCACAAAATGCTTATCAGTTTGCCTAAATACCCGCGATAATTCTGCTTCCGAACCGTAAACCGCATTTACAGCAGATTTCCATAACCGCAGACGAGGATAACCAGGTTGAACTAAGAAGGAGTCGCCATAGTCAGCCAGAACAGCAATGTCATCAGCTAAAATTGGGTAGCCGCGTTTTGCAAATGCTGCTGCGGTAGTTGACTTACCTGCACCCTTTGCGCCAATAATGGCGATCGCACAATTATCTACTTTAATCACGCTGCTATGCAAGCAGATTTTTCCTTGCAACCGTAAAGCAGTTCCTAATATGCAACCGATTAAAATCGCAGTGACTTCAGCGAGGGGTAAGTTTGCCCAAGTTATCCAGATTTTTTTGCCATCGGGAGCAATTTCCACATCTAATATTTCGTTGCCACCACGAAGAGACAGGCAATAATAAATCCCATCAACTTTTTGTTTTGTATACCAACCAGAACGATAGTGTTTATTTTCTGCTTTAATATCTTGATCCAATAATTCGCATTCTGTGATGTTAACCTCCACGTCTACCGTTGTTGTGGATGTTTTAGAAGCGGCAATTAAAATTGGTAGGGGTTGGTTACTGCTTAGGGTAATACCGTAAATTTGATAATGGCAGGTTTTAGTTAGTTGCTGCATTGATAATATTGCTGTTTTGGTATGAATTATAGACGCGATGGGAGATTTTTTAGATGAAGGTGTATTCGGTATATAATAGTTTACCGTCATAGTTGCCGAAACTCAAAACTACATCGGTTACTGTTCTGAGAAAAGTTTAATTTTGGTTATAATTTTTTACATAAAAATTAACTACCAAAATGTCAAGTTAAAATTACTGTTACAACATGAGAGCTTCTACCAAAGGCGCGCACGAATTGAAATGGCTCAGTACAAACACGATCGCTTCTTCAAGTTTTATATCCAATCCTTATATAAAACTAAAGGGAATACTCTGCAAAATATCCAAGTCCGCAATGATGAAGACCTCGAAATTGATTTGATGTTCATAGGAGAGCGAAAAAACGCAGAGTGGCTTTCTGAGAATTTAGGTTTATTCGACCTGTTAATGCAAGAACATCCAACGGTGATTATCGAACATTACAGTTCGTATCTAGAAGAAATGGATATTAATAAATCGATTACTCGCAAAAATCTGTATTGGGATAGAAAGCTGAAAGAACTGGTGGAGAGTGCCAAAGCCAAACCGGAATTAACAAGTTCTCAACCAAGTAAGAAAAAAGCAAAACAACAAATTGAAAATCAAAATCCATTTACGTGGATTCTCACGGTGAATTGCAGTGAAAAACTATTGAATTTGTGTGGTGCTCAAAGAGCAACTGAATTCGGTGTAGGTGTATATCGAATCCCTCCAATTTTTCGGTTGGGAATTGTGATTATCACGGAATTGGTTGATAGTCCAGAAACGATGTGGCTAAAAATGTTGGGAGATAAACACTCTGCGACTAGGGCTTTTGAGTCAATCAAGCAGCTATCACCGGAGCGCAGGGAAAAAAATGATATAATAAGTGCATGTATAAAATATTGTGTTTATTTGAAAGATATACCTAGTGATAGTTTAACTCCGGAGGACGAAGATTTTATGAAAACGATGGAACAAATCGATGCTTGGTATGAAGAACAACTTAACAAAGCTAGGTTAGAAGGCAAACTAGAAGGCAAACTAGAAGGTGAATTTCTAGGTAAGCTAAAGTCCGCAGGTACTATAATTCGAGCTAAGTTTGGGGCTGAGGTTCTCACGCCACAGGTAGTTAGTCAACTCGAACAATTAAGCGATCGCCAACTTGATGATTTTATAGTGCTTATGTTTAATTGGCAACAACCTCTTGAGATGCAGGAATGGCTCTCTGGGATCGAAAAAGTTTGAGCGCTAAATTAAAGCAACGGCTGTCAAATCTATTCACTAAAATTTCTCAATAATAGTAAATACCTTCTACGCTTTTTGACACCAAAACTTCCAATCAATCCCTTGCCGTCGATGCAGCTTTTGTACCTCTTTTGTACCTCTGGTAGAAACCTCGGTACTTCTGGATACAGTCCTCTAAACATGGTCTCTAAACAATTAGTTTCTCGCGGGAATATTGGCGAATTCTCAATCTGGGATGACACAGGTACTGGAGCTTCACAAGATTGCACGCTCTGGTCTATCAGACCT
This sequence comes from Calothrix sp. CSU_2_0, assembly GCA_012034595.1. Classification (GTDB taxonomy): domain Bacteria; phylum Cyanobacteriota; class Cyanobacteriia; order Cyanobacteriales; family Nostocaceae; genus Brunnivagina. The sequence goes on along the minus strand of JAAUPE010000013.1, from coordinate 50,945 downwards.
AAAGATGTCAATTCAGGTATTAACGCTGGAACTTTTTATAGTGAACGCGCTAAGAGCAATAATCGCCCTCACGATCCAGAGGTTTATTGCTTTAGAAGGGATGCTGTACTTATTAAAAAAGATAATCTGGCTAAAGATAGGTTATTCGCAGATGAGTTCTTAAATCCTGGCGATAAACTAATATCAAGCAACGGAATATTTAGGCTTGAATATCAGAAAGATGGGAACTTGGTTGTTTATAAATATGATAGTCTTTTATGGGCATCAGGTACTAATGGTAAACCCATAGGACAGACTCGCTTTCAAAATGATGGTAACTTGGTAATTTATGACCGAAATGACTATCCCATTTGGTCAATTAATAAGTACGGGACTGAATATAAAGAAGGCAAACTAATTATGCAGGATGATGGAAATCTGGTAGCTTATGACCGAAACGGCACTTCTTACTGGTCAAGTGGAACTAAGCAGTAGAGGTGTTGATATCAAACTGAGTACTGATTGCATAAAAACTGGTTCACACACCCTAGAGAGATAGAATTTGTGTGACTATCATTACTCAAATGTCGTGTTTGTTTTCCCTATTTTCTGCTTTTCGTTGAATTGATGAAATTTGAGAAAGTGGAGTGCGACGACTAAATCGTCATACTTCACTTTTTACGAAATCATTTACAACGTAATTAATTTTATCAAACGGAGAAATTAACTGTGACAGAATCAGCTAAAAACACGAATGAATTTCAAGAGATTAAATATGAAAAGGAGGATAACCGTCTCCCCTATGAACCACCAAAACTACGTAAGCATGGCAAGGTAAATGATACTACTGCAACAATTAATTTTGCTCCAGATTTCGATGGATTTTTAGGTTTCACAGACAGGAGTTAGAAAATTCTTCTCTAGCTCGAAAATTTTAGCAATTAACAAAATGAACACTGTAAGAAAAAGGAAATTTCTGGTTAAACACAAAGCCACGGTATACCATTGACGACTATTTCGTGCGATCGCTTCATATTGGCTATTTTAAAAGTCACGCGATGCCTTTGGCGACCATTTTGTGCGATCGCAATTTCCGTTCATTCTAATCTTCTGTTAAATTCCCCAGGTGACATGACTGGAATTTCTGCATCTGTAAAACCAGAAGCATCACGAGTTACAATTGCGTCCACTCCATACGCCATTCCACAAGCATACTGTACCGCATCTTCAAAATCTTTAAAATTTAGCGAAAGTGCTTGTTCTAATGCACTTCTGTCAACTGCACAAATATGTAAATCAGTTAATACTTGAGCGATCGCATCTTTAGCAGCTTGCACACCTGCGGCTCTGCGAACAATATAGTAAATATTAGTGATTGTTGTTGCCGCAATAAACCCTTCAACCTCACCAGCATCAACCTTCTCAAAAAGTCTCACCGCATCTTCTACGAAAGGTTGTCTGTCTTGCAGGAAATCAAGAACTATATTTGTATCAATTAGGACTTTCATCGCTAATATTTTTCGGTGAGATAAGTAACATAATCTGTTGCAATATCTTCATCACTTGAGACTGCTTCATTTTTAGCAATCCCTCGCAATCGAGATAAATTCCCTTGCTTCTGCACCGAATAACCTTCTTGCTTTAATGATTCAAGTAAAGTTTGCACCAACTGCCAACGCTTATCAATTGGTAACTGTAACGCTTGTTTTTGTAGCTCTTGCAATGTCATTAACTTTTTCCTGCTTTTATCTAAAGGTTTACCTCAGATTTTAATTTAATTATAAAGCCACGGGATACCATTGACGACTATTGAGTGCGATCGCATTTTCTGGTTATACACAAAGCTATGCAATACCCTTCGTCTCGTTTGATTTCGTACTGTCTTAATGATCGAGCGATCGCTCAAGAATTTGAGTTGTAAATCCCAACTCCTCACTGATAAAATTTTGGATATTTCCTAACTAATTATCTATCTCCCAATCTTCAATCAGTAAGTTATTAACACGCTGAAATTCTCTAGTATTATGGGTGACAAGGGTTAAATTATTTGTCAGTGCAATGGCAGCAATTTGCAAATCATACGCTCCAATGGGTGTGCCTAATACTTCTAGCCCAGAGCGAATAGTTCCAAATATCATTGCGGCTAAATCGTCAAAGGGTAGTGATATAAATTGAGCTAAAAATTGTTGTTGTAAAGTAAGATTCCGTTCTGGGTTAGCACTTTTCATTGCGCCATAAAATAGTTCAGCTTTGACAATTGAGCAAACGGCAATATCTTTAGTTGCAGCTTTATTCTAGTTTTCGCTTTAAGGTTGTGTTTTTACCACGCATATAAATAATGCAAGTGTTAGTATCTAGCAGAAATTTCATAAAATTTCTTCTCTTCTTTGTTGTTCTCCTTGGGGATGGCGAAAAAATGTTTCGTCTTGGATACATCCATAGAATTGAGGCTGGGGATATTCTGGGGTTGAAGTGGCGGTTTCTGGTTGTACCGAATCGATGAGGATTTTAAGCAATTCCCACCGCTCGACTGTCGGTAGCTGCATCGCTAAATTTTTCACTTTTAGTAATGTAACGTTTGGGTTTGTTTGCATGGATTTAGTTATAGTTTTTTTTAATTTAGTTGAACTCGTTTTTCACGAAGTCAAAGGAAGCCCTGTCGTTCCACGGCAGGGTCTCTTTGACCTGTTAATAGTTGTTGCTATGGGAGATAGCTATTAAATTTAATATACTAACAATGACCTAACGACTTACATTCTCCTCAAGCCAAGCTTGTAAATCAGCCATACTAGAAAAATCAAGCAATGCTTCACCAAGATTTTCCAACTGTTCTAAAGGCAAAGCTTCAACCTGTTGACGAATATTCTCTGGTAATTCTCCTACCCGTCGATTTAGTTGACGGAGGATGAGCGATTTTTCTCTTTGTAATCCCCGTTGTTCTCCTCGTTCTTCTCCTTCCTGTATTCCCTCTTCCTTAATTTCCCGATAAACCCGCGTTTCTTGAAGTGTAATTCCTAACATCTCTTCTACCTCTATACGACTTTTATTTTCAAACTTGTACACCATTATCGTCGTGATTAACTCTATTATGGCGCGATTTCCTGCTTGAGGTTCTTCTTGTTGATTCCTCGCTAACAAATACCTTGCTTCCTGGGTTGCTTGTTCATCATCAAGGGTAGTTAACACCATCAATCCTACCCATACAGGTAATTGGCGAATATCACCCAACTCATCCAAATATATGCGATTTACTTGTGGGCTGTTAAGTTGACTCAAATAAGGACGAATATCACTTTGCTCAATCTTACGGGATGGGTAAATTATCACTAATTGCAAATTACTAAATCTGGCACGATTGCGGTAAAAATATAAGTAAGATTCTGCAAATACCCGTTCATAAAGTAGCTCGTCTTTCTGAAACTGCACCTCACAGAAATAGACAACCCCAGGATTTTCAGTTACGGGTGGTAAAAATACTCCATCAATTTCAAATTTTGGTTCTTTAACAGCTACCGAATCAAATCGATATGCATCTGCATTTTCTGGTGGATTTGTCAATAATTCAAACAATAAATTTGGGTATTGTTGGAATAGTTTATAAAAAATCGAATCTCGACGCATGGAACTTTTTACTTGAGGGTTGATTGCACCTCATCAATTTTAAGCTTTTACTGCCTTGGTGTTCGAGCGAAGCTTGGGCGACGTAAGTCGTTCGCGTTAATATTACTATGCGATCAATCTTCGTCTAATTTCAACAAAAGGCTATAATCTACATAAGCAAGAATTTTGGCAGGTGAATAGTTATGTCTCAGCAATACTCAATTGAAGAAATTCCTATTAACTTAGACAAAATTATTCAAGGAGTTGAACAAGGTGAACAAATCGAAATTATTCAGCAAGGTAAACAAATTGCTGTAATTATTTCTACTACAGAATATGAAAATTTATTGAATAAAAAACCAAGCTTTTGGGAATCTGTAGAAAGATTTCGCAAAGAATACAATATAGAAGCAGCAGAAATAGACCCCGATCAAATTTTTGCTGTTGTGCGGGACAAATCAGTCGGACGTGAGGTAATTTTTTGATTCTATGCGCTTCCTCCTAGATACTAATATCCTCTCAGAACCTCTGCGTCCCCGTCCAAATCAAGCTATTGTCAGGATGCTACAACAAAATGAAGGTGAGATTGCCACTGCCACCGTTGTATTCCACGAACTGCTATTTGGCTGTTATCGTTTACCAATCGGGTCAAATAAGCGCCTAATTATTGAAACATATCTACAATCAGAAATTAAACAAAAATTCCCCTACTTCTATATGATATTGCTGCTGCTGAGTGGTTTGCAGTCGAAAGGGCAAGACTGACAGCTATCGGTAAAACACCAGCTTATGCAGATGGACAAATTGCGGCGATCGCTCAAGCAAATAATTTGGTTTTAGTCACAAACAATGTTACTGATTATACTGATTTCCAAGATATCAAAATAGAAAACTGGTTTATAATTCAACCTGAAGTTTGAACTAAGCTCTGCCGATCGCATTTCTTCAATCGCGGCTGTTTCAGAAGTTAAGCGATCGCAATTTCCTGTAGCTACTGGCTTGGATATGAAGTGCGAAGCTTGCGCGGGGTTAAGTGCGATCGCTCTATTATACGACTTTTATTTATTGTTATTCGTCAAATTGGTCTGAAAAATCCATACTGCCGTGCAGGATTGCCACCACGTAAACCATCTGTTCTTCTATACGGTAGACAATTATATGTTTGCCTGCATTATATGCTTTATACCGTTGTGGTATATCGGGTCTAGTATGCCCAAGCATCGGATTTTCAGTTATTTTTGCAAAACAATGCTTGATTAGGGCAGAATATTTCAACACTTGCTCTTTACCGTAAAAATCCCGTGTGTAACGCTGAATTTTCTGATAATCGTTCTTTGCTCGCTCAGATATATAGAGGGTGTAGAAATTTCCCTTATTCATCTGCCAACACTTCTGAAGTCAAGCGGTCAATTAATTCTGGATTGTAAAGCTCAACACGTCCTGCCTGTATATCCGCTTCGCCCTCGGCAATGGTGGCGTGGAATAAGGCGATACGCTTGCTTTCGGCGTGAGAATTCATATGTTGACGCAAGGCATCCTTTACAACTTCCGTGTAAGTGCTGTAAAGCCCTGTATCAATCAATGTTTGAACATAGTAATCATATGGATTACCCAAATCTAGACGGGGCATACGTTCCTCTCCTTTGGCAGTAAACGTTACCATAATTCTACCATTTACTGCCATAATCTGCCTTCGCTCTATGCGGCAAGAGTTGGCAGTAATATTGCTTGCGATATCCTTGGTAATCAATTCATGCGAAGCTTGCGCGACGTAAGTCGTTCGCGTTAATGTTACTATGCGATCGCATTTCTTCATCTTGACTGTCTTAAAAGCCACGCGATCGCTTTATATAAACTAAATATTTTCCCGATTTAACCAAGCTTGTAAATCAGCCATACTGGTAAAATCAAGCAATGCTTCACCAAGATTTTCCAACTGTTCCAAAGGCAAAGCTTCAACCTGTTGACGAATATCCTCTGGTAATTCCCCCACCCGTCGATTTAGTTGACGTAGGATGAGCGATTTTTCACTTTCTTCCTTGATTTCCCGATAAACTCGCGTTTGCTTAAGTGTAATTCCCAGCATTTCTTCTACCTCCCTTTGACTTTTATTTTCAAACTTGTACACCATTATCGTTGTGATTAACTCTATTATGGCGCGATTTCCTGCTTGAGATTCTTCTTGTTGATTCCTCCCTAACAAATACCTTGCTTCCTGGGTTGCTTGCTCATCCTCCAGGGTAGTCAATACCATCAGTGCTACCCATACAGGTAATTGGCGAATATCACCCAACTCATTCAAATATATGCGATTTACCTGCGAACTATTGAGTAGATTTTCATAAGGATGAGTATCATTTTGCTCAATCTTACGGGACGGGTAAATTATCACTAATTGGAAATTACTATATCTGGCACGATTCCGGTAGAAATATAAGTAAGATTCTGCAAATACCCGTTCATAAAGTAGTTCGTCTTTCTGGAACTGCACCGTGCCTCCGGCAGGCTGCGCCAACACAGAAATAAACAACCCCAGGATTTTCAGTTGTGGGTGGCAGAAATACCCCGTCAATCTCAAATTTTGGTTCTTTAACAGCTACCGAATCAAATCGGTATTCATCAGCATTTTCTGGTGGATTTGTCAACAACTCAAACAATAAATTTGGATATTGTTGAAACAGTTTATAAAAAATCGAATCTCGACGCATGGACGTTTTTACTTGAGGGTTGATTGCACCTCATCAATTTTAAGCTTTTACTGTCTTAATGATTGAGCGAAGCTTGCGCGGGGTTAAGTGCGAAGCAAGCGCGACGTAAGTCGTTCGCACTCAATAGCCACATAGTTTTCTCAAGGAGTGCGATACCTACAGGAAGCATGACTACGCAAGATATAAACATTGAAGCGTATTGTAATATAACCAAACAACATGGCTAAAATAAAAATGCTGTCTCCAAACTTCAAATAATGGTCGCATCCCTAAAAAAAGACTACATCACTCCAGAAGAATACCTCCAACTGGAGCTTCAAAGCGATGTCAAACATGAATATATCGACGGTCATGCTTATGCAATGGCTGGTGCTAACGATTCTCACGTTACTGTTTCCGGAAACTTATTTACACTACTTCGTAATCATGTACGGGGTTCTGGTTGTCGGGTTTTCATCTCGGACATGAAAGCACGTATCGAACAACTAAATCGCTATTATTACCCCGATGTTATGGTTACTTGTGACGAACGAGATCGGGAAAATACTACGGAGAAAAAATTTCCTTGCTTAATTATTGAAGTTTTATCCGACTCAACAGAAGCATTTGACAGGGGTGATAAATTTGCTGATTATCAAATATTAGAAACCCTGCAAGAATATGTTTTAATTAATGTAAAACGTCAGCGAGTCGAGTGTTTTCGCCGTAATAGCGAAGGACTTTGGTTATTACAGTCTTATACTTCGCAAGAAAAATCTTTTCAACTGCAAAGTATTAGCTTTGAAGCGGAAATGAACGCACTTTATGAAGATGTGGTATTTGCTTGATTGCAGTAGATTTTTACCAAACTAAATCCCAACTCTCTACAAATAGTGGGATAAACTCAAACTAAATCCGGGCAATAGACTTTCACCAGATAATTCCGTCGGTAGATATCGCACTTCCACATCAACCCCAGGACGATTTACTTTTTACTTTTTAAGTAGTTTAACTAAATTAAATGTATCTGATGCACCCATAGTCTAATATTAAAGTGTAAGTAGTTGTGCAAAATTAATTTCTCATTCCGGAAACTTGAAATCCTTGCGATTGCTACCCTGCGGGAACGCTAAAAGCGAACGTTCCTCGCAATGACAATATGTAATTAATTTTGCCTAATCACTTAGTTAGAATCCATACTCTCAATCAGTGGTAAAATTTGAGTAAAGCTCATCATGAAGTCAGTTGCAATAACACCTTTATCCGAGTTTCTCTCTCAATTCAATATTGAGGCTTCCCCAGCATGGGAGTTAATTAATGGGGAAGTACGACAAAAACCAATGCCAACGCTTTTTCACTCGCGGCTACAACGCAATTTGGTAAATTATGTAAATCGTCATACTGAGCAGTTTGAAGCCGTGCAGGAATTGCGCTGTATTGTACCTCCCTACTCCCCCGTACCTGATATTTCCGTCGTTGCTAGCGATCGCATTGGAGATGAAGATGGTCTACTACAAGGAGCGCCAAATTGGTTAATTGAAATTCGCTCTCCTGACCAAAGCACTTTAGACTTACAAAATAAAATTCTTCACTGTCTGAGCAACGGAACGCAACTCGCATGGCTAATAGACATAACTCGTCAGCAAATTTGGGTATGGCTTGGAGATGAGCTACCCCTTGTTTTGTCCGCAGAAGACATTTTACCAACTTTGGGCGAATTACCGGAAATTACGGTTAAGGCGGTGATGGCTATGACTCGTCGGTAAAGTTAAATATAAATTTTGTTTGTCCAAAATTCAATAGACATCTCCGAAAATGAATGTAGAGACGTAGCATTGCTACGCAAATGTGCCGGGACAGAATATTCTGTCCGGCAACTTCGCTGTCTCTACAAGGGTTTCAGGCAACGCATAATTAAATTCGGTCGATGTCTTAACAACTATAGAAAAGATGCCAAGAACCCCGACCTTTTAAGTTGCCAGTTACCCAATGAGATTTTGCTGTTATTATAATATCTACAAAATGATATAATGATTTCTAGAATCAATATCAATTAAGTAGTTATTTATACAGATACAGCCTCAAGTTTTACTTTATTCAGTGAAAGCACTTGAGAACTTCGCAACCAATAGGCAACCGCCAAAGTTTTCTCTAACCCCATTAATTTCCCGGTATCAATTTCCCCAGACTCCAAACATCCGAGCAAATCGGCAGTATTTATATATTCTTCCAAACCAGGTGTATTCCTTAACAAATCTCCAGCCCATAACCCTACGCTTTCTCGCATACCATTGATATACTCTTCAGGTGCGTGGAAGACAATTTTTCGTCTGGTACGGATGGCTTCTGGTAATTTACCTTTCATCGACTCCCGCAAGATATTTTTATTGACCAACCAAGGTATGGGAGGAATTGACACCATAAAGTTAACCAAGCGCAGATCGAAGAAGGGATAATAATGTTTGATAGGAATGCCCGTACAACCGGGGTCGAATTGTTCAAAGATGTTTGACCAAAATGGGGTATTTGCCATGCCGTAGCGAGCAATATAATCTATGGATTCGGCGTTAATTTGCTCGTATCGTTCCTGTAAATCCAGTTGCTTGACGAAATCAGCATTAAACCAAGTGGGAAATTCTACTTTTTCCTTGGTGATTTTCCGCCAATAGGCTCTACCCTGCCGTAAGTATAATTTCTTAGAGCGATGAGTTTTTAGATAGTGTCCCAACACCTGGAATATTTCTTGACGCAAACCGTGTTTCCACCACACCAAGAAATCGAATTCGCCAAATCGCAAACCGGGGTCGCCGCCAAATCCGGTTAAAACTACCCGCGCATGGTCTGCACAGCGTCTAGTAAAGTCATTACTAGGACTGCGATCGCTAATGCCAATGGGTTCAGGTAATGGGGTTTGGGGAGTTACTGACGGTACGGCACACATATACCCTTCGCAGTTCATCTCATTTATGGGAATACCAATAAAATGGGCTACCATGCTGGCGTATGAATCTTCTTCTGGCATCATCAAGCGATCGCGCATTGTAAATGCTTGAAAATCGAAGGGTTCTCGTCGTTCTAAGAGTATCTTATTCGCCATTGCGGCAATACTGGTAGAATCCATCCCCCCACTGATATGAGTTGCAATCCGATTCGTGCGTAACCTATCGCTAACTGCTTGCTCGAAGAGTTCGGAAAAATGCTCTACATACTCTTGGGGATGTTTGTAGAAGATTAAAGGTCGAGTGCGGGGTAATTGCCAATACCTTTGGATGTTTAATTTTTGTGTGTCTAATTGCCCCGCTTGCCAAGTTAAAGTATGAGCGGGAGGAAGTCTTTTTATATCATCAAAAATAGTTGTAGACCATTCCATATTCATTCCCTGCGTCAGGAAATCCCCTACCGCTTGCTGGTTTAAATGGGTCGATATGTGGGGATGTAAGCGAATGCAGTTGAGGGTGTTGCTACAAATCAGAGTATTGTTTACCTGGGCATAGTAAAACGGTATGATTCCAAACTGGTCGCGTCCGCAAAATAGTCTTTGCTCTCTTTCATCCCAGATAATAAATGCAAAATCTCCCTGTAAATGCTCTACACATGCGGTATCCCAAACGTGATAAGCATGTAAAAGTAACTCCACATCGGGTGCATTCTCAGTAATTACTCGACCCCTTGCGAGTAAAGCTACAACTAAATCTTTACGTCCATCTAATCGGACATCAGCAACAATCCACACTCGTTCATCAAGGGTAAAAGGTTGTTGTTCCTGCTCCTGTTCCCAGGTTGTCCGCAATAAGGTATGTCCCAGCCCGATGTTATCTTTGTACCATGTTTGTTGAGCATCGGTTCCGCGAAATGCCATGTAGTCGGTCATTTGGCGGAGGAGGGACTGATTGACGGGTTCGTTGTTGTGATTAATTAGACTGAGAATGCCGCTCATAGGATTTTAATGTGTAGAAGAGAATGGAGAGGAAAGGAATATCTATTTTTTTGTAGAAAGCATCTGTTGCGAAAATTGTAGCTACTGGTATAAATTATCGGACTTTAATTTACTGTACGGTAAAAATTGTTATATATACGGCTTCTTTATAATTGTTTTTACTGATTTTGGCAAGGTTTTTGATAACTTACATAAAAATTTTTAACGCTTGCTGTTTCAGCTAAAATAGTAAGCATAGTTCGGTTTAGATTGCCATGTTACCAGTTCAATTTTTAGAATGGAAAAACTAGAACGCTATCGCACTTATATCAAACAATTATTAGCTGATTATGCAAGCCTTAGTCCATCAGATGGTGAAGCGGAAACCGAGTTAGTTTTTGATACGGATCGAGACCATTATCAAGTTGTGCATACAGGATGGAAGAATCGCAAGCCAATGTATGGATGTGTGTTACATCTGGATATTAAAGGTGAGAAAATTTGGATACAGCATGATGGTACGGAAATTGGTATTGCCGATGAGTTGGTAAAATTGGGAGTGCCAAAGTCAGATATTGTTTTAGCATTTCACGAACCTTTAGTAAGGCAATATACTGGGTTTGCAGTAGGTTGATAAAGGCAAGAGGCAATAGGGCTTTTCGTACATAATCTTTGGCAACCGCCTCCTTCAACCTTAGCTACACTTGATTAAGCTCAATTATTTATCTGTATTCACTTTTGCCGCAATTGACCGTACTAACTTAATATCCAAATTTAAAGACTCAGCAATTTGTTCTACGGTTGCACCCAGGTTCAACATCAAAGGAACTGCTTCTAATTTACCTTCGATTTTACCTTCTAATTTACCTTCTAATTTACCTTCGATTTTACCTTCGGTTTTGCCTTCTTCCCTGGCTTCTTGGTAAACTTTGGTCTGTTTTAACTCGCTAAATCCAAACATTTGCTCTATCTCCTCTCGACTTTTTTGGGGAAATTTGTAGACGATAATGGTTTCTATTAGTTCGAGAAATTCTCGTTGGGTTTTTTCTGATTCTATTTGTTGTTTAGCAAGGTTGATTAACTCCCTGGCTTTGGTTACAGCCTTGGATTCTGCTTCTACTACTAATTTAACAGTTTCAATGGCGATCGAGGTTGATGTTGGGGATTCGAGTTCGTCTAAGTAAATGCGGGTGACTCGTCCTGATGTGAGTAGTTCTATATACCTGTCGGTTTCGCCTGTGTCTATGTTACGACTTGGGTAGACAATTACTCCTCGCCAATTGTTGGTGAGTTGGGTTTTATGGAGGTAAAGAAAGATTTCCGTAAATAGGCGAGAGTATAATTTTTCATCGGGTTGAAATTGGACTTCTACAAAGTAGTTGACGTACTCCCCGCGATGAATCGACGGGGATTCTCAAAGGATGTTATGAAGCGGCATGAATGCGCGCTTCTCCACTCTTCTTCCTGCTTCTCGGATTCTTAACTAGACTGTTGCCAGTCCCCGCCAGACCATCTCCACAGGCAATTTCTTTAATGTCTACGAAGCGTCCCTCCGCTGACAATCCGCGATTGCGAATAACTTGTGCTGCTGCCACATCTCGGTGTGTTGTATACCCGCATTCTGGACAAGCATGAACTCGATTATTAAGCTCTTTCTTGCCAGTATGTGTATCACAATTAGGACAAACCTGAGAAGTAAAATCCTTATTTACCTTTTCAAAATATACTCCTCGCTTCCAGCACACCCACGAAAGAATTGAGATAAATTGCCCAAAGCCAGCATCTAAAGTATGTTTGCAAAACATGCCTTTAGCCCAGACCCGAAAATCAATATCTTCAACAAATATCATTCCCGCGTCTTTGACTACTTCATGAGCTAATTTAAACTGCCAATCCTTTCTGGTATCTGTTACACGCTGATGCAGCCTAGCAATTTTTCGATTTAACTTATGACGGTTATTAGATCCTTTCTTCTTGTTCTTGAGCCGACGTTGCAGCAATTTAAGCTTGCGGTGTTCGGTGTTTAGAAACTTAGGACGTTTAACTAATTTCCCCTCAGAGGTTGCTAGAAACTGGTCTAGACCTAAATCTATACCAATTGGAAATCCACTTGTTACAGGCTCAGGCACATTTACATCACACTCTAATGAAAGTATGACGAAATATCCACTAGCCTTTCGCACGATTCGAGCCTGTTTGACTACAAACTCATCTGGAATCTCTCTAGATTTTATGAACTCAACAACGCCTAATTGTGGCAGTTTGATACTATTTCCTTTGATGCAATTTTTTAACATCTGGGGAAATACAAACGACCGCATTCTGTATTTGTTTTTAAATCTAGGAAACCCCATTCCTTTACGCTTCATGTCTACAAATGCTGTTTCCAGCTTTCTCAACACCTGTTGAAGCATTTGAGCATTAACCGTTTTAAGTTCGGGATATAATTCCTTAGCTTTAGTTAATCCATTTGCCTGAACGTAATAATTTGGGTAGGGAGCATCAGCCGGAATGATGTACTCGCTCACAATCGAGCAAGCATTAATCGGACATTTGCGAGAGTTAATCCAATCCTTACGTTCTCTCAATATGTAGTTCCAAACCTTACGACAAATCACCAGCGTTCGTTCGATTTCCGAAATCTGCTCATCTGTTGGCTTTAGTTTATACTCGTAACTGAGATTTAGCATGGTTATCGACTAACTCTACAAACTATTGTATCATTTTGTAGATATTATGACAACAGCAAGATCTCAATAGTTGACTGGCAGGCTAAAGCCTGCGGCTAGCTTTCATCCCCGCCTTGAAAGGACGGGGTTCTCAGCATATTTCCTATAGGAGATGATGGGCTGTTTTTGGGAAGAAATACACCGTCGATGCGGAAGGCTAGTTGTTTGACTTCGACGGAGGAAAATTCGTAGGTGTTGGCAGTTTCGGGGGGTTGGTTAATGAGTTCAAAGAAGATACTAGGAAAACTTTGGAATAAGCGGTAGAAGATTGTGTCGGTTTTCACGCTGATTGGTGTGGGGTTGGCTGGTGCAGTTCTCCATTTTACTATTCAACAGGAACTCGCACTACTGGTTTTGGGGTGGGTTGATAAAATTGAAATAATGTTTATTTTCATCATATCGTGTGTTGGGTTACGCAAAGCCTCCACCCAAACTAAGAGCTACTATGAAAAATCCAGGAAACCAAATCCGAATGTGCGATCAAGCCGAGGAGCGCGACTAAGAATTGTTTCAGTCACATCATTTACTTTGCCATGCTTGCGTAACAAGGGTGCTTCGTAAGGTAAAAGATTATCAATATTTTTAGTATTTTCTTCTTCAAGTTGATGATATTTATGAACTTCTTCAGTCATAGCTAAATCTATTTTTTTCGAGAGGAGGAAAGTTTGCTAAAGCAAACTTTCCTCCTCTAATTCTTGGCTGTCGTAACTAATTAACAATTCTTCTTTTGATAACTCTTTCACAAACTCAGTTACATCTCGTAGCAATGCAGTTTCATCTACCAGATAAATTTGCAATAACTGCTGCATTGCTGTTTCCACGTTTTCAGAGTTTGCCAACAACTGCCAAATCCGACTTCCCACAGAATTTAAGCTGTAGTAAGTTTCCGAATCCATATTTAAGATAACTATCTCACCATTAAGCTCTTGCGCGAGGACGTTTTCCGGGATAGATAGTTTTTGGTTAAGAATAGAAGTAACTTGATTCATTTAATTACAAGGTGTATTTTCTTCGATTTACTTCCGACTGTTGGGGATAACCGCGATTTGCAAGGGCAAAAATTTTTCTATAGCATTTTTCATCCTAGTGAAGTACGTATGGAAGAACCCCTCCCAAACCCTTTCCTTACCAAGGAGAGGGTGCGGTCGTATTTCACCTGCTTGGAAAACGCTATAATATCCCAATATAAACAACTTAAAAATAAAACTCACGATACAGTATATGTACTGAGCTTAGATTTCCACATCAGTATTTACACTAGGATAGAACAACGTAGAGACGGTAATCCAGTAGTTAGTAAAAATTTATACATTATATGAAGTTGATTTGCGTCGTGATGTAACTGCGCTAGTTGAAGAATTAGTAGAAGAAGGATTATTGATTATTATACCAAGGAATGTAACGGCAAGCTCATACACGCCTATGGCTACAAGCCCACTTGCTCAAAATGCGGTAAAGTGAGTTATGGAGGAGCAATACTACGATGGCATATAGTGACTTTACGCTAGAAATGGTTCTCGAACAGTTCAATCTCAGTATTCGGGAAACGCGATCGCTAATTCAAAGCCAACCCGTACAACCGACGGAACTACTAGTCGCAATTCTCGAACGGGAAATGCCTTGGGCAATTGCAGTGGGGTCTGAAATTGCTCGTTATAGTGGGATTATTGCCCAAGTATTGCTGGAAATAAGAGAGATGAAACATCAGCAGATAAGTATATTTGCTGGTAAAGAATTTAACGTAGACCCAGAACGTAAGTTAAATGGCTACTGTGATTTTTTAATTAGCCTTAGCCCAATTCAATCTGTGATTCAAGCACCAGTTGTAGTGATTGCTGAAGCCAAACGTGGCATTTTAGAAAATGGGCTAGGGCAATGTGCCGCCGCTATGGTAGCAGCACAACTGTTTAATCAGACTCACAATCTTACGATTCCCTCTGTCTATGGTTGTGTAACCAACGGCAGTAGTTGGAAATTCCTCAAGCTCTCAGGAACTGAACTTGTGGTTGATATTACTGAATATGATATAGTGCCTATCGAGCGTCTCTTGGGAATTCTGTTAGCAACAATCACGACCGATTAACAATCTACGATACCAAGTAATGCAAACTAATTTGACCATCTTTTAAATTAAAAGTCAAAAGTAAAAAGGTAAAAGAAAGAAGAATATTTCTTTTTATCTTTATCTCAACGGATACAAGCACCTGAATTGATTCATGGAGAAAGATAAAGATTCCTTGTTTCAAGCCCCTAGATTTATCTCTGGGGTTTTCTTTTTACCTTTATCTTTTTACTTTTTACTTGGCTGACGAATCAATAAGTTCTAAAAAAACTTCAGTCGGATTAGTGCTTAATGGTAACATTTTTTTCGTCAAATAGTAGCTACCCAATACTAAAATATCCATATCGGTTCTCAGAAAACAGCTAATTGCTTCTTCTGGAGAACAAACAATTGGTTCGTTTTCATTAAATGAAGTGTTCAGCAGCATAGGAATACCCGTGCGTTGAGCAAAAGTATTAATCAAATCCCAATAAAGTGGATTCGTTTCCCGGTTGACTGTCTGCAAGCGTCCAGTACCATCAATATGGGTGATTGCGGGGATTAACTCGCGCTTCTCTGGACGAATGGTGAGAACCCTCTCCATAAATGGAGCAGATTCTGAGGTTTGAAAATATTCCCCGACAAATTCCTCTAAAATACTTGGTGCAAAAGGACGAAACTGTTCCCGCAGCTTGATTTTGGAGTTAATTATATCTCGCATATCGGCGCGTCGGGGGTCGGCTAAAATTGAGCGATTTCCTAAAGCCCTAGCACCAAATTCCATTCTCCCTTGGAACCAGCCAACTACTTTACCTTGGCACAATTCATCAACTACGCGATCGCATAGTTCTTGTTTTTCCAAAGTCTGCACGGGTAAATTATATTTTTGTAAAGCTTGCCAGCATTCCTGCTCGGAAAATTCACATCCCCAAGCTGCGCTATCTAAAATAAAATTTCTGGGTTGTTGGAGAGTTTGCTGAGAAACGTAAAAAGCTGCACCAATGGCAGTTCCGCTATCAGCAGCACCAGGGGGAACGTAGATATTATTAAATGGTGTATTTTGGCTAATTTTGCCATTAACTACCGAATTCATCGCCACTCCACCCCCCAAACATAGGTTTTCGCTGGGGAAACGGTTGTACAAGCGGTTGAGGAGGTAAAAAATAATTTCTTCTGTCACAGCTTGCAAAGAAGCTGCAATATTTTGATGCTTGGAAGTCAATTCGGCTTCGGGATGGCGCATTTTTCCCAGCATTTTCTCCAATTCCTGACTGTGGAAGGGTTTAACAATAGGTTCTCCCCGATCCCATTTCATGGAAATACCTTGTTTGTGATGGGTAAAATAATCGAGATTTAATTCGAGTCCATCTCCCTTTGAATAAACTATTCTGCGGAAAGCTTCTAAATATTCGGGTTCTCCGTAAGCTGCTAGTCCCATAACTTTGTATTCATCCCCGTATTTAGGAAAACCCAAGTAAAGGGTGATGGCATTGTAGAGATAGCCGAGGGAATGGGGAAAATAAGTACGGGAAAAATACTCTAGTTCGTTGTCCCTACCCGCAGCTAAAACAGTGCTAGCAAAATCACCCATCCCATCCACCGAGAGAATAGCAGCTTGGGAAAAAGGGGAAACAAAAAAACTTTGGGCTAAATGGGTGGAATGATGCTCTAGGTTATGAATAGTCGCTGTAATCTTTTCGGGAGAGCAATTACAAGCTTGGGCTAATTCTTCCTGGATGCTGACGGATTTCCTTTGTTTGCGAAAGCGATCGCGCAGGGATGATAAAGATGGACGCTGTTGCAGGGTAAACAGCAATTTGCGGTGAAAATTGGCTTTGGGGTTAAAGGAAACGGCTATATGGTTGAGTTCCTGGGCTGTAATTCCCCCCGCTTGCAAGCAATATCTAATTGATTGACTGGGAAAACCAGCCCAATGTTTAACTCTGGTAAATCGTTCTTCTTCCACAGCTGCGATTAATTGACCATTTTGCACCAAACAAGCGGCAGCATCGCCATGATAAGCATTAAGACCGAGAATGTTCATATATACGTGAGGGTAATTGTTGCTGAGTTTTGGGTATGGACGGGATGAAAATTTTCTCGATTATTTTGGCTGGGTATCGAGCTAAAAGCTGGAAAAAATTAGTCGGAATCCCGTGTTCTTTACAAGCTTTGAGAACTTCTTGGTTAGAAATCCACCTACAAGTAAAATTTCTGTTACTTGCTCCACCAGGTCGCATTTTCACCAAGACTCTGGGAATGTAGGAATAGGATATACGATGAATTTGCATTAATCTCAGGAGGAGTTCATAATCAGCAGCAAGTTGATAATCGGTACGAAAATTACCGTATTCTTGGTAAACTTGACGCTTAAGGAAGCAGCTAGGATGAGCTGGCATCCAACCCCAACTAAATAATTCTGGGTGAAAATTAGCAGAACTGTAATAGCGGAGTATTTTTTGGGTGTTTTTGGGATGGACAAAAACGATATCACCAAAAACTAAGTTTACTTGCTGATATTGAAATTGCTCTACAACCTGGGAAATGACAGATTGACCTTCGTAAAAATCATCGGAGTTGAGGAATCCGACAATATCCCCCGTTGCCAATTTCAACCCTTTATTCATCGCATCATACATACCCAAATCGGATTCGGAAACGAAATGAGTAATTTTCTTGCCATAGGATTGTGCGATCGCGGCAGTAGCATCAGTTGAACTACCGTCGATAACGATATACTCGATATCTGAATAGTCTTGGCTTAATACGGAATCTATGGCATGGGCAATAGTCGCCTGATTGTTACGAACTACAGTGATGATTGATACTCTCATCTATATCTTGATAAGTGTGTAAAATAAGGCAATTCTTGTAACAAAAATTCGCTGTTATTAAACAGTAGGATTAATTAAACAATATTAAAGCAGCTTGCTTGTCGTATTTTTGGAAAATTGAAGCAAAAATTATACTTGTAAATATAATGTACTATTTGTCACGTTTAGTATTCTGGCACATGCTGGTAAATATTGGGAAGATATTGTTTTATTAGGTATTATTTGAGGTATGCAACGAAGAATTTTTATCGGTGATGTCCACGGTCATTATGATGGGTTAATGGCTTTGCTGAATGCGATCGCTCCCTGCTCTGATGACCAAGTTTATTTTTTAGGAGATTTGATTAATCGGGGTTGTCAAAGTGCCCAAGTGGTGGAATTTGTTCGCCAAAGTCCTTACTATTGTCTATTGGGAAATCACGAACAAATGTTCTTGAATTATTTCCAAGATAAACGAGTTTTGCAGAAAGCTCTAGAAATTGGCAGATTTCCAGACTCCGGAGAAACGTCTGATAGTTACCAAAAACTAGGAATATTCTTGCTTCCAGTTCACTTGGAATGGTTTGCTAGTTTACCAACTTATCTTGATTTGGGAGATGTTTTTGCAGTTCATGCTGGTATCCATCCCCACATTCCCCTAAAACAGCAGAGTTCTCAGGAATTTTGCTGGATTCGTCAACCTTTCCATCAGATGAGTCAGCCCTATTTTCCCGATAAGCTAATTATTGTCGGACATACCATAACTTTCAAATTTCCCGGTGTAGTTCCTGGAAAATTGGTACAGGGACAAGGTTGGCTAGATATCGACACTGGAGCGTATGATTCCAGAAGTGGCTGGTTAACGGGTTTTGATATTACCAACCGTCGCGTTTATCAGGTGAATGTGTTTAGCAATCATGCTCGTATCTTGCCTTTGGAGGAAGCAGTTATTGAGATTTGAGGAAATATCTAAAAATTTACAGTCGATTTCAAGCAGCTAAGTATACCATCTATAATTTGTCCAATAATTGACAAAGACTATTTCTTATGTAAAGCTACAAACTAGTTGAAATCACTTATGCTCACAACTATACAAAGTTTACATATTTTAATCAACGGCTAGATTAATTTAACCATACTGTAATAGTCTCAACCTCATGTAGCTAGCTTCTGTAAGTTGTAATTTTAACCATGTATCTACCTTCCCTATGATTCAGCAAATTGAAACAACACATCGACAAACGACACAAGACCATTGGGAATTACGTAAACTTGGTTCTGTTCTGCGTCGTCGTTGGCTGTTACTAATTGCAGTTACCGCAGTTATAACCTCTGGTGTCGCTTATAAAATATGGTTGCAAAAACCGATTTATCGGCAACAGTTTCAGCTATTTCTCGATATCAATACGGGGGAAGAATTAAGTCCACTATCAGAAAATGCCAGGACACCCGCATTCGTACCGCTCCAATTTCGGGATTTCAAAACGGAGATGGAAGTTCTGACGAGTTATCAGGTGATTTCTCCTTTGCTTCCAGCAATTCAGAGTCGATATTCTGATTTAGATTATGACAAGCTAATTAAGAACTTAAAACTAAAGCATCAGGAAAATACAGCACTTATTGGAGTTAGCTATGAAGACGACAATCCAGAAAAGGTAAAATTTGTTCTGGAAAAGCTTGCTCAAAGCTATACAACTTATTCTTTAAATAAACTCCAAACTAGTACCAATCAAGCTATCAAACTAGTTGACGATCGATTACCCCAGTTAAAAAATCGGGTAGATCAACTGCAAGGACAATTACAGCAGTTTCGTCGTCAGTATAACCTGGTGGATATCGAACAGCAAAGCAAAATTTTGAGCGATCGCATGGGAAGTATTATCCAGCAAAAGCAGGAAGCTCAAGCATTAATGGGTGAAACGCGATCGCAAGCAGAAAATTTGCAGCAACAATTGGGTATTGATATTAAACAAGCAATGGCAATTTCTGCTTTGAGTGAAGCACCTCGCTATCTTGCTTTAGCGGAAGAGTTACAAAAGCTGGATAGTCAGATTTCTTCAGAGTCGGTGAGGTTGACTGAAGGACATCCAGCAATTATTGCTTTGCGGGAGAAAAGACAGCGTTTATTACCTTTAATTGAGCAGGAAGTAGCCGGAGTTGCGGGTTCTCAAGTGGGGAAACTAGATAGATTGCCGACTGTATCGTCTCCTGACACAATCCGTTTAGAATTAACTCAGAAGTTGATTGAAACAGGTAGTCAACTCACGGGTATACAAACGAGACTCCAATCCCTAACAGCATCAGAAAATCAAGCACGTCAGAGTCTCCAGCAATTTGCTATGGTGGTGCGTCGATATACAGACTTGAACCGCAATCTAGAAATTGCTAGCCAAGTTTAAACCGCTTTTTAGTATCCAGAGAAAACTTGCAAATCGAAACAGCAAGAAAGGTTTCTCCTTGGCAAGTAATATCTAAAATTGAAGCACCAACTCAACCTATATCACCAGTACCAGTCCGTGATTTACTTTTGGGTGTTTTCGCTGGATTATTAGCTGGAGTCGGTACAGTCATCCTTGCCGAAAAACTCAATCGAAAATATCATTCACCAGAAGAGCTTCAAGAGGATACCAGACAAACTTTTTTGGGGACTATTCCTTTCCATAAACAATTAAAAACAGCTCCAACTGCTTTATCTCGTAATGGCACTATGGTTAACTCTTCCTACTGGGAAGCATATATTTCATTGCAAGCAAATTTAGACTTTCTCCAACCAGACAAACTTTTGAAATCTCTGGTAATTAGTTCCGCACTACCAGGGGAAGGAAAATCAACTATTTCCTTATATCTGGCAAAAGTTGCCGCAGCAATGGGGAAGAGAGTTTTGCTAGTGGATGCAGATTTACGTCGTCCTAGCATTCATCGCTACTTGGATTCTGTCACCAACACCTGGGGTTTATCAAATGTAATTTCTGGGGTTGCGGAATCAAAACAGTTAATTCAGTCAGTACCAGAAGAAGAAAACCTTCACATTCTCACCGCAGGTCAAATTCCTCCCAATCCTGCCGGATTACTTGCTTCTGCAAAGATGAAAGAGTTATTAGAACAGTGGCAAACCAAATACGATTTAATTATTTTTGATACACCTCCATTACATGGTTTCGCTGATGCTAAATACTTAGCTGCTCAAACTGATGGTCTATTAATGGTAGTTGGATTGGATAAGACAGAGAAACCTGTCGTTCAAAATGTATTAAATGATTTGCGTATTTCACCGATTACATTATTGGGTATCGTTGCAAATGGAGTTAAAGGTTATGTACCTAGCTACTCCAATTATTACGAACACTACTACAATTCGGGGAAAAAAGAACCAGATACCAGTCGCTATCAATTGATGACGGGATTAAAGAATAGAGAGGATGAATAAATATCATGACAGACTTAATACGCGATCGCTTAAATATTGGGAATGCTGTAGAAAGGATTCTACCGGAAGAAGAACCGCAAGGGATTGTATCGATTCATCTCAAACGCTATGAATTTGCTGCAAGTTACTGTTCTGGGAAAAACGTACTTGATGCTGCAACAGGGGTGGGTTATGGTGCATACTATTTAAGTCAGGTATGCGATATGCCGAAGGCATTAAGCTCCGCTTATCGCGTTGTCGGAATTGATATCGATCCAGTTGCGATTGACTACGGAAAAAGTAAATATCGTAGTCATAATCTCCAGCTTGAAATAGCAGATGTGACACAAACAACCTTTGCAGATTATCAGTTTGATGTCATTTGTTCGTTTGAAACCATTGAGCATTTACCCAACATTCCTGCATATCTGCAAGAAATGTTACGCTTACTCAAACCCACAGGAGTTTATATTGTTTCTACTCCCCAAGTTGCTAAAACCGATCGTAATCCTGAAAACCCTTATCATTATGTTGAATTTTGCCGTCCTGATTTTGAAACTTTACTGAAACAGTATTTTGGAGAAGTCGAAATGTATGGTCAGCGTCGTCATCAATCTGAGTTACATTACTGGTTAATTAAGATAGCAGATTTCATCGGAATCAGAAAATATTGGGGCAAACTCCATAAATTGCGACAATCTGCCAATAAAGTATTACAAACCACAACTTTCGAGTCAATGTCCTTAGATGACATCCTCATCAGTAAAGAAAAAATTGAACGTGCTTCCGAGATGATAGCTGTATGTAGAAATCCCAAATATTTATAGGGTTTTGATAAGATTATGCTTGGTAGAAAGGTAATATTTTTTGAACTTAATGAAGTTCCCTTACGGATAATCGACTACTACTGTCAAAAATATCCTAACTCGTGCTTGGCTCAGAAATTACCCCAATGTCAGCAGTACAAAACCTATTCTCCAGATACTATTCTCAGTCCTTGGATAACTTGGGCAACCCTTCATCGTGGAGTACCCGCAACTCAACATACAATTCATCATTTTGGTCAAAACTTAACTGCAATCGATCGGGAATTTCCACCAATTTGGCAGATATTAGCTTCTCAAGGTATCCTCACCGGAGTTTTTGGTTCACTCCATTCCTATCCTTTACCTAAATGCTTAGATGGGTATACATTTTATGTCCCAGATAGCTTTGCAAGTAGTAGTGAATGTTTCCCAGAAAATCTTGCTATTTTTCAGGAATTTAATTTAGCAATGGCAAGATTATCTGGACGTAATGTCTCTGATAAAATTCCCAAAAAAGAAACTATCGACTTATTAATTAATGTTCCCAATTTAGGTTTAACACTTTCCACAATACTTGATATTTTACAGCAATTAATGATCGAAAAATTCAAACCTTGGCGAAAAAATAGACGACGCACTTATCAAACAGTTTTGGGATTCGATCTATTCTTCAAACAACTGAAAATTAGCAAACCAGATTTTTGCACCTTTTTACAAATCATGTAGCTTCATCAATGCATCGTTATTGGGCAGCAGCTTTCCCAGAAGACTACGAAAAATTTGGTTACAGTGATGATTGGATTGCTAAATATAATAGTGAAATTAATTTTGCCATGAGTAAATGCGATCGCTTATTTTCCAGATTAGTCAAATTTGTCGAGCGCAATCCCGAATATACCCTTTGGATAGCTTCAAGTATGGGTCAAAATGCCACCACTGCATGGGTTGTAAAAACCCAGTTATATTTAACAAATATAGATAAATTTATGTCAGCATTGGAAATACCTAATCATGCTTGGACTCAACATCCAACAATGTTTCCTGAAGTTGGTGTTGTTATCCAAGGAGAATGGATTGAACAATTGCGTAAAAAATCATGCAATTCAATATTGAAGGAAAATCAATAAAGTTTGCAGAAAAAGCAGATGGATTTTTTGCTTTATTTTTTGGTCATGTGAATTTACCTGAAAAACAAATTGACTGTGTAGAAATAGCAGGAACAAGAATTTCCTTAGAATCTCTAGGTTTAGAAAATATTGCGATCGAAGATGAAACAAATACCAATGCTTATCATATAGCCGAAGGTTCCCTGTTAATTTACGACCCTCAAGATATAAACATTAATAAAACTCGGAAACAAATATCTACTTTAGCAATTACTCAGATGCTACTAGAAAATTTCTCTATTCCAGTTCCTGAATATATGAATATTCCCCAAAAGCAGTATTTACATATTAAATATATATGACTAAAACCTATCAAATTCAAACTAATGAAACCCCAGTTATAACTCAAAAAAATAAGTTCTTAAACTGGTTGCCAACAATTGCTTGGCTTCCATTTGCTTTAGTTATCAATAGTATAGTTATTCCTCCAATAATATCCTTTGGTTATTGGGGACGATGGATTGGATTATTTATATTAACAGTATTTGGTTTTTGGCAATTATTTCTCCCTGGCAAATGGCAGCAAAATAGATTTGACCGATATGCCATTCTGGTACTTACTCTGATTGCAATAAGTACAGTTTTCGCCGACTCCGATAGCGCACTTCATGCTAGCAAATTTTATGAAACAGGTGTTTTTAAAGCATTTTCAATTCTTCTAACTTATCTATCATTAACCTGGGGTTTACAAAGCATACTTAATAATGGTGATTCTCTCACACTACAAAAAGATCGAGCTATGAAAACGTTGCGCGATTCTCCTCCGGAGACACTAGCCTCCGGCAATGCTAAAAGCATACGTGAACGCGCAAAAGCTGTTATTCATAACTTACTTTTAGTTGCCACTTTAATTTACACAGTTGGACTCTTCGGAAACCTATTGAAAATAATACCCCAATCACTAGGTGCATATTGTGGTATCTTCTTTAATCCCAATACAACAGCAGCATTAGGGATTGTAATTCTCCCCCTATCTATTTGGTTTGCATCACAAAATAAACGACTGGGAATGTTTAAATTTTTTCCTACATTTGTTATTTTTACTGCCATTATATTAAGCGGAGCCAGAACCCCTTTATTTGCCATAGGTATATTAATAATTTATCATTTCATTTGCTGGTGGAAATATAAAGGTGGGGAAATAATTGTTATTTATGGTATTTTTGCTATTATTATTAGTTTAATTTTAATACTCAGTATTGATTTTTGGGAATCCCCTCTATTCACCCAATTATACGAAAGTTTGACTAATCCTAATGGTGCAGGTATTACCAGTTTTAGGACTAATCTATTGTGGCCTTTATTTATACAAGAAATCTTTGCTTCACCTGTTTCTGCTTTAATTGGTCATGGTTGGGGAAGCGAAGAAGCTTTTTTAAAACTCCAAGGGATGGAGAATAATTTCTTTGAACGTTGGTCACTTGGTAGCGCTCATAGTGCTTATGTCGGTTTAACTTATCAAATAGGTATCCTTGGAAGCTTACTAACTTTTATACCTTTATGGTCGCTTGTAGTTAGTCATATTAACCAGAGTTCTCTAGCTCTAAATAAAGAAGAATTTGAATTCAGACTAGCACTGACAAGCACCATTTTAGCTGAATTATGTGTTTGCTTTTTTGAAACAGGTTTCTACAACATTGGTTCCGCTCACGCTCTACCTGTTTGGCTTGTCGCTTACATAGCAGTAAAAATCAACGATCAACAGGAAATTTAAATATTTTTGACCTATCTCTGCACTGTATAACTTATTGATAAATATTTATTATGAAAGCACTTCATGTTATCCCCTCAATTAGCCCATCTTTAGGTGGTCCAACTCAAGTAGTTCTCAATTTAGTCAAATCTTTGCGAGACTCTGGAGTTGATGCAGAGATAGTAACGACAAATCATAATGGCTCGACTCCCCTTGATGTTCCTTTATATAAAAAAGTCGAATATCAACAAGTTCCTGTTTGGTTCCTGCCTCATTTTTCTCCACCGATGAAAGAATTTATATTTTCTGCTGCCCTAACTCAGTGGTTATGGAAAAATATCCGCAACTATGACATCATTGACAATCACTATCTCTTTTCCTACGCTCCCACCTGTGCTGCTGCCCTAGCCAGATGGCATAATATCCCTTACACAGTTCGCGTTCAAGGTCAACTAACAGCTTGGGCACTGACTCAGGGAAAACTAAAAAAGCAATTATATTCAAATTTAATCGAACGTCACAATCTTAATAACGCAGCAGCTATTCACTGTACGTCAACTGGGGAAGCTGAAGATGTGCGTAGATTTGGCATTACCACTCCGAATGTAATATTACCTCTAGGGGTAGAACAAGTTCCAGAAATTCCCCAAGCAAAATCTCAACTACACTCTCTATATGGAATTTCTTTGCAAACTCCGGTAATACTATTTATTTCCCGTCTGCGCCATAACAAGCGTCCCGATTTACTTGTGCGATCGCTCAGTCGTATCGCTGACTTAAAAAGTGATTTTCATCTTATCCTAGCAGGGGATGGAGAAGCGGAATACATTAATTATTTAGAAAAATTAGTGACATCTCTGAATTTAAACTCTCGCGTTTCTTTCATAGGCTTTGCTACAGGTAACATCAAACATATACTCCTACAAGGTGCAGATTTATTTGTACTGCCATCACGCTCAGAGAATTTTAGTATCGCGGTAGCCGAAGCAATGGCTATTGGTTTACCAGTGATTGTTACAGAAGAAGTACAGATTGCCCAGGAAATTATTGCTAATAAAGCAGGAATCTCAGTTACAGGAGATATTGACAGCTTGGCACAGGCAATCTCCCAATTACTGGCTTCACATCAACTTCGACAAGAACTAGGGAAAAATGGTAAAGACTGGGCACAAAATCGTTTTGCTTGGAATGCGATCGCAAATTCTCTTGTGAGTGTATATTCTGCAATTTTGAAAAATGGGCGACATTCTCTTTGAGTGCGCTTCCTTTATAGGTCTTTTGTACTACTTTACCAATGTTTTGTTGATGTGTGACAGTTAGGGTGCGGAATGTGGGTTATAAATACTATAGTTCTCACGTTCTTAAATATTTGAGTGCTAATACTAAATCAAACCCTGAATATGCCGCCGTACCAGATATTTTTGCTGTTCGGGGTAAAACTGTTGGGGGCAAATGACAACCCCAGTACCGATACCATCTACTAGACTAATTAGGGCATTGGATTCCAAAGTTAAATCTAAATTATCTCGAATCAACTTTGCTGCTTGTAAGTCGGCTAATTCTTGATAAATAATTTGCTGCAATAATTCATAGCGCTTCTGGTGTTCTCGAACTAAATGTTCGCGTCCGATTGAATAACCCAAAAATGCTACCCAAACTTTCCAATCGGTTTGATCGGTTGCTTCTAAAGGTAAAGCGGCAAAAATCATCTGCTCCAATCGATCAATCCCTTGCCGTCCTTCACCACGCAAACGCATCACCTCCAAGGTATTTTCAAACACCTTTTCCAACGCAAACATTGTTAATTCTTCCTTGTTGCGAAAGTAATGGGTGACAACTCCAGTCGAAGAACCCAATTCCTGCGCGATCGCCCGCATACTGGTACGGTCTAATCCTTCGCGAGCAATTACCCGCCACGCAGCTTGGACTACTTCCATCCGGCGATCGCCATGACTCATATTTCTCAGGTTTACAGCACAGGCAAATTATTATTTCCTTGACACTTTATCACAACAGTTGTTATCTTGTCAATTAGTATAACAACTGTTGTTATTTAAGTTTGATTTTATGGGGAGTTGGTATGATTAGAGCAATCGCACCCGATGACACTACCGCATTGCTAGCTTTAGCTGAAGCAACTGGTTTATTCCAACCAGAGCATATTGGGGAAAAGGAGACTTTTCAAACACCCTCTTACATTGGTTCTTAAGTAGGAAGGTGCAATTAAATATAAAACCTCTGTAGGATGGGTTAGCGCAGCGTAACCCATGCAGAAGAAGACTTTGATGCGTTATGGCTACGCCTAACACATCCTACCTTTGATTAAACCTGGATACTTACGATAAATGTGATTTATCCATAAAGTTATGAATTCCTTAACTTTTCTACATCGACAGCACCACCAGCAAACTATATATATAGAACTGATGGGAATTAATTTGCGATTGAAAGGCAGGTACACCCGTGCATAAACTGACTTCATCCTATGAATATCATGTTGGCGGTCGTTTACCTGTTGATGCACCGAGTTATGTGTTTCGCCATGCTGATGATGAACTGTACAATGCTCTCAAGGCGGGTGAGTTTTGCTATGTTCTCAACTGTCGGCAAATGGGAAAATCGAGTTTGCGGGTACAGGTGGCGAAACGATTGCAAGCAGATGGGATTATTTGCACGACGGTGGATTTGTCGGGAATTGGTAACAGTAATATTACAGTTGACCAGTGGTATGCAGATATAATTATGCGGTTGGTGAGGAGTTTGGGATTATCGGGACAAATTAATCTTCGCCATTGGTTAGCTCAAAGACAAGATTTTTCCCCTGTGGGACGTTTGGGTGAATTGCTGCAATCGGTTTTACCAGAGTTTATTGAGCAACCGATAGTGATTTTTTTTGATGAAATTGATAGTACCTTGAGTTTGTCATTTAATACTGATGACTTTTTTGCCCTGATCCGCTCCTGTCACGAACATAAATGTTTGACTTTTGCGCTGTTGGGAGTAGCCACACCTTCTGATTTAATTACAGATAAAACCCGTACTCCCTTTAATATTGGACGGGCGATCGCTTTAAATGGTTTTATTTTAGATGAAGTCCAAGTATTAGAACCTGGTTTGACTGATAAAATTGATAATCCTCACGCTGTGTTAGGTGAAATACTTGCTTGGACAGGAGGACAACCGTTTCTCACCCAAAAATTATGTCAATTAGTTGCACTGTATGGGGAAAAGAGAACAGGGAAAGAAGGAAATATTCATGCGATCGCATCCCCATATCTGCAAAAGTTAATGCGGGAAATTTTGACGCAACCAGAGGAAATCGCTCAACAAGTAGCTGCAATTGCGCGATCGCATATCATAGATAATTGGACAGCACAGGATGAACCACCCCATTTAAGAACAATACGGGATAGATTGCTGACTCATGAACAACGTGCAAGTAGATTACTAGGGTTATATCTACAAATCTTACAAAATGGTGCTGTTGCTGCTGACGATTCCCCGGAAAAAATCGAGTTGTTGCTGTCGGGGTTGGTTGTTAAAAAACAAGGGAATTTACAAGTTTACAATCGCATCTATCAAGAAGTATTTGATTTAGAGTGGGTGGAAAAGCAATTAAAGCGATTGCGACCCTACGCAGATTTACTTAATGCTTGGGTTACATCTGATTATCAAGACGAAAACTATCTCTTACGGGGAAAAGCGCTTGTTGATGCTCAAATTTGGGCAAAGGGGAAAAGTTTAAGTAACTTAGATTACCGCTTTTTAGCTGCTAGTGAGGAACTAGAGAAACGAGAAGTACAAACTGCGTTGATTGCATCAAAACAAGCAAATCAAATCCTCCTGGATGCCGAAAAACAAGCGAAAAATACAATTCGCCGGGGTTTACTGGGACTATCGCTGGTGTCTGTTGTTGCTTTGGGATTGCTGGGAATTTCCGGGTGGTTGATGTGGCAAACAGCACAACAAAAAAAACAGGTGACTTCAGGTGAAATTAAAGCTTTAACGATTTCCTCGGAAGCATCCTTTGATTCTCAACAAACTTTTGATGCTTTACTTTCCAGTTTAAAAGCTGGTATCAAATTCAAACAAATTGGCTGGCAAAATGGGGATTTAGACTTAAGAGTGCAAGTAGATAAAACTTTGCGTCAGTCGCTGTATTGGGTGCGTGAAGAAAACCGTCTCGTTGGTCATGGTGATGTTGTCACACGGGTAAAATTTAATCCCGACGGAAAAACCTTAGCTAGTGCTAGTTGGGATAAAACGGTGAAAATCTGGCAGCGTGACGGGAAATTATTGCATACTCTCCGGGGACATACGGATGCAGTTTGGAGTATTAATTACAGTCCCGATGGTAAACTCTTAGTTAGTTCGAGTCGGGATAAAACCGCAAAAATTTGGCGTGTTGCTGACGGAAAAGAATTATTCACCCTACCTAACCAAGATTGGGTTGCCTGTGTGGGATTTAGTCCCGATGGTAAGATGGTTGCATCTATGGAATGGAATGGGACAATGCGATTGTGGAATTTGCAAGGACAACAATTAAAATCCTTCAAAACCCACAATCAACCTGTGGTCGCTATCCATTTTAGTCCCCAGGGTGATAGGATTGCGACTGCGAGTCGGGACGGTACTGCAAAAATTTGGAGTCTTGATGGTCAGGTATTAGCAACGTTGCGCGGACATCACGATTGGGTAATGTATGTTAATTTCAGTCGGGATGGTAAGAGTTTAATTACAGCTAGTCGAGATAAAACCGCGAAACTCTGGAATTTACAGGGGGAGGAACTCGCTACTCTCCAGGGACATGAGGATACAGTTGCGAGTGCAGTTTTCACCCGTGACGGTAAAACAATTGCTACCGCAGGTTGGGATCGAAGTGTGAGAATATGGAATCGTCAGGGGGAACAGTTACAAATTTTACAGGGACATCAAGATGCTGTTTGGGGTGTAAATTTTAGCAAGGATAATCAAACCCTAGTTAGTAGTGGTGAGGATGGAACTGTGAGATTGTGGAATCTGCAAGGGTCGAATATGGGTGCAGACATCAATCCCCCAGCTTGGAGTAAAAATCTGGGTGAATCTGCTTCTACTAGTATTAGTTTCAACCCGACAGGTCAAATTTTGGGTACGACGGGAAGGTTAAATCATGCTACGCTTTGGAAACTCGAAGGTGTAGAAACTCGACATATCGCGTCTTTAAAGGGTCATAGCGATACATTAAGAAGTTTGCAGTTTAGTCCAGATGGGAAAACCGTTGTCACTGCGAGTCGGGATAAAACTGTGAAAATATGGAACTTGGATGGTAAAGAATTGGTGACATTGCCAGGACATAATGCAGATGTGAGGAGTGCTGTATTTAGTCCTGACGGTCAAACAATTGCGAGTGCAAGTTGGGATAATACGGCGAAATTATGGAATTTAGCTGGTAAGGAATTGGTGACATTGCGGGGACATCAATCAGGATTAAGAAGTGTCAATTTTAGTCATGATGGTGTAACTATCATCACTGGTAGCGAAGATGGAACCGCGAAAATTTGGAATCGACAGGGGGAAGAATTAATCACTCTACGGGGACATCAAGCAGGTATTTTAGCTGTAGCAATCGCACCCGATAATGAAACAATTGCCACAGTCAGTCACGATAATACGATTAAATTATGGAATTTCCAGGGTAAATTATTACAAACCATATATTGTCATCAAGGTGCAATCAATAGCCTGATTTTTAATCCAGACAGTAAAACCTTTGTCACCGCAAGCGAAGATAAAACCATTAAATTATGGACTTTAGATGGAAATATCCTGCAAACCTTTGGGGGACATGACGCTGGAATTAAAAGTGTCAGCTTTAGTCCAAATCATCAGCTTTTAGCCTCTTCCGACTCCTTGGGAAATGTAATTTTCTGGCATTTTGATTTAAATTCTCACCCAGATAAATTATTGAAGGAGGGTTGCGATCGCGTGAGGAATTATTTAAGGAATAGTGCAAATGTCAAAGAAGATGAGAGGGGATTGTGTGATGGGGTTGGTAAAGTCTCTTATTAGTTGGATGGGTGATGTGATTGAAAGATTTGAATTGTCAAATTTTTAATGGTTAAATATTGGCTATAAACTTGCTATAGTGATAACTCAGAGCATCTTTGCTGGGATGAGACCCTAAATCTAAGGGTAAAGACAAATTTTGACCATCTAATTCCCAATTCAGATTAATTTTCCCTCTTGCCATAATCTAGTTTCACTATCCTATCTGATAGATGGAAATATTGGTCGTCATGAGTCACGACAATTACAGCTTTACCTTTACTCTTTAATTCAGGTAATAATTCTGTATAAAAAATTTTCTTAAAGATTGGGTCTTGGTCAGAAGCCCATTCATCAAATACATAAATAGGTCTATCTTCTAAATAAGCTGTCAATAATGCTAGGCGTTTTCGCTGTCCTTGAGATAATAATGTCGTAGAAATTATACCATCTTTGATTTGAACTTTTTTATCTAGCTGCAATTTAACTAAATAATCATACACTTGTTCATCATTAATAGATTTACCTAAATTCAAAACGTTATCAAATAAATAAAAATCATAAAATACGACTGAAAAATGTTGACGGAACCAATCTTGATTTTCTTGATTAACTAGTTTACCATTTAGATATATTTCTCCGCTTTCAGGAATATATAAACCAGTTATGAGTTTAACCAAAGTAGACTTACCACTACCATTGCCACCGATGATAAAAACAATTTCACCACCTGAAATAGTAAAATCGATAGCACCAAGAGTAAAAGCTGTATCTTCATCCTGCTGATAATAAGTATGAGTTACACCTATAAGTTCTAGATGTTGACAATAATTCTCTACTGCCAGCGAATATATTAAATTATTCCGATAATATTGATTGGATAATGACAGCTTGAGGGAATCAATTTTATTTAATGCAACTGTTGCTTTACTAAAAGTAGGAATAGCACTCATAATATAGTCTAAAGGTGAAAGTAGATAGAGAATAGTTAACACATATCCAGATAAAATATGTGTGGGTATCACTTGAAAAATAGGTACAGCAAAAATTATCAGTCCAATCACTACAAAAAATAATATATTTCCCCAAGCAGCAGCAACAGTAAATATTGTCAAACCCGCTATATTTTGACGTTGATATGATTGTGCTGTTTGTTTTAATTCTTGTTTGAGAAATGTTTGTTGTCGCTGATAATGAAGCTTAAGTTCTTTTGTCCCCTCTGTAATACTACGAAAATGGTTAAATAATTTATCTTCTTGCAAACGAGCTAAGGTAAAAAATGATGTTGCCTTTTCTGATATTTTTTGATAACTGATTATCCCTATTAATAAAGTTGTTATGACTATAAAAAATATGATTGGTGACAACCAAAGTAAATAAACAAGACAACTGACTACAATTGAGATATCAATGCATAATGTCGGAATCACATAAACTGTACGAGAAATTGATAAAACATCATCTGTCAATGTGGCTAAAATTCTATGTTGACCTAATTTTTCTAAATGATGTAGAGGAGTATGTAGAATATTCTCGCTTAATATGAGGCGTAATTCGAGAATTGCTTTTTCTGCGAGAATGATTAATAAATATTTAGAAGTGATATTAGTAATAAATCTTAGAATACAAAGCCCAATAAAACTCCAAACAAGTTGATTAATTAATGGATAATTGTTAATTTGAGTATTTACAATAACAAGTAATCCAGCGGTACTAAATCCGCTTAATAAACCAAGTGTGACTGACAAAGCAATGATTTTCCAAGAATAGCGCAGTAATAAGTTAACTAAGTTCATAGTAAACTATTGGATTGCAAATGGATATTTGTACATATAGAGATTGTTTATTTCCTTGTCAATACAGAAAAGTTAAGTAAGTAGTTGGGTTGAATAAAATGTAGGATGGATTAGCGCAGCGTAACCCATGCAGTTAAAACTTGAGTGTTTAGCTAAGAAATGTTGAACTTAAATACCTTAACTAATCTATATTGACTGTTGAAATTTAAGCTTTTATAAAGATAAAATATATATTTGCAATTCAAGTCAATATTATGAATGCTGAACTAGACGTTATTATCATTGGGGCTGGTTTTTGCGGTATTACTGTAGCTACTAGTTTAAAAAAATTCGGAATTAATAATTTTGTAATTATTGAAAAGGGTGAAACTGTCGCCAGAATTTGGAAAAATGCTTACGAAAGATTAGTTACTCAAAATCCTTATTTCACTCTGCCTTTTTTTGCGGGTAAGCAAAAGTATTCCACGTTTAAAACTAAAGATGAAATTGTGGATTATCTAACAGAATATGCACATCATTTTCAAGTTTATGACCATATTCGTTTTCATGAAGAGGTGCAAAATATCAACAAAATTAATCATAAAACAGATAATTACTGGCAGATACAAACAAATAAAGATATCCTGAGATGTAAAGTATTGGTTATCTGTACTGGGTTAACTAATGAACCTATCATCCCCAGCTTTGTAGGACAAGAAGATTTTAGTGGTGAGATTATTCACAGTAGTATATATACAAATGGTATACCTTATAAAAACAAGAAAATATTAGTTCTGGGTTCAGGAAATTCATCAGCAGAAATAGCACTAGATTTATACGAACATGGTGCTGCTAGTGTTGATATGTTAATTCGTGGTAAACGCTGGGTATTTCCTCTCTATCCTAGATTGCGATCGCTACAATATTGGTTATGGCAAATTCGCTCATATTTTAAAAGTTTGTTTCATAAATATACAGTAGATACTAAAATCGCAGCAATGGAGAAAGCTATTGATTTTACTCCGGAAGAATTACAAGTAGAAATTAATGAGTATGATAAATTTGTTCGCCATTTTGCTTTAGATTTGAGTGCTTACTCTATTTACTCAGAAGATAGGGGGGCAATCGATATGGAGGTTAATTATGGTCGTGTAGCTTGGGTGGATAGAGGTACTGTTAAACAAATTAAACAAGGAAATATTCAAGTTATTTCTAGTGATATTCAGCAAGTAACAAAAACTGGTGTGATTTTCAGCAATGGGGAATCAAAGGATTATAATGCAATTATTTTAGGAACTGGTTTTCGTCCTGGTATTAATAAAATATTGAGACAGTCTGAATTATATCTAAATCTCGACGATAGATTACTACCAAAAACGGATGGTAAGTGTCAATCAGTTGTTGACCCTACACTTTATTTTGTGGGGTTTGAAAAAATTTTAGGTGCATCCGAAACCTATGGATATTACGGTTGGTGTACAGGTAAAAGAATTGCATTGCAATTGCAGAATAGACAATTATTATCACCTCAAAAATTGAATATGGGGAGCAAAATTAATTAGAACTTACGTCGCTGGTACATTTTTTATTGTAGGGTGTGTGACACTTCGATAAATTTTGTACGCAATAACAAGACTCTTGGTGTCACGCACCAAATCACAGATTAAGTTCTTGGTGCGTTAAACTTCGTTATAACGCACCCTACGTATATTAAACCTACTATAATGAATAATGATGATGTAAAAGTTAAGTTAGCTGATATCTTGAATCCCTTAACTTTTCTGTATCGACTTTGTTCTTGGTCAATTATATAAAAATGATAGAACACCTTGAAGGAGTTGAACTCATGAAGACTTTAATCAATTCAACGAACAATATACGCTGGAATAGAATGCTTACACTTGGTTTATCAATTAGCATTTTGTTATTTACACAAGCTTGCGCTCCTCGTAGATTGTCTATGCAATCTAATAGAGAAATTCCTGTAAACCAATCGCTTGAGTATAGTGGTAATTAAATCAATAGTTTTCAGATTGATTTTGTAGAGGTGTGTTAGATGGAAGGAAAGTCTAGCACACCCTTTTTCAGGGAACGAGTTTAAGATTAGTCAAAATATAGTTGATGAAAAGTTAAGTACTAAATCCATAACTTTTACACATCGACGAGAAGAAATATAAGTCATATTCTCAAAATTGTCACACTCAAATACCCAGAGGAAATTATGCAACTATCTTATCGTGGTTACAATTACGAATCAAATATTCAAGAATTAGCAATCAAACACCGTGAAACAAATGTTAAATATCGAGGAATTAGTTATCGTATCTCCAAACCAAGATTATTGACAACTTTCTCTCGATTTGAACTTAAGTATCGCGGTGTCACCTATATACGTGGTTGTTATTGATAGATTATTTACTGAGCAGAATTATGTATTTACAAATAGCAGTTCCATCCCAAGCTCATTTTCAAACAAGAAATGATGTTGTAATTAATCCTTTACTTGGATATTTCATCATTTCTTTTCCTCTAATTTTTCTTTTGACAATTATTAGCTATCGTAAATGTCAAGCTTCTATTTGCAAACGACGTGTTGAGAAGCTAGAAAAACTGTGGTTGTTAACGACAACAGAAAAAACATCATGAATATTTACACTACTGCACCTGCACCCAAAGCTTGGAGTGTTAAAATTGTCGCATCTGTTAACCCTTTGACTCCAGTAATTTTCATACCTTCATACATTCTTTTTGCAATGAAAATTCCCCTACATTCACCCGTATTTATATCCCAAATTCTCACAGTTTGGTCTTGAGAACCACTAGCGATGAATTTACCATCTGGACTAAATGCAACCGAGGAAACTAAATGGGTATGTCCAGCACAAATATGTTGACATTCACCTGTATCTACATCCCAAATTCTCACAGTTTGGTCATGGGAAGCGCTAACAAGGATTTTCGCATCAGGACTAAAAGCAATCGAAAAAACCCAGTTATGATGTCCGGTTAAAGTTTTTAAAAACTTACCTGTTGGCAATTCCCAAAACTTAATTGTGTGGTCAGTGCTGCAAGTTGCAATAATCTTATTATCTGGACTGAAAATCACTG
This sequence comes from Calothrix sp. CSU_2_0, assembly GCA_012034595.1. Classification (GTDB taxonomy): domain Bacteria; phylum Cyanobacteriota; class Cyanobacteriia; order Cyanobacteriales; family Nostocaceae; genus Brunnivagina. Next base: position 15,202 of record JAAUPE010000013.1, on the reverse strand, counting down.
CATAAATTCTATCTTCATGAGCAGTTAAAATTTTCACACAATCACCTGTTTGCCAATCCCAGATTCTAACAGTTTGGTCAGCTGAACTACTAGCTAAGATTCGCCCATCATAACTAAAGGCAATTCCCAGAATCTTATCATGATGACCCGTTAAATTATTTAAACATTTTCCTGTCTGCCAATCCCAGATTTTAATTGTACAATCTGCGCTTGCTGTAGCGATAATTTCCCCTTGGGGATGAAATTCTACAGCATAAACCCAATCTGTATGTCCTTGTAAAAGTTGAAAACATTTTCCTGTATTTATAGTCCACAATCTGACTGTAGAATCGGTACTCGCACTAGCTAAAATTTCACCCGCAGGACTAAATGCAATTCCATAAATAAAATCTGTATGTCCTTGCAAACTTCTTAAACAGTTCCTTGTTTGCAAATCCCATAATTTAATACTTTTATCATTACTTCCACTGGCTAAAAATTGCCCAGAGGGACTATATTTTACAGGAAGTGCCCAATCTGTATTTCCTTGCCAAGTTTTTAAACATTGTCCACTATGATAATCCCACAATCGCATAGTTTGGTCTAAACTGACGCAAGCAATTGTTTGATTATCGGGACTGACAGCAACGCAACAAACCTCATTAGTTTGTTTGTGCAGAGTTTTAATGCAAGTATGAGTGTCGCAATCCCAAATTTTCACCGTGCGATCGCCACTTCCACTCACTAGTATCTCACCCCCAGGACTAAATGCTACCGAATAAACGCTGTTTGTATGTCCTGTATAGGTATTGATGCACTCACCTGTATGATAATTCCAGATTTTGATCGTGCGATCGCCACTTGCACTTGCTAAAGTTTGATTATCTGAACTAAATGCAATCGAACGCACCCAACTTTGATGTTCTATTAAGGTTTGCAGACATTCACCAGATTCCATATCCCATAATTTAATTTGCGCTTCAGCACCGCTACTTGCTAATATTTCACCATCTGGACTAAAAGCAACGCAACGCACCCAATCGGTATGTCCGGTTAGAGTTTTGAGACAGTTACCATCATGAATATCCCAGACTTTAATCGTGCGATCGCCACTTGCACTGGCTAAAATGTTACCCTTTGGGCTAAAAGCAACAGAAAATACCTCATGATGGTGTCCAATGAGAGTTTTAATGCAAATACCATCACTAACATTCCATAATTTAATCAGCTGGTCAGCACCACAACTCGCTAAAATTTTCCCATCTAGACTAAAAGTGACGAAGCGTACCCAGTTCTGATGACCTTGACAAATCAACAGTAATTTACCTGTTTTAACTTCCCAAATTCGCACATTACAGTCAGTATCACAGGTGGCTAAAAGTTCTCCATTTGGGCTAAAGGTAGCAGATAAAATATTACCTAAAGTTTCCGTAAATACACAACGAGATAAATCAGAATTAGCAAAATTCACATCATGTAAATTTACACCTTGTAGATAAGCTTGCCAAAGTGTTAAACGAGAAAAATCCCAGCCACTAATATCAGTTTGAGCTTGATGTAATAAATGTAGAGAATTAGCAGCGACATATCCCGTTTCTTTAGGTGTTTTTCCTTGTAAGTTAGAAATAATTTGCTTGATATAATGAGAAATATTTTCTAAACTCCCCAGTTGATTGATTAATTGATTAATCACAGGTTGTAAAATCAGATTAATTTGAGTCTCACGCACATAGTCTTTTCCTTGTGCTTTCATCAACGCATGACTTGCAAACAGACATATATCCTGATTAAAAATTTCCTCAGAGACTAACTCGATAATTTGATTAATCACATATTCCATCACCACAGGTTGCTGAGTTAAACCACCAGTAGTTTTTTCAATAAAAGCCCTTCTTTGTAAGGATGCGATGGATTCTAACAACTCACGCGAGAGAATCGGTGTAACAAAATCTGTTTGTAATTCAGATAATGAAACAGGTTCACGATTAATCGCAATCCAAAACATAATTTCTCGTTCCAACTTTGTCAGACGATTAAATTGTTGGTTGAGTAAATCTCGAATATCATCAAAAATAAACGTACTTTGTTGGGATATTTCTAAAAATTGACAAATATCCCCCTCAAAAAAATCATGAATTGAAGACGCAACAATTTTTAAAGCCAGGGGATTTCCACCATAACGAGAAATTAAAGCTTGCCATTCTCCCTCGGAAGCTGTAAATTGACCTTTGAGGGCAAATAACTCTCGTCCTTCCCTATCCGCTAAACCTGTCAACTGTAAAGAACGTACAGGTAAATTTTCTCCCTCATATCTAGCTAAACCTTGGGGTTTTTCCCGCGAAGTTAAAAGCAAACAACTTTGATGGGAAGTTTCCGCAAAACATCGCAATAATTCACCATATCCCTCATACCCGACTCGGTAAAGACCAGTACGTTCACCTACTTGTAAAATCGACTCAGCATTATCTAAAATTAACAAACAGCGCGAGCTACGCAGATATTTTAATAATAGAGAAATTTTCGCTGATACATTACTAGGTAAAAAAGTTTCTTCCTGTAACGATAAAAACTGAATTAATTCAACTAAAATATCTTCAATCGGTGGTGCATTACGCAGACTTCGCCAAATTACAAACTCAATATTTCCTGTCTCCAAAATTTGTTGTGCTACCTTGACAGAAAGAGTCGTTTTACCAATTCCACCCATCCCCAACAGCGTGATTAAACGACAATTTTCTTGTATAACCCACTGCTTAACTAACTGTATTTCTACTTGACGACCATAAAAAATTGAGACATCGGGAGCATCTCCCCAATCTGTAACAGGAGTGGGGGAGGGGGAAACTACTTTTTCTGGCTTTTTTTCTGCAACCTCTTGCCAATTTAACCCCAATACCTGACAATAAGCCTTAAAAGCCTCAGCATTAATTGGATACTTCCCCCCTAGGAACCGCTTCCAAGTACCCTCGGAAATTCCCACAGCCAAAACACCATTTTCTTGCCAAGAAACACCCAAAACCTCGCTAGCCGACTCTAACCAGCGAAAATCATCCACAGACCAACCCTTCGCAATTCTAGCTTGCTTAATCGTCCCTAGTCCGGGTTGAGAGGCTTTGAGAGTTGCCATTATTATGTATGCATCCTACACAGATTTATTATTATCAGTATCAATATCCCAGAAATTAAATCACGATTGCAATAACATATTCATAAATGTTTGCCTAGATCAGTTTTATTTGTCTGAGCGATCGCCAAACCGATCTAGAGTTAATTAGATAACATGAGATAAATTGAGAATCATATTCATATCCCCCCAAATCCCCATGTCTTTTCATTCCGGAGAAATCGCAGTCCAAACCCAAGCAGGGAAACGTGAAGAAGCGCAAAAACTCTGTAGTGTCATCAGCGATTTTATCAAACCAGCAGCAGAGGAATTTCTATCTACTCAAGAGTTGGCGATCGCCGCTACAGTAGATATACATGGTCAAGTTTGGGCATCTTTATTAACAGGACAACCTGGTTTTATCAAGGTTTTAAACCAACAGACCTTACAAATCAGTTTAGATGGTAGTCTTATACCTACCGATCCACTGTACCAAAATCTGCACCACAACCAAAATATTGGTTTATTAGTGATTGACTTGTCAAATCGTAGGCGATCGCGCTTCAATGGCAAAGCTGAGTTAGACTCAAATAGTATAAAAATACACGTTGCTCAGACATTTTTTAACTGTCCAAAATACATTCAAACCCGTCATATCGAAAAAAATATAACTGAATCTAGAGAACAATCGGAAACTTTTACTAGAGAAACTTTAAGCGAACAAAATCAACTTTGGATAACCCAAGCAGACACATTTTTCATTGCTAGTTTTCATCCCGAAAGTGGTGCTGATGCTTCCCATCGAGGAGGATTTCCGGGATTTGTTAAAGTCATAAATAAGCGCAAATTATTATTCCCTGATTATGCGGGAAATAATATGTTTCAAACCTTCGGTAATTTACTGATAAATCCCCACGCCGGTTTATTATTTATAGACTTTGAAACAGGTAATATCTTGCAATTAATAGGGAAAGCAAAAGTAATTTGGGATGCAGAAAGATTAAATGAATTTGCGGGAGCAGAGCGTTTAGTTGAGTTTGAAATTGAACAGGTATTAGAAACTAAAAATGCTAGTCCTTTACGTTGGAGATTTGGAGAATATTCCCCAGCTAATCCAGAGTAAACCATTGTGTGTTCTTATTAGGATTTTAACCCTTATTGAAACAGTTCAGACTACAAACTATATTATATTCAACTCAAACATCGCCAAATCTGCTTAACAGTACACGCAAGGCTCAACAAGCAATCAAAGTTCTGATTAATGCTCATTTTGTCACCCAAACTAAACGTACAGGACGCACAGATGAGTATAGGGTGACTCCTGTCAGTGAATGGGTTCCTAAAGAAGAACTGGATGAAATACTCACAAAAAATCAGTCAGCACAGAAGCTGAAACTAAAACAATAGAGTCCTAGTTAATTGGAATAACACAAAAATCTATTTTTGTCAAGACCAGTTTTACAAATCCATCTGCACAGCAAAACTGATCTTTCACTCGGTAGTGCGATCGCATCACACTAGTAAATTAGCTAGTGGTTCATCTCCCGTTTTCTGGTCAGTTTTCCAATCATTCCTATTTTTTTTAGAGTAATGGACTACTAGGAATCTCAATTCTGGTGTCAAAAACATTATGTCTAAAATTATCTCGATGCACTCCTTCCGGGGTGGAACTGGTAAATCTAACCTCATAGCTAATTTAGCAGTATTAATTGCACTTCAAGGTAAACGAGTGGCAATAATTGATACTGACTTACAATCCCCCGGTATTCATGCCCTATTTAATATTAATGATAATCGAAAAACCTTAAATGACTATTTGTGGAATCGCATTTCTATTACTGAGGCTGCATATGATATTAGTGATTATATTCCCAACCAGCAAAAAGGTCAGCTTTTCTTAATTCCTGCCAGTATTAATCCTGAAGATATCGCCAAAATTCTCAGTGATGGATACAACGTGAGTTTGCTTAATAGTGGATTTCGACGATTAATTAAAGAACTTAATTTAGATTATTTATTTATCGATACCCATCCCGGTTTAAGCCGAGAAACTTTACTATCTATAGCTATATCTAACCTATTAATTATTATTTTACGCCCAGACCGCCAGGACTTTCAAGGAACTGATGTAACAGTGAATATTGCTCGTCAGTTACAAATTAAAAATATGATGATGGCTATCAACAAAACACCGATAAATATAGACTTGGTTGAACTCCAGCAACAAGTCGAAAAAAACTATAACCTTCCTGTATCAGGTATTTTTCCGCTTTCACAAGAAATGACAGAGCTAGGTAGTAAGGGAATTTTTGCTTTGCAACACCCTGATGATTCTTTTACTCACCTCTTATACAAATTTGCCGAGAATATTATCCAAGAATCTCGATTACATGAAGAAATTTTAATTGAAGTTAATTATTGTCATTAAAAATGAAGGAATAGCTATGATAGAAATCATGAAAGAAGACGCGATCGCTTTGAATTAGCTCTCAAAATAGCAGATGCAGCAGTCTTCCACAAAACCAACAGACACCTTAAAAATATTGAAATTGCCGTTCTCAAAGGGGCATTATTAGGTCAAAAGTATGACAAGATTGCAGATGATTGTGGTTATGCTCCTGAATATATTAAACATGATGTAGGTCCTAAATTGTGGCAGATTCTTTCATTAAGTTTAGGGGAAAAAGTTAGTAAAACTAATTTAATGGCAGTTTTAGCACAACGAGCATTTGCAGAATCTGAAGAGGTGAAAGAAAAACCAACAATATCCTATTTACCATCCTCCACATCCAAACAAACAGAATTAGAAGCACCAGTAGGACTAATATCTTTAGAATCACCCTTATACATCGAACGTCCGGGGGTAGAATCACGCTGTTATGAAGAGATTACCAGACCAGGGGCACTAATTCGCATTAAAGCACCCAGTCAGATGGGTAAAACTTCCTTAATGGTGAGAATTTTAGCCCATGCCAAACAACAGAATCAAGTGAATACAGTTGCACTCAGCTTACAACGAGCAGAACGCAGTATTTTTAATAACTTAGATAAATTTTTGCGCTGGTTTTGTACTTCAATTACCCGCAAATTACAACTACCCTATCGAGTAGAAGATTACTGGAGTGATACCTTTGGTAGTAAAAGTAATTGTACTGCTTATTTTGAAGACTGTTTACTACCAAATATTAATGGAGTTTTAGTATTAGCTTTAGATGATATTGACGAAGTATTTTTACATCCAGAAATTGCCGATGATTTCTTTACATTACTCCGTTCTTGGTATGAAGAAGCAGCCTATGGGGATAGCGGTAATCCTAATTGGCAAAATCTTCGGCTAATTATTATCCATTCCACAGAAGTTTATATTCCTTTAGATATTAATAAATCGCCCTTTAATGTCGGTTTAGCTATTGAATTACAAGTATTTAATCAATTACAGTTAATCGATTTACAAAAACGCTATGGACTGGATTTATCTGAAAATGAACTCTCAGAACTGATGCAACTGCTGTCCGGACATCCATACTTAATCCAACAAGCTTTATATCATCTAGCATCTGGCAATCTAACTTTGCAACAGTTAATTACAACCGCAGCAACAGATGCAGGTATTTATTGCCATCATCTACATCGACACTTACGAAATCTACAAGAACATCCCCAATTAGCAGCAGCATACGACGAAGCAATGAAATCACCAACACCTGTAGAATTAGAACAATTAACTGCATTTAAACTACATAGTATGGGTTTGGTCAAACTGCATGGCAATCAAGTTATACCTAGTTGTGAACTATATCGACGGTATTTTGAAGCGCGTGTAGAAATGTGATTTAATCACTTTTAGAAGAAGCAAATACTATAGGTAAGTGTGAGTTTGATGGATGGGATTGAGGTGACTTTACCACCGTTTGCTTTTGATTTGGGGAGGTAAGCTAATGATCAGCCTCAACAAATTAACTACAATATCAATAGGTTAGCTACCAGGAGATGAAAAATGTCAACAGTCAAAGTAGAAGTACAAATGCGATCGCAAGATTTGCTAAAAGCTGTTGAACAGTTGAGTCAAGCTGATTTGGAGCAATTTGTATCTCAAGTGATTGTACTACAAGCACAGCGAAAAGCTACTAGCTTACCGCTTCAGGAAGCGGAATTACTGATGAAGATAAATCAGGGTATTCCCGCAGAAACTCAACATCGTTACAATGAATTAATTGCTAAACGTGATGCAGAGACTTTAACTATTGATGAGCATCAAAATTTATTGAGTTTGAGCGAACAAGTAGAAAAACTACAAGCACAACGCATAGAGTATTTGGTGGAATTGGCAGATATTCGTGGGATTTCGCTGACTGACTATATAGAAAATTTGGGGATTAAAATTTCCGAATACTAGTAAATAGTAAAGCGATCGCTCTCGCAAGAATATCTAAATTTTTTACCATAGCAGCACTACAGGGTAATTTGTAAATGCACCGTCTTTTGTAACTAATGGAATATTTTCGACTACACTTTGGGCAATAATCAAGCGGTCGAATGGGTCTTTGTGGTAAAAAGGTAACTTAGCTAATATATCCAGGTGTTCTGCTCGAATTTCAAGTAATGCGATCGCATTTCCGTAAACTTGTTGTTGGAAAAACTCGGTAAAAGGAATTCCAAGCTCTAGTTTCCCTATGCTAACTTTAATGGACATTTCCCACAGACTGGCAATACTCAAGAAACGCTGATTATTTTCATCCTCAATCAATTGTCTTGCGCTATCACTCAAATTGAGATTACCTTCGATAAACCACAGAAATGCGTGGGTATCAAGCAACAATCTCATGGTGCATAATCCTCAAATTCTGGTAATGGTTCGTCAAAATCATCGGCAATTTTCACTAATCCTTTGGCACTACCAAATTTCGGACGCGGTACATTAGAAGTAATTGGTACAATCTTAAAAGCTGAACCGTCACTGCGTGTGATGATAACTTCCTCCCCAGATGCAACTTCTTCAATTAGCTGTGCTAATCGAGTTTCTGCTTCTTGTAAATTTATTTGGTGCATGGCTAGTCTCCATTGAAACCCAATATCTTGAATATATTCTGATTTCCGAATCTACCTTCATTCTCTAACCTTTATCCTAAATTGGGTCATCTCTACCAATCCCCAATTCCTTGAGTTTGATTTTCACATCTTCCCACTGAGTACCGCAGTAGTAATATTGTTTATCCAATATATTTGCAATGTAGTAACCCTGCTTTCCTCCGTTAATTCGGAAAAGCGCGATCGCAACTTTTTTCATCGAAGTTTCAAATGCTGCAAATTCGTCTTCGAGAGATAAATTTGGAGCATTAAATAGGTTCAAAAATGGTTCACCATGTTTAAAAGCCCAACCATTACCTCTGCGCTGAATAATTTGGTAATACACAGGACAAACGACTGGGGTGCTAGAATCTGCCATAATTAAATCAGTTTTAATTTTGAGTAAAGCCCCTAGCAGGCTACTAGGGGCTACTAACTATATGTTAGTTGTTGGTGTTGTTTTGCTCACCTGGTTCATCAGCGATGTCTTCCAAGTCTTGCTCAACAACCTCTGAGTCAACGAGGTAGGTTTCTCCCGATACTTCGTCTCGCTTTTTCCAAACTCCTTGGAAAAGACGGATAAAGATTTTAACTGGATTCCAAAAACCTCGATGACCATTACCGTTTTGATTCAATAAATCACCTCCTTAATTCAGTAAATGGGGACACAATTGTCCCCAAATTTATTTTAAATTGCTTTTACACCAGTTTTTATGAATAAATTTAACTATTTTTAGAGATTACAGATGATTTATTGCTGAGGATTAAGATAATTTCTCCGTTAGCGATATCTTCGATAAGCTTCGCTAACGCATCCAATAATTGTCCAGTTGAGCCTTCATCATCATAGACATAGCCGAGATTTTGGGCGATTTCCTTTAACTTATCTCCTGTCCCTTGAGCTACTCGTGCATGGAGATTGGTGCGATCGAGTTTCTTTCTTCCTGCCATAAGTGTCAACCATCAAATCACAAAAGTGGTTTACATCTATAGAATAGCAAAAGGTCTTCATGTTGTGATACAGGGGATACCAGAAACTTTTTTGACATTTCTTTACAATATCTTTACATTGCACATAGCCATCAGTGTTTGTACGGTATGTCACCTCAAGGTATCGTAACTATGCTGAGGTTTATTTTTAAGTTTTGCGTAAATTTTGGCATAACCTGGTTTGCCCTCAGAAATACAAGAGATTGAACAAGCTGCATGTAGATTTACAATACAAACGCTCTGGGGTGTTAAATATTGCTGGTATAATCTAGTGTTTGCCAGTGTTATTAGATATTTTATTGTTGGGTATTTTGGTATTTGTATGATTACAGGTGAGTTGAAATCGAAGGTCGATCGGTTGTGGACGAGTTTTTGGAATAATGGGATTAGTAATCCGTTGTCGGTGATCGAACAGATTTCTTACTTGCTTTTTATCAAACGTCTGGATGATTTGGAATTGGCGAAGGAGAAGAAAGCGCAACGGTTGAAAAAGCCTGTGGAAAAGCCTTTGTTTTCTCCTGATGAGCAAATTTGTCGCTGGTCTTATTTTAAGAATCTTGATGATGCGGAGGAAATGCTGCGGATTGTTCGGGATAAGGCTTTTCCGTTTATTAAGAATTTGGGGTCAAAAAATGGCGATAAAACCAATGGTGAGAAAACTAATGATGATAAAACCAGTACTGATAAAGCGGTAAATACGGCTTATGCGCGTCACATGAAGGATGCCGTATTTTTGATTGGTAGTCCCAGTTTGTTGGCGAATGTGGTGGCTCAAATCGATGATATTCCGATGGAGGATCGGGATACGAAGGGGGATTTGTATGAGTATATGTTGTCGAAGTTGACAACAGCAGGAACGAACGGACAGTTTAGAACTCCCCGTCATATTATTAAGATGATTGTGGATTTGATGGCTCCCAATCCCAGGGATATTATTTGCGATCCGGCTTGTGGAACTGGTGGATTTTTGGTGGCTGCGTCGGAATATTTGCGCGAATTGCAGGATAGTGGGGGGAATTTGGTTTTAAATGCACCGGGAAATTGGGAGCATTTTAACCGGGATATGTTTCATGGGTTTGATTTTGATGCCACGATGTTGCGAATTGGTAGTATGAATTTGATGCAACACGGGATTGAAGACCCAAAAATTGAAGCGCGGGATTCGCTGTCGGAGGAACATGGGGGAATCAAAGAAGCGTTTACGATGATATTAGCAAATCCTCCGTTTAAGGGTTCGGTGGAGAAGTCCACAATCGCCAAGGATTTAACGAAGGAAGTAGTAACAACGAAGACGGAATTATTATTTTTGGTGTTATTTTTGCGGTTATTAAAAATTGGCGGAAGAGCGGCGATTATTGTGCCGGATGGGGTATTATTTGGTTCTTCAAATGCTCACAAAAAAGTGCGGCAAATACTGGTGGATAATCACAAGTTAGATGGAGTGATTTCCATGCCTTCGGGGGTGTTTAAGCCCTATGCAGGGGTATCAACGGCGGTGTTGTTATTTACAAAAACCGGGGTTGGGGGTACAGATTGGGTTTGGTTTTACGATATGACTGCTGATGGTTTATCTTTGGATGATAAACGTCAGGTTGTGGAGGAAAACGATATTCCCGATTTGTTAGCGAAGTGGCATTCGCGGGTTATACCAGATATTCCTGTGGGGGATGGGAAATATCAGGATTTACCTTTGTTTGGGGAGGAGAAGACAGAAAACACCGAACAAAATACTGAGAAAAATATTGAAAAACTGGGACGGACGGGTAAGGCTTTTTTTGTACCCAAGGATGAAATCCAAGCAAATGGCTACGATTTATCAATTAATCGGTATAAGGAAGTGGAATATGCAGAGGTGGAGTATGAAAAACCCAAGGTGATTTTACAGAAATTGCGGGATTTGGAGGGGGAAATTCAAGCCGATTTGGATGAGTTGGAGAAATTGCTGGGGTGATAAGATCGTTATTAGTTTATTTGAATTATCTTTATATATAAATAGGTCTTATAAAGTGGGTTATGACAACAAGTATCGCCATTGCGGAAAGTATTACCACACTTCGACAAGTTGAGGAAAAGCTGGGGTTACGGCTCAGTGATGATGGTCAATTTTTTACTGAGTGGATGGCGGATTTACCTATATTAGATGAGACCGAAATTTCCAGATTAGAGCAAGTTCGACAAAATTACCTTTACCAAATTTCTGATGGTAGTCTGTTAGAAGAAACTATTAAAATGGTGGTGCTTTCGCCATTACTTGAACTTGCTGGTTTTTATCAAGCACCGTACAAGTTTAAGACTGAGGTATCGGTGGAAATTGCAGCGCAAGGGGATAATGAGGAGATTTTACGGGGAAGGATTGATGCTTTAATTTTACAAGGGCAATTGTGGATTGTTTTAATAGAATCGAAGAAAACGACTTTTGATGTGGAATTGGCAATTCCGCAAACGTTGGCTTATATGGCTGCTAATTCCCCTACAGAACGACCTTTGTACGGGATGATAACTAATGGTAGTAGTTATTTGTTTGTGAAAACTTTGGGTAATTTGTATGGTGTTTCCGATCTATTTTCCACGAGGTCGCAATATCGTAATAATTTGCATGAAGTATTAAAAATTTTGAAGTTTTTGGGAGGAGTGATTACACAAGAATCAAATTAATGGCTGGGGTATCGATCGATGTGCGATCGCCTTTCTATTTTGCTTTTAAATCTAGATATCTTCTTTCGTTTCTATATTTTCAACTGATGATTGTTCATAATCGGCAATAATATCTTTAATTTCCGCAGCCGCAATATCAGCTTGTTCGGATTTTGTATAAATAGTGAGCAAAATAATCCCTGTTGCTGTTTTGAGATAGTAAATTAAACGATACCCACCACTTTTTCCTTTCTGAATATTGCTATTGCGAACCCGTAGTTTAAAAACAGTATAATTTGTCCCTTGGATTTGTTCTCCTGGTAATTCTCCACTTTCAAGTTGCTCGATTATCGGTTGTACATCACTGCGAATACTGCGATATTTTTTGGCAAGGGTACGTATATTTCGGTTAAAAGTTGGTGATGCGACAACTTCTATTAACTTTTCTTCACTCATCCTCGATTCCGTCCCAAATTTGAGAAACAGGGATGGTTTTTCCAGTCATTGCTTCATGCCAAGCTTGACGAAAATCTGTGATGATTTCCTCTTTAGATTTATCCTGTTCGTTGTTTTCTTCTTCTGGGATTAAAACAATTACTTTAACGCGACTCTTTTTATCTAGGGTTAGGGGAGTATCTAAAGCTAGTTGTCCTTGCTCATCAACAGTTCCCATCACTTCGATCGCTTTCATAAAACCTCATAGTTCAGATATTGCATACCAACGATCGCACGTCACTTTTTCCTACCGACAATCTCATCGAGACATTTTTCTATTTCTTCTTGTTGTAGGTTAAAGATTTTTAATATAAATTCATCAAGTTGCTGGCTATCTAGCTGTTCGAGTTGACTAGTTATCTGTGGTGTAAGAGCCGAAATTCCAAATTTAGCTTTAATGATGGTATGTACCGATTCAATCTTGCCTTTTAGTTGACCTTCTAACCTAGCCTTGTTTATTTCGGCTTCATACCAAGCATCGATTTGTTCCATCGTTTTCATAAAATCTCTATCCTCGGTCGTTAAGTTATCAGCAGGTATGTCTCGTAAATAAACACAGTATTTTATACATGCACTGATTATATCATTTTTCTCCCGGCGTTCTGGCGATAACTGTTTAATCGACTCAAAAGCACTTTTCGTGGTTTCCCGATTTCCTAACATTTTCAACCATACTGTTTGTGGACTATCTAGCAATTGTTCGATAATCACAATTCCCATCCGAAAAACTGGAGGAAGTCGATATACACCTGCACCAAATTCTTCTGCTAGTTGAGCATTACATGATTTCAAGAGTTTTTCACTGCAATTAACTGTGAGAATCCAGGTAAATGGATTATGATTGTCAATTTGTTGTTTTGCTTCTTTCTTAGTTTGTTGATAATTTGATGATTTCGGGTTGCTTTTAGCTTCTTCTAGGAGTTCTTTCTGCTTTTTATCCCAGTAAAGATTCTTGCGAGTAATCGATTTATGAATATCCGTTTCTTCTAAATAGGAACTGTAATGTTCGATAATTGTTGTGGGGTGTTCTTGCATTAATAAGTCGAATAAACCTAGATTCTCTTGTTTCCATCCGACTTTTTCCTGTTCTGCTATAAATAGCAAATCGATTTCTAAGTCTTCATCATTACGGACTTGGATATTTTGCAGAGTATTCCCCTTGGTTTTATACAAAGATTGAATATAAAACTTGAAGAAACGATCGTGTTTGTATTGAGCCATTAAATTAAATTTATTTTGCCTTGACCAGAGATTTGGTATTGTGACATTTTCACTTTATATGAGAATGGATGCGTTATGCTGCGTTTACAGGACTCGATCGATATATTTCCTGGGAAAAAGACGCGCAGGAAAGGGAAAAACAACCATGACACAAGAACCTATTTTTGAACAAAGCTGTGGTAATGTATTCGCTGACCTCGGTCTTGAGGATGCGGATGAGCTTTTTACCCGTGGTAAAATTGGGATTCAGGTGTTGCGTATCTTAAAACAACGTCATCTCAAACAGCGAGAAATTAGCGAACTTCTTGGTATTCCTCAACCAGAAGTGTCTCATTTGATGAAGGGAGAATTTCAACGCTTCAGCGAGGGGAAACTTTTGAATTTTCTCAAGAGGCTTGATACAGAAGTTATTTTACATCTACGTCACAGTGCCGATCGCACTAATGAAACTAATGAAACGATTATTTCGTTGTAGGTGTTTGGATTGATGACTGGGGTGGCTTTGGTGCTGCGAGATTTAGTGAAAGGTCGGATTTCTATCGTCAGATTTTTCCCATTTCGCACAACTTCGCTTTAAATCCGACTTCTAGACACGAGAAAACGCGAACCGGGTTATAATTTGCGAGCGATCGCATTGTTTGGGAAGGTGGAGGTTTCTAATCAAGAACCTCACCCTAACCCTCCCCGATATCGGGGAGGAGACTGGATTTTTCCCCTCTCCGCAAGCGGGGAGGGGATTAAGGGGTGGGGTAAAATTCTATGCAGCTTCACGAATAATTGGTATAAAGGCTTTTGCTTCTCTTGTTTTAGTTGTTATTTGGTAATCAGGTAACGAGTTAAATAAGGGAAATTAATCGCAATTTTTGTTTTGTCGGTCAAATAGATCGCACGAATAAATTCGGCTTGGTTTTGATGTAAATTGCAGCAAAACATTTGTTTATTTACTTCTTTGGTTCTCATGCTGTGCGTGGGTGCATTTTTTGCGAGGCGAATTGTGTTGTTTGGAGAATTGTGTTGTTTGGAAATGTAGAGTTTATTAATTGCGTTATCAGTCGTATCAAAAACACCTAATTTTATTTAAATGTGGTTATTTAAACTATTTAGATAAGTTGATAGAGGATTTATTGAGATGGGTTCATTACCTTTAGGTTGGAAGTTAGAAAAGCTTGGCGAATGTTGTCAGATTATTTCAGGTTCTACACCTAGCAGAAATAAACCTGAATATTGGGGTGGTAGTATTTCTTGGGTAACTCCAAAAGATTTAAGTAAACTCAAAAGTCCTATTCTTGAAGACTCACCAGAAAAAATCACCGAAGTAGGATATAAAAGCTGTTCTACAACTTTAATGCCTGCGGGTGCTATTCTTTTTAGTTCCAGAGCGCCAATTGGTCATGTTGCTATTGCTGGTAAGCCGATGTGTACTAATCAAGGTTTTAAAAGCCTTGTACCCAACTCATCAGTTGATTCTGCATTTTTGTATTGGTGTATGCGTTATTTTGCTCGCGATACAGCACTTCCGTCTGTAATGAGGTACACTAGATTAAAATACAAATACTTTTAAATGAAGTCATACTCTATCGATCTTCGAGAAAAAATAGTTGCGGCGCATATTCAGAAAAACATTTCAATCAGGAAAGTAGCTAATATATTTTCTGTATCAAAAAGTTTAGTACAAAAGCTTGTAAAACAACAAAAAGTTGATGGAAATTTACA
>JAAUPE010000276.1 GCA_012034595.1 Calothrix sp. CSU_2_0 | reverse complement strand
GGAGTCTGGGCAAATGAAGCTTGGGGTTCCTATTGGAGTTGGGATCCAAAAGAAACTTGGGCTTTAATTACTTGGTTAATATTTACAGCATACCTCCATGCTCGCATTACTAAGGGCTGGCAAGGTCGTCGTCCAGCGATTTTAGCTGCAAGTGGCTTTGTTGTCGTCTGGATTTGCTATTTGGGTGTGAATCTTTTGGGTAAAGGTTTACATTCCTACGGCTGGTTTTTCTAGAGATTTTACTCTTTTACCCCTTCTTTGCAATTTGCGGAGAGGGGGAATTTTTCGCTCTTCCGCTCCCCTTATGCTAGTATCTAAAATTAGAACCCGTAACCAAAATGCTAAATATTAATAACTCCTGCGAAAAGTACCAGTTTTTGCAGGAGTTGGGATATTTTTAATTTTTCCAGATTACGGATATTGGTTAAAAAAATGATAATGATAGTAAGTCACATCAATTTTGATATTGATGTAGTTGAAGCTATTAAGCTTTTAACGTTTGTCTATTTACCAATTGGAATGTCATTCTGCATCTGGATAATTAGACGTAGTTAAGCTTGCGTCGGAGCAAACCAAGGTATCCTGATAGGAGGAATCAGAAAAACTAAATAGAACATAAGAAGCTTGCATTTATCTCATGAAAAGAACTCCTTCAGCTTTGCTGGGGTTTTCTTTTTTAGTTTATCTTTTTCGTATGCTCTTATAACATACTATAACATAACAGGTGTCAAGACAACAAATTCAGGTTAGCGTCATGCTTACTCGGTTCCGGTAAGTTATTCGTGACGAATAACTTAGGGTTTTTCATAGTCAGGACTTACGCACTAACTACGTATTTACGTCATTATAAGCGAAGTGCGATCGCTCTTTAACGTTTTGGACTTGGACAAATTCATGTACGTGAGAGAGCCGTTAATCGCCATACCGGGAAGTAAGATTTTTAGCTTTGCTCCCGTGCGATCGCAATATTCATTCCAGCATCCCAAAGAAGTTAGCTTGTTCAAAATACCAATATTGCCCTGGTATAAATACATAATGAATTGTATATATTTTTCTTATTAAAACTTCCTTTTATTTTCAGCTAATTCCTTAATTTTTATCAAAAATAGATGGAGTTAGAGAATAATTTTATGGATAATGAATTTCAAAGACTGCACCATCATGAAGTTATTTCTGTAAATTCAGAGACACTTGAGAGTTTTGAAGTTGCAACTACATTTAAGGTCATTCAACTATTACAAGCAATTAAAGAACTTGTTGGTTTAGAAAGCCCAGAATCATCTCTGTTTGATACGGGTATTGATTGTGAGGTTTTACGTTTCCGTGCTAATGGCTGGAGAAAGGGAAAAGTGCGGGTGACACTGGAATTTTGCCCGGATAAAGATGATTCGACTCTTGATGATTTGGGCGCAACTAGTAATTAATATGTCAGAATATGGGAGTCCGAATAATAGTCTAAATATTTATAAATTTGTAAAGGTCAATTTGTAAACAATCTAAAACTTTTATTTATCCTGATAATGACCCTTGGAGATGAAATTATTATAATAATTACTAAAATCTAGAAATTAAAATACAAAGAGGCGATATATTGCGTCTCTACAAATTCAAAATCTAAAGACGTGATATATCGTGTCTCTACAATCCAAAATCCAAAATCCAAAATCTAAAATGGTATGGACACCTCTCCATGCGGCGATACATCGAACTATTCGCGCACGTAAATTATTCAAACGCCAGCAACGTATATTAGTCGCTGTTTCTGGTGGGCAAGATTCGTTATGTTTAATAAAATTGCTGTTAGATTTACAACCGAAGTGGGAATGGGATTTAGGAATTGCTCATTGCGATCATCTTTGGCGTGATGATTCAAGTGTTAATGCAGAACACGTTGAAAATTTAGCACAAATTTGGAAAGTACCGTTTTATTTAGAAGTAGCAGATGAGCCAGTTGATAGTGAAGCAACTGCCAGGAATTGGCGCTATCGAGTATTAGAATCAGTTGGACTTCTTCATAACTATTCCTGTGTTGTCACTGGACATACGGCGAGCGATCGCGCCGAAACTTTACTTTATAATCTAATGCGTGGGACTGGTGCCGATGGTTTACAAGCACTGACATGGCAACGTATACTTCCCAACGGTGTTAGTTTGGTACGTCCTCTGCTGGAAATCAACCGCAGTCAAACTGCTCAATTTTGCCAAGATTTTCAATTACCAATTTGGGAAGACTCAACCAATCAAAATTTTAAACATGCTCGTAACCGGATTCGTCACGAGTTAATTCCCTATTTACGCGAAAATTTTAACCCGCAAGTGGAATCGAGTTTGGCACAAACAGCCGAACTACTTCAAGCTGAAGTGGAATATTTAGAACAAGCTGCCACAGAATTACACGAAGAGGCAATGAGGGAAGGGAAAAGAGAAAGGGAAGAAAAAATTTTAACTCCCCAGCATCCACTTTCGACTTCTGACTCCCAATTACCCTTAAAACTAAATCGTCGTATATTAAAAAACGCACCACTCGCACTACAAAGACGGGTAATGCGGCAAGTTTTACTAGAAATACTTCCCTATGCACCCAATTTTGAGCATATTGAGAAATTGACTGCTTTGATTGTAGCCCCACAAAAAACACAAACAGATCCATTCCCAGGAGGTGCGATCGCACTTGTTGAAGGAGACTGGATTTGCTTGCAATCAATATAATTTTTTACCAATATTGTAGGGGCAAACGGTTGTTTGCCCTTATTGATATTGCAAACGGTTGTTTGCCCTTATTGATATTGCAAACGGTTGTTTGCCCTTATTGACATTGCATTATTCAGATTATAAACACCCTCTAAGATGTAGCTAACTCAGGTTGAGCGATAAAACTCATCAAAGTTTCTCGCATCTCATCAACAACTTCGTGCTGAGAATTGCCAGATTCTTGAACTTGCGTCAAAGAATCATTTACCCCTTGTAACTTCTGCCGTAAACCATCCACAGAATCTTGTATTGGTTGTAGAGCCTCTTCATAAAACTCTAATACAGCTTTTGATTCAGCTTGTGCAGTTTGAAAAAGTTGTAAATTTTCTTCTTTGACTTTCAACTCTTGACGTTTTTCCTCCATTTCCTGAATTTGACTCTCAATCATTCCCTGCGTCAAATCGATACTGGCTTGGATTTGCTCAATTTCCCGTTCCATGCTTTGCAACTCATCAGACTGCTGCCGACGTTGGGATTCGATTTGCGCTAAAATTGGAATCAAATCAGCTTGATTTTCCTGCTGTTCGCTGGTTAATCCCTTGCCCTGTCTCCGTAGCAAAACCGTTTGATGTGCGCGTAATTGGTCTTGACGCTGCAATAAATTGCGACGTTGCCCTACCAGGGTTTCATTCAACATCTGATAAAGGTCTTTTTCATCCTTTAATTCTTCTTCATATACAGCGCGATCGCTATCCGCAGTTTGGCTAATTTTTTGTTTGAGGTCTTCTATAGTTTCTTGTTTATATTTAAGCTCTAGCTCTTGGTCGTTAACAAAGCTCGAATCAATACTTAACTTCTCCTGCAAATCTTTTACCGTTTGTTCTAACTCTTCTAACGGCATCAACTCCAAAGCTTCAATATCAAAGGATTCATCTAAAGCCACACTACCAGACATCGCAGCCAAGCTATACATCTGCTGATACATGTCTTCTTGGTAGCGTAAATACCCCCTCAAAATAACTACATACTCTTGCTTGCTATTGAGTTTAGCAATATTGTCCTTCAACTCAGATGTTTGATGATCGAGCGCAGTTTCGCTGATTTGCAATTCATTTTGAATTTCTGCAAATTCTGCCAACAAAGCTTCAATTTCGACTTGCTGTTGCTCAACCTCTGTTTTTCGCAACTGGAATTTCTCCCAATGGGAATCTAGCAACCCCTGCTGCATATCCGTCATTTCCACAGCAAAACCCAAATGCTCTACCACAGCATCGGTAGTAGGTACACTATTTGTCAGACGATCGAGTAGCTCACGCAATAGCGCAGCCCGTGCCGCATCCACAAAAGTTCCCTGTTGGTACTCCGCTTGGTTTTCCTCCAAACGTCGCTGTTCCCCCCGCAAATGCTCCCAAGCACCTTCAAGTTCTTGACGATTGCGCTCAATTTCTTCTGTCAAACGTTCAAATTCGGCACGAGATGAATCAACCGCTTGCTGTTGGGAATCTAAATTTTGACACTCCTCCTCCATTTGTTGAAGTTGTGCAATTCGATCTTCCATGTCGAGTTCGCGACGACTAAGTTCCTGTGCTTGGAACGTCAACGACTCCTTCCACTGGTCGATTTCTTCTTCTTTTGCCTTGAATTTTTCTACTTGACGAGAATAATTCTGCAAAATATTAACTAAAGGTTTTCCAGCCTCTTGAATGCGTTGCACTTGACGTTGGGGACTCAACTCCACCATCACCATTGCACCGTCATTTAACTTGCTAGCTTCCTCTGCGGTAATTACTTCTTCGGTGATAGAACTCCAGCTTTGGTCGTTTCGCTGACAAGCCAATAGCTTAAGTTCAGCTTTACCACCACTGAGCAAACCACCTTTTTGTTTTTGTACTTCTGCTAAATACAGCACACCTCTATTCCTTTTGATGCACTTAGGGATATTGTTAAGAGCTATACATTAAATAAATATGAAACTTACCTGATATGACTATAGCGACAGACAGATAAGGCAGGCATAACTATTTATATGCGCGACATTTCAAATAAAAAAATTCTCACAAAGAATTTATCAGAGTAGTCTGCCACGTCATTATATTGTGTCCTTGGTTTTACATAGATGCCTACCGTGTTATCACTGGCAAATTTGGAATTCATTCTTGAGGGTTTGCCATTTATTTTTTGCCTATTTACCTATTTTTTATCCCATTTGTAAATATACTTAAATATAAATGGGCACTAAATAACATTCAA
>JAAUPE010000095.1 GCA_012034595.1 Calothrix sp. CSU_2_0 | reverse complement strand
TACGATAGTTTGGGGGTTGCCCCATGCAACAATTGCTCAGTGCCAGGGCTATTTTTCTTCTATACTCTATTTAACCCAATTCTTATAACTGCAAGAATTGGGTTTTGTTTTGGCTGTTGTATTAATTAATTACCACCCCCAACTACCAGGAACCCCTTTGAATGGTCCAACAATGTCGTTAGTTATCCAACCACCATAAAAATTACCTGGTTGTGGGATTACTTTTTCCCCGTTTATGTAACATGCATCCATTAGATGGGCATAAAAAGCAACGTAATTTTTAATAGATGTAAAGCTTGGTGTGGGTTCTGGGTAAAACCAAGCAACATTTTGCACTTCACGATCGCATACCCGCAGGGTGTAATATTTAGCATTTCCTTTCCATTCACAGAAACTCGACTGTGGTGTTTGCGTGATTAAATATTCCATTTGAATATCGGTTGGTGGGATATAGTAAACTGGAGGGTGGCTAGTTTCTAAGACTCTTTTAGCGTTGTGAGTATCAACAATTGTTTTGCTATTAAAAATAATTTGGATGTGTTTGTTGGTATCTTCTAGACGAGGAGGACGTGGGTAATCCCATACTGATTCTTGTCCTTGGTTAGGTTCGATGCGTTGTGGTTTCATGATTTGGGTGCTGATATTATGTTTTAGAATAGTGAAATTCCGCTAAATTTCTGAAATAAACTTGTTGCATATGAATCTGTCATCCCAGCAATATAGTCGGTAATTCGCAATATTTTGGAATAGTCATTCTCATCTGGAATTGGACGATATTTTTTAGGGAGCATATGTGTAATTAACTCACTTTTTTGACTGCGATGTAAAGCTGCATCGACAAAATCAGCGAATAATTTTCCTAATATTTCATATCCTGCTATTCGCATTCCTAAAACATCTGGATGCATGAAAACAGAACTACGAATAGTGGTGCTAATAAGTTGTAATTGTGATGTATATTTACTTAGAGATAGTAAAGCTCGATCGAATTTACCCCCTAGTATTTCGTATTCATTATTCAAGAAAATATCTGCGATTTCGTGAGTTAGTTGATTGATAGATTTTCCCCGCAAATATTTTACTTTTTCGGCTTCATTAGCATCATATTCATTAATATTAATTCCTGATATTTCACCTAATAATTCACAAACTTGTGAGAACGAAATATATCCCAATCTATAACTATCTTCAACGTCAATAATTGAATAACAAATATCGTCAGCAGCTTCTACTAAAAATGCGAGGGGATGACGTGACCACCAGGAAGCATTTTGATTTCGGCGAATTAATCCAACTGTTTCTGCAACTTCTGTAAATAGTTCTTTTTCTGCTTGGAAAAAACCAGATTTTTTGACGCTACAACCTGTATATTGATTAATAATATTTACTGGAATAAACGATTCGCGAGGATATTTTGTAAATGCTGCTAATGTTGGACAAGTTAATTGCATTCCTCCTCTACGGGGAGGTACTTCAATTTTAGTAAGAATGCGAAAACCTTGTGCGTTTCCTTCAAATAAATCAAAGTCGCATTTTTGATATGTGTCGAGAAAATCCTCACCCAACTTATTAATGTTACTGTACCATAATGCAAAACCTTGGCGAATTGCATCTTCTCCAGAATGTCCGAATGGAGGGTTGCCGATATCATGGGCTAAACAAGCGGCAGAAACAATATCTCCAAAGTCAGAACCGCTAAACCCGTATTTCTCTAGTTGGTGACGGTGGACGATTTCGTATCCAACTATTCTACCAAGAGAACGACCGACGCAGGATGCTTCGAGACTATGGATTAAACGGGTACGAATGTAATCGTTTTTAGAGAGGGAAAATACTTGGGTTTTGTCTTTGAGACGACGGAAAGGTGATGAGAAGACAATACGATCGCAATCTTTTTGAAAGCAGGTTCGATCTAATTGTATATCTTCTGGTTCGGGTTTACCGAGTCGTTGCGGTGTTAGGAGTTGTTTCCATTCCATCATAAGTATGGGAAAGCTGAGTAACATACATCCTTATTATGATTTCTCCCTCGCAAAAAATTATAGTTTTCGGATATTACTGAAGGCAAAATGTATCAAAAAATAGCAAAGTTGTAGCAATCGAGTTTTTCCTGCTAAATTATTCTGAGATTGCGATAACTATTGCCTTATATAAAGTAAAACATACATGAGCTACTGCATTAATCCCAGTTGTCCAAAGCCTGAAAATGTTGCTGGAGCCACTCTATTTTGTGCAGCTTGTGGTTCTGATTTGTTGTTGGAAAGTTGCTATCGCGTGACCCAACTACTTAGCGATCGCAATAAACCAAGTGGTTTTGGTACAATCTATGAGGTAAATGATGGTGGTAAGCTAAAAATTCTCAAGGTTTTACACAATAATCATCCGAAAGCAATTGAATTGTTTCAGCAAGAAGCGGAAGTTTTGAAGAGCTGTTGCCGATTTAATTGATTATTTAATGCAGCCATTCCCCGCAAACCGTCCTCAAAATACTCAAGAAATTTGGCAGAATTTACAAGTAATAGAGCAGAGTTTACCATCTTCAGAAGCGACAACAGAAGGTTATGGAACTGTTGTTGCCACAAATACTTGGCAAGTAGAGGTAATTCGTCAAGAAAAAGACGAAAATACAATAGTGGCAAAAACATCATTTAATTCGCATAATTCACAAATTACGCAGAAATCATCGGGACTAAAATTGTTAGTAGGTGGAGGAGTTTTATTACTAGGATGTGTAGGTTTAATTTATGGAATCCAAGCAAATCGTAATCAAATATCTTTATCTAGCTCTACAGCAATAGTATCTCAATCGACACCAAGTCAATCTGTTAAATCCCAAGACGAATTATCTACTTCTCCAGTGAATACAACACCTCAAAAACGGATAAACAAATATCAAATTCTGAAATTAAACAGTCTACAAAAATCGTAACTGCAACTCGTATCAATCAACCTACCCCACAAGTATCAGTAGTCGTGGTGGCACCAAAAGCACCTACTGTTTCCATTACTAAAGAACCAGTGAACGATAGTAAACCAATTCCCACAGTAACGGTTACAGTTTCCCCTCCTCCCATCTCTGTCGCGACTCCAGTACCCACACCACGTTGTACGATTGAAGTTGCCGATCCACAAGACATAACTTTAAACGTGCGATCGCGCCAAAATCGTTAGTTACTCGAAGATGCGATGAAACAACAAGGTTTTTCAGGATTAGCAAGCGAATGGTGGCACCTTGACGCACCTAAATGGGAAATTTACCCTGTTAGCGATATACCTTTTGAGAAGATTTCCCACAACTAGAATTTACTTAGGAAAAATCATGATTTTGTTTGTCATATTCTATCTGTCCGTAATCTAATTTAATCACGCGATCGGCAACTGGAAAATAATGGTCATCGTGACTAATTACTAAAACCGTTTTTCCCTGCTTTTTTAGATTCATCAGAATCTGCTTGTAAAAAATTTCTCTAAAAATTGGATCTTGGTCGGATGCCCATTCATCAAATAAATAAATGGGGCGATTCTCTAAGTATGCTGCTAGTAAAGCAAGTCTTTTTCTTTGCCCTTGTGACAGTGATGTCGTCGATAATTTCTGATGTTTAATCTCGACTTTATCATCAAGTTTTAACTGCTGTAAATATTGCTGTGCTTGCTGCTGAGAAAAATTACTATTAATTCCGGAAACTCTTTCAAATAAGTAATAATCAGAGAAAACTGCTGAAAAATGCTGACGATACCATTCCCGATTATCATTAGTAATTATCTTCTTCTGCAAACGAATTTTTCCTGATTCCGGTATATATAAACCTGTAATTAACTTAGCAAGTGTTGATTTACCGCTACCATTACCACCAACAATAAATACTATCTCTCCTTGATGAAAATTTAAATCTAATGGACCTAAAGTAAATCTGCTATCTTCTTTTTCCCCTCTGTATGTATGAGTAACTTGCTGTAATTCAAGTTGATGCCAATTTTGAGTAACCGGATGTAAAATCAGCGTATTTGCTTCAGTTTGTGCTGCTAATTCTAAACCCAAGTTTTCAATTTTCTGTAAAGCAACATTAGCTTTTGCGAGTTGTTGGAGTTTATCTAAAATACTTTGCATTGGCAACATCATATATGTCAAAGTTAGTACAAATCCTGCTAACGCAGATGGATTAATAGCAAGAATTTGTGGAACTACAAAAAGTAGCAACCCAACTAAGACAAAAAATAATAAATTTCCCCAACCTGTAGAAATTGAATATGTAAAAAGTGCGGCTGCATTTTGATTTCGAGACTTTGCCGCACTATCCTGTAAATCTTCACTAAAAAAATCTTGCCGACGGATAAAATTTAATTTTAACTCTTTGATACCGTCAGTAATTGCCCGAAAGTGTTTAAATAAATTATCTTGTTCATCCCGTGCTAATGTTAAAAAATAATCAGCACGACTAATTAATAATTGAACGCTACCAACTCCTATCATCAAAAACCCAATAGTAAAAGCAAAAGCAGCACCTGATAGCCACAATAGATAAACTAAACAACCGACGATAACAGCAATATCAACACAGATAAATGGAATCGCGTAAACTGTATTTGATAATGTTGTTACATCCTCAGTCAGAGTTGCTAAAAGCTTACTAGCACCGAGTTCCTCAAGATGACGCAAAGGTGAAAACAAAATTCCTTGACTTAACCGCAACCGCAAACGATAAACAGCATTTTGTGAAAGCTTAATTAACAGAACTTGGGAAATAATACCGCTAACCAGAACTATTAACGCCAAAGTTGGAAATTGCCATGTTAAATCCTCAGTAGAATTACCGCTAATCGCGCTATTTATTAACGCAATTAACCTTGCAGAAGTTCCACCGCTAATTAAACCCGTGAGAATTGCGATCGCAACTTGTAACGAAGAAGCCCGCAACAATAGCCAAATTAAGTTCATCTATTATACTGAATACTGCAATGAATGGTCTTAGTTTGGTTTAAATCCAACCAACAATCCTAACTCCAGCCATTTCCAGTAACAATCAACATCCATATAGCCAAGTTCACGCAACCAATTTAGTTGAGTTTCCACATCTAAAAGTATGTTAGATGGGTATCGATGGCTGATTTTCGATTCCGATTGCTCTCCGAAAATATGCGTGTATTGTAGGTGTTGGAGATGATACGTGTTCTAGGTTGCAGAAGACTCCACCAGGTTCGAGTAAGTCAAAAATTTCCGCGTAAAGTGTTTTTTTACGTATATGAGTCAAATGATGGATAGCGAAACTGGAAACCACCGCATCAAAACGACCATTTTTTGATAACGAAGTAGGTAATGGGTCATCTAAATTATGAGCAACTACCTCTGTTGTTATATCGTCAGCAAATCGCTTTCTTGCGACTTCCAACATGGTTGGAGAAAAATCAACCGCTATGCTTTTAGCTCTCAGTCGGTCAATCTTTAATAAAGACAGCAATCGACCATCCCCTGTTCCCAAATCCAGAATACACCTTGCGTTTTTCGGTACCAGTTCTAAAAGTACCGCTTCTCCCTCGGTACGGTGAGGAATAGAATCTGAGAAGGCTAAGTAGTTTAGAGCATGATCGGCAGATGCCCACAGATTTCTATGATTCATTGGAAACTATTGCGATCGCAATTTTTTTTACCGTAACAAAGAAAATTAATAAATGATTTTTTCAGACAAGTTTCTTATCAAGAACATAAATTCTGTAAAACAGGAGACATTTTTATATTCTGTTGAATTCAATATCCATGATAATTATTGAATTTCCGCCTTTTTCTCAGGAATGGCATTGATTATCTTTAAATACACAGGAATTGCGGGATTACTTATAGTAGTTAGGACTACAGCAGTCTTATCTGACTACAATCATTTATTTAGACTTTATACTCCCGCATACAATAGGGGATTAATGACAAAATGGAGATATGGTAGTGAATAATTCAGTATTGGTAACAAAGTTGACTGGCTTGTATATGAAATATGAGGATGCACTTTGTAATAATAAGTTAGAAATCCTTGATGAATTATTTTGGAATGCACCGGAAGTTATCAGGTTTGGGATTACGGAAAATTTGTATGGTGGTGATGAAATTCGTAAATTTCGCGTTGCTCGACCTGATTTTAAAATCGATCGCCAAATTTATAATCTCAAAGTTGTCACATTTGGTAACGATTCCGCAGCAGTAACGTTAGAATTTCGTCGAGTTATGGACGGAATCGAACGTCAGGGCAGACAAAGCCAGATGTGGCATTATTTCCCTGAGGGATGGAAAATTGTGTCAGCGCATGTTTCATTGTTGCCTATTTAAGTTTGTTTTATTGAATTATTTGAGATTGGAACCTTGCTTTATTGGTGTTTTATTTGCTAGCCAGGTAAACAAAATAATGCCGCATATATCTGCGGCTAAATCCATAATATCTGCACTGCGATGGGGTGTAAATTTTTGAATGATTTCATCGATAATGCAAAAAAAGAAAACTACTAAAGGTGCTAATGGTAGGGCAGTTTTTAATATATAAAATTGGCGTTTATTTAAAGCAAGATGGCTTAAATATGCCGCAATTCCTAATAGGAGAAAATGCAAAATTGTATCGTAGTGGGGAAATTGAGCAATTTCTGGTCTCGTAGTTGTCAGGTGAATGCTTGCAGTCTCCGCAGTTGTTACATCATTCCTGCCGATGCTCCCCGTCCAACCTTTGCGAGTCAATGCAAGTCTTTGACTGCTGCGCGTAAAGAGTCAGAGTATTTGCAACGTGTTAATGCTCAATCTTTACAGCAAACATTAAGGCGACTTGAAAAAGCTTTTGTAAGTATGTGGGAACAGAATCATGGGTTCCCAAGATTTAAAAAACAGGGTCGGATGCGGTCTTTTTCGTTTCCACAGTTGAGTGTTAATCCCCTCGAAAATGCGAAATCTTCCGGGGGGAATACTCCTCCCGGAAAGTTTCGCGGGTGTGTGAAGTTGCCCGTTATTGGAGCGGTAAAAGTACGCCAATCCCGCTCGATACCAGACGGTGGAATTATCAAACAAGCTCGTGTGGTAAGAAAAGTTTCTGGATGGTACGTAATGTTAACTGTCCAATGGGATGTAAATCCACCACAACCACAACCGCACGGGGAAGCGATAGGAATTGATGTTGGCTTAACAAGTTTTGTCGCCACTTCTAATGGGCTTTTAGTCAAGCGTCCGAGGTTTTTTGTTGATGCCGTTCGCAAGCTGAAATTGCTGCAACAGCATGTTTCCAGAAAACGATTAGGCTCGAATAATTGGAAAAAAGCACTTTATAAAGTAGCGAAATTGCATGAGTACGTTGCTAATTGCCGTAAGGATTGGCATCGAAAGTTGTCTCATCAAATCTGTAACGATGCGGGGATGGTGTTTGTTGAGGATTTAAATCTAATTGGGCTGTCTCGCGGAATGTTGAGTAAACATTGTTTGGATGCGGGGTTCGGTCAATTTTTCAATATCCTCGAACAGACTTGTTTTAAGCGCGATGTCTATTTTCAAAAGGTAGATGCACGAAAAACAAGTCAAATTTGTCCTAATTGCGGTGTTGAGACAGGTAAAAAAGAGCTTTCTCAACGTACTCATGTTTGCTCAAATTGCGGCTATACAACCGATAGAGATATCGCAGCCGCTCAAGTAGTCGCGAAATGCGCCACGGGGATGCATCCCTGTGGTCACTTTCGCGCAATACGCGGACTTGCAGCCGTAGGGCATACGGTCAAGATGCTTGCAGAGGGTAAACTTTGCCACGGGGAGTATCCCCGTGGCAAGATTTACGTAAATTCATTGGAATCCCTTTGAAGCAAGAATCCCCCGGCTTCTAGCCGTGGGGAGTGTCAAAGAAGATGGTTCATGATTAAAATCTAAAATCCAAAATCCGTTTATCCTGCTTGAAGATTAGCTTGTTCTTGCAACCAGGAGTCTACGGGTTGTCCGTCTTTGCGACGTAATTCAATTTCTATAGCTATAACTGATTTAGAACCGGGAGGTGCTGGTTTTTGATTAAAAATCACATCATAATCCATTGGATTATGTCCCTTTTCTTTGAGCCAATCCTGCACTTTTGTAGTTGCAAAGAGCGATTGTCCTTGTTCAAACATTCGCGTAATTTGCATTTGGAGCGAGTAGGGATTTAAACGACCCATATGTATTTTACCACCTTTACGATCGCACTTTGTTAAGTGTTTGTCTCTACTAGTTTACCCAAAGCATAGCTATGAATGGGGAATTGTGAGCCATACATCACGCTCAATCGCGAACTATTCCTGGGTATATTTTGTGTAATTTTTTTTGAAATTGCTATAAATTTAGGTTTCGCTTTTACCTATCCTATAACAATCGTAGGTGAACTACAGCAATCCTCGATAGCGGATAAAAATCAAAATCACAGCCCAGGAACCCAAAGCAACTTTTACAGCCACCAAAAAATTCAGGACGGGAAGAATTCCTCCACTAACTAGGGTTCCCAATTCGCCGTAGGGTAGTTCATATCCCGCAAGGGTGATAACCGACAAAACGATGAAAACCAGAACCGAAACCTTCTCCCAAGTGGCAGCTTTGTAGCGATCGTAAATTGCTTGCATCCAATTCTGGGGTGAGGTGATTGCCACCAAGCCGATCGCAGTTCCCCCCGCGACTCCAGCCGCAAAACCACCACCAGGGCTTAGGTGTCCCCTAATTGCCAGTTCGATCGCAACTAATGCGGCAATTGTTGCTCCCAAACGAGCTAAAACGATCGAGGGTCGATCTTGAAATTGGTAGATGGCACAGGATGGTCTTTCGTTTGCCAGGAGAAATTTGGCTCCCAGGATGGCGATGGTAAATACTACTACCTCGAAAATGGTGTCGTACAGTCGATTGCGGAAAATTATCCCCGCTACTGCGTTCGGTACTCCACTATCTTTAACAACCGCGTCAACGATGGAAAATGCGAGGTCTGGTGAGGGATTGGGGATAAGCAGGGCTTTGATGTAGAGTGCGATTCCTGCGGCAATGTAGAGCCATTTCATAGATAATTTTTCTCCATGCCAGTTGTCTGGATAGTTGCATTTATACTCGTATCTAAATAGTTTAGTGATGTTGCTGGTGATGAAAGTTCGGCTTGAATAATGTCATAGATGCGTTGAATTCTCGTGGTAGTACAATAGGCTTGGTTTCCGCCTTCACTGGAAATACAAGTTGCATGTACTTCCCGATCGATTAGTGCCCGGTGTAATGCCTGGGTATTAGGATAAGTAACTAGTTCCAAACGCATCTGTCGCTTGCTGAAAATTTTGCGGAAGTCTGCCATCAGTTCTCCAAAATCCCCTTGTGATTCCCCATCATCAAGTACCCCCAGTCGGAGAACGAGGGACGATCGCACTGCGATCGCATAAAGGGTAATCGCCAACATTGTCCCCATTAAGGCTTCGGTCAAAGCCACATCTGCCGCTCCCAAAATGCCGTAGACCATTGCTGCCACCGCTCCCAAGGCTCCGCGAATTACTAGGGCATGGTAGGGGTTGACTTGGGATACTAACATTAAGGCGGATAGGGGTAATAAAGCGACGATCGCGTAGATATAACTGTCATTCCAAGCATCATTCATGGGTTGGGGATTCCTCCTGGGGAGTCGAACAGTATGCTAGTACGTAACCCAACATGGTGTTCCAGATTGCCAAGCAAACAATGGCGAGGACGAGGA
The DNA here is from genome assembly GCA_012034595.1 of Calothrix sp. CSU_2_0. GTDB lineage: Bacteria > Cyanobacteriota > Cyanobacteriia > Cyanobacteriales > Nostocaceae > Brunnivagina. The sequence continues at coordinate 20,227 of JAAUPE010000095.1, read as the reverse complement.
GGGACCATTCATTGGGTCTTTTCAATAACAATCCGAAGACGATGGCAATCGAACCCAAGGTATCGGCGACGGAAAGGCTGTGGAGTTTGAAGAGTACGGAACGTTTTCCCAAAAGAAAGGAGGTTCCCCAAAACCAGAAGAAAATTCCCACAGCAATGCAGGTATAACTTAGTACGTCTATCATGTATCCCCCATCCGTTTAAGAATATGTGCCAGTAACATTAAACCTGCGTTCCCCACGGTGAGAATCATTGCTGCAACGATACCGATCGACCAATCATCCCGCAAAACCGAGATGAAAAGGATGATAATTGCGGCTTTGGTGGAAATACTGGCAAATGCCAACATGGTTTGCCAAATATTCTCGTCTTTCCAAGCTTCGTAGATGGGGATAAGTAAAGCGAGAATCATCGCAATCAAGGCTACATTCATCGCGATCGCATTCATGGATTTAGCCTCCGTCGTACCAGGTGGACTTCGTACCAACCCCGTTCGTGGTATTTCAAAACAATTGTTTTTGGGGTAAAGGTAATCAGGAAGACATCGAGGAAGACCAGACGTGGGGTACGTCCTGCCAAAACTCGCTCCATTACCACATCTTCGTAATTGTGGGGACGAAATATGAGTTCAAAGGCTTCGAGATAAGCTATGGGAATTGCGACGATGATTTTTCCCAGTATCCGTAATAAGTCCTTCAGGGATTCCGGGGAAGTGTAGCTGCGGGGTAATAGAATTGCGATCGCGACACCAATAATGATGTTTTCTATACTCCCGTTGGCAGTAAGTAACAACCAAATGGATAGACGTAAGATGAAATGCCCAATCATGACCACACCATCCAAAAAATTAAAATTAAAATCAAGCTCATACCCCCCAGCAAATGCTCGAATTCCTCGAAGACATGGGGGATTTTGATGGTGGCTCGGCGGAAAATAAAGTAATATGCCAACCACCCAATACCAATGGTTCCCAGGGCTTTAATTATATTTTCTAGAGAGTATGCTGCTAAATATTCCCCGTTTGCCAAAATCAATCCAGCTAAGAGCAAACAGACTGCTGGCAACACCCCTGGTTTGATGGGAATATCCCCACCGGGAGTTAAAAAGATGAATTTGGCAAAGGAAATAGCTGTTCCCACCGCAGCTATATTCATTGCGATCGCTTGCCAGGGAAGTAAATTTTTCATCGTCCACACTTTTGCCCCAAACCCAACTAGCAAGGGGAATCCAGAAATTGACAAGCTGGCAATTACTAGGACGAGCCATATTCTGGTGTCGATTGGCTTTTGTTGTAAATCTTTGAAACTGCGACTGGGTAAACTCCCCGCAGCCAGGAACAAGGTTGATTTTACTAAACCGTGGCTCAGGGCATAAAACCCTCCAACTGCGGGGGCAGCGAGAATCCAGCCTAGCTGTGAAATAGTGCTAAATGCCAGCATCCGCTTGGTGTCCTTTTCTAAAACCGCATAGGACACCCCCAAAAGTGCCGTGCCAATGCCAAAAATGCGGACAATGGGGTCGATTTCACCCACAACTAAGGCACAACGTACTAAAGGCAAAACCCCCGTTTTCACCACAACCCCCGACAGCATGGCAGATACAGGAGTTTCTGCTTCCGAGTGGGTGAGGGGTAACCACAATCCCGATACAAATACTCCCCCTTTTACCAATAGTCCCAAAAAAATCAAGGCGATCGCTTCTGGGGGTGCCCCCTGCAAACCTGCGAAATCAAAGGAATGGTGGGCTTTGTATACTAGTACCGCTCCTACTAAATAGAACAGCATTGCCGTATTGCTGATAAATAAATAACTCAAACCAATCCAAATCGAGCGATCGCTGCGGGGATAGGCAATGAGCAGGAATGCTGCAATTCCGCTTACCTCTAAAGCTACATATAAACTAATAAAATCCGTACAAACGAAGGCTGCATTGACGCTACCGTGTAAAATCGCTAATTGGGCATAAAAAAAGGTGGTTTTATCGCTTTGCCAGCAGTATATTAAAACTGCAATAGTTACCAGAGCATTGGTTAAAATAAAATACCCCGTGAGGGAATCCACCGTTAATAGCACACCGAAATTATCGAGTAACTTCAACTTTAGTGGCGATGTTTGGGTGAAAACCAAAGCCGCATATCCGACGGAAGTAAAAGCCGCTAAAAATGAGAGATATTTGTCCAACTTGGGGAATAAATAGATAGTAAACCCCAGAAAAAACGGTAAAGCAATCCAGGCGATCGTAATGGTAGTCATCGGGTGTTATTTTTCTCTATTTCGTTGCTTTCCAAGGTGGGATTATCCCGTGCCAGTTTCATCACACCAACTAGCATTAAGGACTGAATCGAAAAACCAATGACAATCGCCGTCAATATAATTGCTTGGGGAACCGGATCGGCATAAGCTCCATGTTTGGCATCGGAAATAATCGGAGTAAATAAACCTTCTCGCGATGCTACAAGCACATAATAGGAGATTACCCCCGTACTCATCACATCCATTGAGACGATTTTCATCACTAGGTTCTTCTTAAGAATTATGCCGAAAAACCCGCATAATACTGTTGCGAATATACATGCTTCTAACACACTCATTCATCTATTGGATAAGTTTTTTTTTGTAATTGCTATTAATTTTATTTTGATAAAATACGTTAGTTGCTCTTACTTTTTCTAGGTTTAATTAGCTCTAGCTTTACAATCCTAGCCCAGATAAACGTCATTTAATTAATTGTTAGATTGGTTCCTCAGACATATATATAAGTTAGCAAAGGTTTTGTATTATCAAAAAATCAATATTCATAAAAATACAAAATAACCTACCAATAAGTTTTAGTAAAGTTACTTGTCTATGGTTAGTATAGATATGATTAAGATAATACTCTCGATAAGAACATTATTTCTGGTACTTATCAATTCAAAGCTATCTTAATATTGAGAATAGATTATAGTCGGCATCCAATGCAAGGGATAGATGAAAGTAAAAGAGATATTTTGTTTATACATGCCATTGATTTTATTGATAGTTTCGAGTGCTAAGTTTTAGTAATTATGTCTCTTTGTTGTGATGGGATAAGAACTTCTCAAATGTGTCGGGACAAGCAGGACTAATTTCTACCCACGTTTATCACAGCTTTAGATGGCGTTGTGTCAATTTTGGACATTGGCGATCGCTCGAAGATTTTACAGCGATTCAAACCCTCCTTTTTCTCATCTTTTTACAGAAATGCTCGATTTGGCAAATAACGAGTACCAGAAGACATTATACGAAGTCATTTTTACAACTTGAAAAGGCAACAGTACTGAGATAAAGCGAGCGATCGCATTTGTATTTCGACTTGCGATCGCAAATGTTAAATTTAAATGTTTTTGAATTTAAATAATTTATATTATGCAAATATATTTTTGCTAATAGAAAAAATGTAATCCAAGCTACGAGAGATTAAAATAACGACAGTCAGGTTTGGAACATATCGTACTTTTGGTAATAGCAACGGGGAAAAAAGCCAGCATTGGGGTTTTGTCAATTCCATTAATATTGCCGATAAAAACGGGCGATCGCACAAATAAATTTAGATATTTTTGGATATTTACTCGTAATTTAGTCGTTAAAAAACTTGGGATTATATAGGTACTAACACAGAAAAAATTACGTAATTGGAAACCGAACTAAAGTCAGACGAACACCTGGGAATTGGACTGTAACTTGGAGGAGTAATTGCGATAAAACGCATACACAACCAGGAGAATAACAATGGTTAACGTCCAAGAATCTAGCAAAACCAAGATTAACTCCGCAGACCAAAAGTTTGCAATGGAACTTGGTCGCGGATACGATGCAGAACAACAATATCTGCAAGCGCTGCGGGAATGCGAACAGCAAGCCAACAACCAGCAACTCAAGTCCATTTTGCAAATGCACAGTCAACAAACCCAGGAACAAATTAAGAACCTGAAGCAAATCTTCCAAACAATGGGACAAAAACCCCAACCCATTCCCTGCCAATCCGCACGAGCATTAGTTGAAGAAGGCAAGCAAATATTACAGCAAATTAACAACCCCGTCCTCAAAGATTGTGCGATCGCATCTGGGCAAGCTAAAGTTGAAGCGATCGAAATTGCTAGCTACAACGGTTTAATCATCGCAGCACAACAAAAAGGACAAAAAGACGTTGTGAATTTGTTGATGAAAAACAAACTTGAGGAGGAGAAAACTGCAGCAGCTTATGGATTGTGTTTGTTGGAATTATCCAAGCAAGCAGTCTCTGCTTAGACAAGAACGGGGAGATAAAGTAATTGCCGTTTGTCGCAATGCTTCCGATGAATTGAAAGCTTTGGGTATAGAAATTATCGACGGAATTGATATTACTTGCGACAGTTCCGTTAGCGAATTGCGCGATCGCTTATCGGGTTTAAGCATCGATGTGCTGATTAATAATGCCGGAATTGTCGAACGAGTCTCTTTAGAAAACTTGGATTTCGACAGCATCCGTAGACAATTTGAAGTTAATGCCATTGGAGCATTACGAGTCACCCACGCACTTTTACCTTTGCTAAAACCCGGTTCCAAAGTAGTAATGATGACCAGCCGTATGGGTTCGATCGACGATAATACCTCTGGTGATTCCTACGGTTATCGCATGTCGAAGGTTGCGTTGTCGATGGCAGGAAAATCCCTCTCCCACGACTTGAAACCCTTGGGAATTGCGATCGCAATTCTGCATCCAGGGTTAGTACAAACCCGCATGACAAATTTTTCTCCATCAGGAATTACAGCAGAAGTTTCAGTCAAAGGATTGCTCGATCGCATTGATCGATTAACATTAAAGAATACGGGTACTTTTTGGCATAGCAATGGAGAAATTTTACCTTGGTAAACAAGGTTTTATAGGAAAATTTGAAATACTTGCAAAAGCGATTCCTGCGGAAAGCTACCCTGCGGTACACACTCCCTATCTTTTGTAAGTAACCTGAATTTTTCTCGCATTCGCTACTATTTATGCCCTTGAGAAAATTATTAAACATATTTTTCAAGGTTTTCCTATCTGTCTTTTTTCATTGAATAATGTCGATTGCACTTGCACCCACGGAGGGTATAGCTATTTCACTGGTGGAACAAAAGGTGTTGAAACGCTTAATGCTGGAGGCATATAACTTACGAAACTTTGCTACCTTGTAAAACTTCCAATCCAAGTTGAACAACGATTGTGACAGATAGAGTCGTGAAAACCTTTAAATTTTTTGCTTCAAAGTGCTTATGGCACGAATTTTGGCATTAATTTTTGTTAAGATTGGACACGATGCGAGAAATCGCCCTACTTACCCACTCATTACCTTGGAGATACTGGATGCTGCGACTCGAACATATCAGCAAAATTTACCCGACTGGTGAAGTCCTCAAGGATGTAAATTGGGAAGTGAAGGCGGGCGATCGCATTGGCTTGGTTGGTGTCAATGGTGCGGGAAAGTCCACCCAATTAAAAATTATCGCTGGAGAAATCGAACCGACTGCGGGTGAGATTGTTCGCCCTTCCAGTTTACATATAGCTTATCTCAACCAGGAGTTTGAAGTCGATCCCACGCGGACGGTAAACGAGGAATTTTGGACGGTATTTAAGGAAGCTAACGCCGTACAGATTGCTTTAGGGCAGATTCAGCGTGATATGGAAAAGGCTTCCCCAGAGGAACTTGATAAGTTAATTAATAAGTTAGATAAATTGCAGCGTCAGTTTGAAGGGCTGGATGGGTACGGTTTAGATGCGCGGATTGGGAAGATTTTACCGGAAATGGGTTTCCAAGTGGAAGATGGAGAACGTTTGGTAAGTGCATTTAGTGGTGGTTGGCAAATGCGGATGGGTTTGGGTAAGATTTTGCTCCAAGAACCCGATTTGTTGTTGCTGGATGAACCGACAAACCACTTGGATTTGGAAACAATCGAGTGGTTGGAAGAATATTTGAAGAAATTAACTACTCCAATGGTGATAGTTTCCCATGACCGGGAATTTTTAGACCGTCTCTGTACGCAAATTGTTGAAACTGAACGGGGTGTTTCGAGTACTTATTTGGGGAATTATTCGGCGTACCTGCAACAAAAAGCCGAAAATCAAGCTGCACAGTTGAATGCTTTTGAACGGCAGCAAAAGGAACTGGAAAAACAGCAGGCTTTTGTCGAGAAGTTCCGCGCTAGTGCAACTCGGAGTACCCAAGCTAAAAGCCGAGAAAAACAACTTGATAAAATTGAACGGGTTGAAGCACCAAGTGGTTCGGTGCGAACTCTGTATTTTCAATTTCCACCTGCACCCCGTAGCGGTAGGGAAGTTGTGGAAATCAAGAATTTGACCCATGTATATGATGATAAAATTCTCTTTTTGGGTGCGAATTTATTAATTGAGCGTGGCGATCGCATTGCTTTTGTTGCCCCTAATGGTGCGGGTAAATCGACACTGTTACGGTTAATTACAGGGATGGAGACACCATCTGAGGGTACTGCCAAGTTTGGGGAACATAACGTTATTCCCGGTTACTTCGAGCAAAATCAAGCCGAAGCTTTAGATTTGAATAAAAGTGTCATGGAGACAATTCATGATGAAGTTCCTGATTGGAATAATGAAGAGGTTCGCACACTTTTAGGCAAGTTTCTATTTAGTGGTGACACTGTTTTTAAGAATGTCTCGGCATTAAGTGGTGGTGAAAAAGCGCGTATCGCATTAGCAAAGATGTTATTACGTCCAGCGAATCTATTAATCCTAGATGAGCCGACAAATCACTTAGATATTCCTGCCAAGGAGATGCTCGAACAAGCATTGCAAAATTACGATGGAACTGTAATTGTTGTCTCCCACGACCGTTATTTTATTTCCCAAGTTGCGAATAAGATTGTGGAAATTCGTGATGGTGATTTCCGGATTTATTTAGGTGATTACCACTATTACTTAAGCAAGTTGGAAGAGGAAAAAGAAGCCGCGAAATTAGCAGAAATAGAAGCTGAAAAAGCTGAAAAGAAAGCGGCAAAAGTTGCTAAAGCTAAGGAAAAAGCGAAGAAGTGATTTTTAGGGTGTGGGAAAGATGTGAGCGATAAGCAGACAAAGCTATATCGCATAATCGAGTGGTTTGTGCAATATATTCGAGCTTGCGATCGCTCAACTTTTCAGGAACTTCTAAAAAATAAAATATTCTAATCTCTCTAATTTCGTGCCAGTTCACGTGAATTAGGGCAGGGAAACCCTGCCCCTACATCAATTGGGAGAATTTATTTGCCCCTGGCAGTTCTTTCCTTCTTCAATGCTGCGAGGGGTTCGCTAATAGAAGTTATGGCTTGTTCTCGAAACTTCCAACTCGGTTTCTTGACGATCGCAAAACCTCTCTCAATATGGGGAATCACCCGATCTAAGTCGGCAGTTGAAACCTGACTACCCTGTTCCTGGAAACTTAAGGCGATCGCTCCCATTGCATAAGCTGCATTGTGACGTACAGATACATCTTTTTCTTCCATGCTGCGAACCAATGTAGGCAAAGATTCTACCGCATTAACTCCAATCCCACCCAATGCAGTCGCAGCAGTTAATCTCACCCAAGCTTCTTTATCGTTTTCTAAAGTGTTCATCAATGTTGGGACTGCGGATTGGGAATATTTACCCAGACGAGTAAGAGCGTGAACTGCGTTATAACGTACCGAAGGATTCTTATGGCGTAGATTGGCGACTAAGTAGGGAACCATTCCCCGTTTGCCAATACTAGAAAAAGCCTTGGCAGCTTCCACACGCACAGTTTTATCCTCGTCACGTAAAGCTTTCGAGAGTGCAGGCAAAGCAGGTGTAGCATGATTACCCATTTGGGATAATGCGATCGCAGCATGAGCGCGAACTTGTGGTTTTTGGTGTTCCAAAGCCTGAATCAAAAAAGAAACTGCTGGTTTACCAATATTTACCAGGGATTGTACCGCTTGTTGACGCTGTTCTGGAGTACCTTGGTGAAATTGTTCGATATGTAGATTCACGCGAGAATCAGCCCAACTTGGCTCGATTTGCAAGACTGGAGTTAAAACTAATGGTGATGTAAATAATATAAGTGTAATTTTACGTAACAATTTTCTCAATGCCAATTGTCTGATTGGTAAAAATTTGAAATGATTCCGATTATTAGCTTTCACCATAAAATAAAACTCAATGCTCGATCTAGATATAGCAATCCTAAATTATTGACGCAGATTGCTAGTTAAAAGCTCCAGATTTGGCTCTGGAATCGGGTTTATATTTTAGTATTCTTCGGTTCAGCCAACTAGACACAAATTATGCAGATCATCTGTTGCGATATGTTCAAATTTAAGCATTTAAATATTAAGAAATATCTATAAAAACTAATATTTCTCATAAAAGAAGTTAGTAGGCAGAAATTCACTTGCGATGGTGGGCAGCAGTGGTATTATTCGGATATTACAAAAAGTAAAGGGCAGTTTTACTATGACCAAAGCACCTGTTGCTCCGGTGGTGCTAGTCATTTTAGACGGATGGGGCTACTGTGAGGAGACACAAGGAAATGCGATCGCGCAGGCTAAGACTCCAGTGATGAATAGCCTGTGGGCAGCGTATCCACACACCCTCATTCGCACGTCAGGAAAAGCCGTCGGTTTGCCAGAAGGACAGATGGGCAACTCAGAAGTTGGTCATTTGAATATTGGCGCTGGGAGAGTGGTACCGCAAGAATTAGTACGCATCTCGGATGCAGTCGAAGACGGTTCCATCAACCAAAATCCAGCGTTAATTAAAATTTGTCAGGAAGTCCTGAATCGAAACGGCAAACTGCATGTAGTTGGGCTTTGTTCTGAGGGAGGTGTACATTCACACCTTAGCCATCTATTTGGACTACTTGACTTAGCGAAAACACAAGGAATTTCCCAAGTTTGTATTCACGCGATTACCGATGGACGGGACACCGCACCCAGCGAAGCCGTCAACGCAATTGGACTGATTCAAAATTATTGCGATCGTATTGGGAATGCCAAAATTACCACAGTTAGCGGTCGCTATTACGCAATGGATCGCGATCGGCGTTGGGATCGAGTCAAACGCGCTTACGATGTCATGGTTCAAGATGGCGAAGGAATTGGACGTTCTGCTGTAGAACAAGTTCAAGCCTCCTACGCCGAAGGGATAACCGACGAATTTATACTTCCGGCGCGAATTGCACCAGGGGCGATCGCAGCAGGCGATGGTGTCATCTTTTTTAATTTTCGCCCAGATCGAGCCAGACAGCTAACCCAAGCGTTTGTAAGTTCAGAATTTAACGACTTTGAACGCCAGCAAATTGCACCACTATCATTTGCGACATTTACCCAATACGACCCAGAATTAAAAGTTAGTGTTGCATTTGAGCCACAAAATCTCAGTAATATATTGGGTGAAGTTATTTCCCAAAACGGAAGAAAGCAGTTTCGCACAGCCGAAACCGAAAAATACGCCCATGTCACCTATTTCTTTAATGGTGGTTTGGAAGAACCCTTCCCAGGGGAAGACCGCGAATTAGTTAGTAGCCCAATGGTTGCAACCTATGACGCAGTACCATCAATGTCCGCCGAAGCCGTCACAGATGTCGCCTTGGCTGCGATTTCCAAGCAAGTTTACTCTTTGGTAGTTATAAATTACGCTAACCCGGATATGGTCGGGCATACAGGGCAAATTCCCGCGACTGTACAAGCGATTGAAACTGTAGATCGTTGTGTAGGTCGTTTACTCGAAGGCATCAACAAAGCGGGTGGCACGGCAATAATTACCGCCGACCACGGTAATGCAGAGTATATGCTAGATGATAGGGGCAATCCTTGGACTGCTCATACCACTAATCCCGTCCCCTTGATTGTGGTTGAGGGGGAAGGTGCAAAAATTCCCGGACATGGCACTGATGTTAGCCTGCGTGATGATGGTAAGCTAGCAGACATTGCGCCGACGATTCTGGATATTTTGCAACTACCGCAACCGCAAGAAATGACTGGACGTTCTTTAGTACAGCCTGCTGATTACGATGTCCGAACAAATCGTACCGCCGTAAAAGCTAGAATGTAGCTAAATTAAAAATTGATGAGCTAGTAATTAGTAGTTATTAGTTGTGAATTCAGAGTTATGAGTTAATAATCATGAATTATGTAGTTATGAATTAAATAATTACTTAAGTTGAGAGTTAGTTTTATAATCAACTCCTAACTCATAACTTCTAACTCCTAACTTCTAATTTTTTACTTCTAACTTCTAACTTCTACTAAGCTCATTGCAATTATCATTCACCCGATTTTTATTATGACTGCTACGACCATAATTCAAGGTATCTGGACATTTTCCGCCGTTGCTTTAATCATTTTAGTATTACTCCATAGCCCCAAAGGCGACGGAATCGGTGCTATTGGCGGACAAGCTCAATTATTCAGTAGTACCAAAAGTGCAGAGAACACTCTCAATCGTGTAACTTGGGCATTAACAGCCGTTTTCCTCGGTTTGACCGTGGTATTAAGTGCTGGTTGGTTGCCTAAATAAAATATAGAAATTAGGAAATAGGGAAATGAGGAAAATAAAAGCAAACTTGAAAATCCTCAACCCAAAATCTGAAATCTCAGTTACTCGTTTTTTACAGCGTTTATTTGTCTTTTTAGGAATATTTTTTTGTACTGGACTGTTGGTTTATTTTACAAACTTGCAGTCCATTGCTATTTCTAAAAATGTATCTAATAGTTTATTTAATAAGATTTCTACATACCAAGTAAACAACATTAATCTTCCAATCGCAAAAACCCATCATCTGCCTGAAACACTACAAAAATGGCAGGATAAAAATAATAATGGCGATTATTTTGACCAAATTAAACCAACACAGGTAGGATATTTAATTTGGTCTAATTTTCCAATTAAAATTTACATCCAAACACCGGAAAGTATCAACCAAAATCAAGCAAAAGCATGGGTAAAAGTAATTTCTCAAACCGTCATAGAGTGGAAAACTTATTTGCCGTTGCAGCTAGTTGAAAAAGCCGAATTAGCAGATATTACAATTTTGCGGAAAGCTCCACCACTTCAAGGAAATCCACCCCGTGCGCGATCGGCACAAACCAGCTACGAAATATACACAAAAAATAATTTTTTAAATCATCGATTTACTATCTTATTAAGTCCCACTCAAACTGGGGAATACCTAGTTGCTGCATCCCGTCACGAGCTTGGACATGCTTTGGGAATTTGGGGACATAGTCCATTAGCAAGCGACGCATTATATTTTTCCCAAGTGAGAAATCCACCATTAATTTCTCCAAGGGATATAAATACTTTGAAGAAGGTTTACGAGCAACCTACTAATTTGGGGTGGAAGATTGATTGATGGAGAAATACTTACGGAAAAATCAGGCTTTAGTTCTTAATTAAACTCAATTGTTTAAGGTAAATCTCCGTGGAACCAGTTATTTTTATTTAGAGGCTGAGTAAAAAATAAATATCTACCTGCTGTTTTGTTGATGTATTTTGACATAAGGTTTGATTTAATCCCAACAAGACGATATTTTGTGAATCTTGCCTTTGAAATAGTGCTGACTTGGATGGTTAATTTATCTCGCTCGACTCTGGTTACTGTGCCATCAAATACATAAGGAGTTTGTTGAATCCGAGTTCTCATTGAGGGTTTTTAAGTATTGACAGGGAGGAAAGGAGCATATTCGAGGTAATAAAAGCGATCGCAAATTTAGCGACTTTGGAAGCTAGTCTGTGGGAAATCTGGATAGAATTAGCACGATATGTCCCTGAAAAGCTTCTTATCACAAATCTCTGACTGTCAATTACAAGAATTTTGACGCTATTGATGAGAATTTTCCGCTCTACAAAACTTATATCGATCTGGGATTGATTTTTTTTCCCCAGGAATAATAATTTAACTATTCCGTTATTGGATTAGTAAGGGTTTGAGATGGTTGGAACTAGAGAAGCAGCAAAAATTTTAGGTATTTGTGAACGTCGTTTGCGTTATTTGCTGGCAGAGATGAGAGTACAGGGAGCTTTCAAGGTTGGACGAATTTGGGTGATTCCATTAGTTAATGGAATCCCCGTTGTGAGAAATTGCGATCGCGGTCCCAAACCGACTTGGAAAAACCTCAGAAAACAGGCGCTTTCCCGCATTCACGTCAACAAGCATTTATTCGGGAAGAAGGATGGTATGGGTAATTATGTTCCGGTAATTAAGGTCAACAATTCTCAGGGTGGTTACTGCCATCGGGTGGAAATTCACGGTCATTGCAGCATTGTTTATGATTTCGACCATCCTTTCGATAGCGCTAAAGTTTGGATTGAAACCGACAGCGAGCCGATGATTGTGGGGGAAAAATATAGTTATGCTGAAATTAAAGAAATGCTCAAAGCTGCTGGTTAATTGACTTTTCCTTTATGGTGGGTAGTTAAAGTTTCGTAAGCAGTAGCACGAACAATACAATTGGAATAAGCGGAGCTTAACGCCAAGGGCATATCGCAACTATTATGACTCGTTCTCAGGTTCTAACTCAATGACGGCAGTCCCGCAGTATCCCAGATATTGCCATCAATTAGTAACTCGCCACTAACTCTTCAGAAAGATGAAAGTAAACTTTCCTTGACGTGAAATGAACGGATATACAGGCAAAACATCAAATTAGCCGTAGTCGAGCAAGCGGTTGATGCGGTGGTATAGCTGATTTCGCATCAAAAAGGGGAAATTATGGAAATAATTACGAAAGAAGAAATAAAAGCTCTACTCGAACAACCAAAGCAGAATTCAGTATCCATATATATGCCCATCTATCCCGCAGGAACGGAGGTGCGACAAAATCCAATCCGATTTAAAAATTTAATCAAAGACGCAGAAGCTCGTTTATTAGAAGCCGGTTTGGAGGAACAGCAAGCAGATGCATTGTTACAAAAAGCCCAGCAAATCGATAGCGGTGATTTTTGGGAGCAAATAGGAGAAAAGGGACTGGCAATTTTCATTTCCAACGATATATTTCGCTATTATGCTTTACCCTTGGAATTCGACGAACTGGTAGTAGTGAGCGATCGCTTCCATATCAAACCCCTGCTAACCCTATTAAATGGTAATGGTCGCTTTTATCTTTTGACATTGAGTCAAAAAGACGTAAAATTTTTCGAGGGAAACCGCTACAGCATCACCGAAGTCGAGGTCGAAAATATGCCGAAGAACCTCGATGAAGCATTGCAATACGATGAAACTGCCAAAGAAGGGCAATTTAGGATTGCCACATCGAAAGGGGGAACGGCAAATTCTTTTGTTCAACCAGGCTCTTACCACGGACAGGGAAGTCCTGACCAAGACAAACACCAGGAAGATATTGTGCAATTTTTTCACCTTATTGACGGAGCTTTGCACGAAAAGCTCCGAGAAGAAACAGCACCATTAATTTTGGCTGGGGTGGAATATCTTTTTCCCACTGCTTCTCTGCCATCACTCGCTGTCAAAACTCTATAATTACAGGCTTCTAAGGTTAATTGAGTAATTTTACGGATTACAGCTTCATCATCAACTACCAAAATTAATTCTCCATCTCCAGCCATGATTTCGATTTCTGGGAGAATTTTGGATAATGGTTGTTTAATTTCTGTCGCTGGTAAATAGACTTTAAAGCTAGTACCTTTACCAACTTCTGTTGTTCTTTGTCGGGCAATTTCATTTGCAACAACTGTACTGACATCATAATTGGTGAAAGCACATTATTTAAATCGTGAGCGATACCTCCTGCAAGAGTACCAATACTTTCGAGACGTTGCGATCGCAAGAGTTGTGCTTCTAATAATTTCTTCTGGGTAATGTCGGTATTCACCATGAATATGGATTTGGGTTCTCCCATCCCATCGCTGACCAAAGTCCAACGACTCTCGACTATAATTTCTTTGCCATCTTGACGTAATTGATTTAACTCACCTTGCCACGAACCAGATGCAATTACATTTGCGATGGCAGCAGCCACTCCCTGTGGGAGTATCGCACGATGTAGTTGGGAATTATCATCTTTGTACAAAAGTTTTGTGACATTTTTCCCGATTGCATCCTCTGCACTCCAACCATATAAACGTTCTGCACCTTTATTCCAATATTGAATTTGACCCTGGATATCAATCACCAAAATTCCATCAACAGCTATATCTAATAATGCAGCTTGTTCGCGAATCTTTTGCTCGGCTAATTTGCGTTCGCTCACATCCCGCATCATGGCTAAGTGTAAAAAAGTACCATCTGATTCGTTTAGGAGTGGTACTGCATGGGATTCTATCCACTTGCGTGTACCTTTACAGCTAATAATTTCAAATTCCAGCTTTCCTCCTATTCCCTGACAGACACTTTTATGCAACGTCACAAATTTTTCTAAGTATTCCGGTGCAACTCTAATTCCCACATATCTACCAAGCAAGTCATCAGCAGTTTCGACTTCCATGATTGAAAGTCCTGATGCATTGATTTCTAACAGGGTTCCATCGGGGGAAATTAGCTGAATGCATTCGGGCTTGGCATCAATTATCGCCCGCAACCGATTTTCGCTATACATTAACCGTTGTTCCGTCGATTTCAACCGAGTAATGTATCTTCGTAATAAAATATACAACAACCCCAATAAACCTACATCACCAAATGTGACAATGGAGAAAGTTGCGATCGTATTTCTAAAGCTGGAATTTGCTCCATCAATCCGTTGTTGTAATAAATGTTGCTCCCTGAATTTAATTTTTTCAATTAACCACTGAATCTGATGGACATTATGCTCCCAAGGGGAGTCACGCAAAGTACGATTCTCCGGAGGAGATGCTACGCTTTGGCGTAGCCTGCCCGCAGGGCTTTGGTACAAAGTACCCGCCTTACGGCGATCGCTTGGAGAATTACGTGAGGCTGAAGTTTGCCCTGGAGGAAATTTTTCGAGAATTTTTCGCTGTTTAACTTCACGCTCAAAGCTATTAAAACTTTCACTAATTTGATGATTAAGTAAAAGGATTTCTTTCTTATTTTTTGATGCCGGAAGTGCCAGATTTTGCAACAGTTGAAGATTTCTAGTTGTTTGCTCCAACCCTTTATAATAATCATCCAGATAACTTTTTTCAGCAGTAAGTAGATAACCTCGTTCGGCAGTTTCAGTATGATTAAATGCCGATAAAGTACGTTCCAATTGGGTAATCACTCGTAAAGATTGCATTACCCAATCCTGATGGTAAGTAAGATGACAACTGCCAATGCGACCCCAAAAACAGCCGTCAACTTTTTTGTAAAAGACAACTTCTTCATGCGTGTGTGGGAAACTCCCCGGAAACGAGGTGCTATTTCTTGCTTGATGCTGTCGTTGTTACCGATAACTTAAAAACCACTAAAACTAATTGAATTAGTTTCAGGAGCTATAAAGTTTGAATTGCCATAACTCAACAATCCAAAATCGAAGGAAGACAACAATAACGACTTCCCGGTTCCGATTGCTGTATCGGAGTACTCAATTTAGATAAATTTATATAGTTGATGTGCTTCTTCAGTTTTGAATAAATACAGATATAGCAGTAGAAAAACTTAGATTCTACAAAATTCAATTCTGACTCCTAAATTCCTAAATTCTGCCTCCTAACTCCTAAATTCCGACTCCGAGATTCTTTCTTGTTCAACATTAATTTTTTCGACAATCTTGTTGACTTAGCTTGACATAATTGCTGGAATCTGTTGATAATTATTATTTGTGAAAACTTTAGCTTAATAAACATAAACACTTGGCTAACGTCATTGTTATAGGTGCCCAGTGGGGCGATGAAGGAAAAGGAAAAATAACTGATTTACTCAGCCGCTCCGCAGATGTAGTTGTCCGTTACCAAGGGGGTGTCAATGCTGGACACACAATTGTAGTTAAAGGTCAAACCTTTAAACTGCATTTGATTCCCTCTGGTATTTTGTATCCAGATACCGAGTGTATTATTGGTTCTGGAACGGTAATCGATCCGAAAGTATTAATTGCCGAACTCGACCAACTCGATCAACTAGGAATTTCGACAGATAATCTGTATATTTCGGAGACGGCACATGTGACGATGCCGTATCATCGAATAATTGACCAAGCTGCGGAAGGACAGAGGGGCGATCGCAAGATTGGCACCACAGGTAGGGGAATTGGTCCAACCTATGCTGATAAATCGGAACGGACGGGAATCAGGATATTAGACCTGATGGACACCGAAGGACTGCGGGAACAGTTGGAGTGGACAATAAATTATAAAAACGCCATTTTAGAAAAGCTTTATAACCTACCACCGTTAAATCCCCAAGAAGTTATTGAAGAGTATTTAGGATATGCCGAACGCTTACGGCAGTATGTTGTTGATGCCTCTTTAAAGATATACGATGGCATTCAGCGACGGCGGAATATTCTATTTGAAGGGGCACAGGGGACATTACTCGACCTCGACCACGGGACGTATCCGTTTGTGACCTCATCGAACCCAGTTGCGGGGGGAGCATGTGTTGGTACTGGACTTGGACCAACAACCATCGACCGTGTGATTGGGGTTGCCAAAGCTTACACAACCCGCGTTGGTGAAGGACCATTCCCCACCGAATTAGATGGGGAAATTGGAGAACTGTTGTGTGCCAAAGGGGCGGAATTTGGGACAACTACAGGAAGGAAGCGACGTTGTGGTTGGTTTGATGGGGTAATTGGGCGTTATGCAGTCCGCATCAATGGCTTAGATTGCTTGGCAATTACTAAACTTGACGTTCTCGATGAACTTGAGGAAATCAATGTTTGTGTTGCTTATGAAATTGATGGGGAACGTTGCGAGCATTTCCCCACCAGTTCGCGTCGCTTTAGCCGATGTCGTCCGATTTACAAAAGCTTCCCTGGTTGGAAAGTTTCCACAACAAACTGTCGCTCTTGGCAAGACTTACCCAAACAAGCCCAGGATTACTTAAAATATTTAGCTGAGTTGATGACAGTTCCCATTGCGATCGTTTCTTTGGGTGCGAGTCGCGACCAAACCATCATTCTCGAAGACCCCATTCACGGACCCAAACGGGCATTATTACATGCTGATGGGACTCCGGCTTCGTTGTTGAGTGTTTAATTTGCCAGTGCCCAAAATAATCAAGTTTGACCAAAAATTAATCAAGGTCGAACACAAAATTAATCAGGGCGTACACAAAATTAATCAGGGCGAACACAAAATTAATCAGGGCGAACAGCCGTTCGCCCCTACGATATATTGGGATAAAGAAAAATTCTCATGTGGGTGGGTTAATTCAGTACTGAAATTATTAACACTTAAGGCTGGGCACTGATACACTAGAAAAGCTGCAAAAATCGTCAAGAAAAGCAATCTAAAATATGGCAATCACAGTTGAATGTAAAACACGACCTGAAGGCAGCAAACCCAATGCCCTACGTCGTTCTGGGGTGTTACCAGCAAATTTGTACGGTCACAAAGGTCGTGAGTCTATTTCTCTTGTTGTTGATGCAAAAACTGTTGAGCGTTTGCTCAAACAAGCTCGCGTAGACAAAACCGAAATCGAACTGAGCATTTCTGATATTAATTGGAATGGTAAGGCTGTAATTAAAGAAGTTCAAAGTCATCCAGCAAAAGGTACGATATATCATTTGAGCTTTTATTCGACCACAAAAGGTTAATACAAATCGATGGTGTATATTTTGCACTATTTGAAGTTTCGACGAAGTATGAATTGAACCAGGGATTTAGCCCTGGTTTTTTTGTTAGGCTATCAAGGTTTGTACAAAAATAGGGCAATGGGCATGGGGGATAGGGCATAGGAAAGTTGTATTCCCCCATTACTGATTACTGATTACTGATTACCGATTACTGATTACTGATTACTGATTACTGATTACCGCATACCGATTACTGAATATGACTGACATTTCACTTCCCACTTTGATACAGCAAATGTTGCTACCTGGTTTCTATCCTCACCCCGTGAAGGAACCAATTCAATTAATCCAAACCCATTGTTCCTATGTTCTCTTAACTGGAGATTTCGTATATAAGTTGAAAAAGCCTGTAAATTTTGGCTTTTTGAATTATTCAACTTTGGAATTGCGGCGTAACTTTTGTCATGAAGAATTACGCTTAAATCAACGGGGGGCAGCAGAATTATATTTGGAAGTACTCGCGATCGCACAAACAGGGGAAAAATATCAGCTTGGTGGTACGGGAGAAGCTGTAGAATATGCGCTGAAGATGCGCGAATTTCCCGACGAAGGATTATTCAGCACCATGTTTGAGGCTGGAACACTATCAGAATCCCATATCGAAGATTTAGGACGGGTGGTTGCACGTTACCATGGCAAAACAGAAACAAATGAATATATCAGCAGTTTTGGCGAAATTCCTCAAGTTAGAGCTTCGATTGACCAGAATTACGAACAAACAATTAATTATATCGGTGCTCCACAAACTCAACAGCAGTTTGATGAAACCAAACAATATACCGATCGCTTTTTTGCAGAACGTCAACAACTATTGCGCGATCGCATCACTAATAATTTTATCCGCGAATGTCACGGTGATTTACATACCCGCAATATTTGCATCTGGAAAGAACAAATACTCTTATTCGACTGCATCGAATTTAACGAACCCTTCCGCTTTGTCGATGTTATGTGTGATGTAGCATTTACAGTTATGGACTTGGAAGCACGGCAGCGTCAAGATTTAGCTAATATTTTTCTCAATACCTATGTCGAACAAACTGGGGATTGGGAAGGTTTGCAACTACTACCTTTATATATGAGCCGACAAGCATATGTAAGAGCAAAAGTCAATTCATTTTACTTGATGACCCCGGTGTTCCCGTCGAAGTCAAAACAGCATCAGCGCAGGTTGCAGCCGCATATTACACCCAAGCTTGGGAATATACTAAACCTTCCCAAGGGCAATTAATTCTCATGTCTGGTGTATCAGGTTCGGGTAAAAGTACAACTGCAAAATATCTGGCAGCAAAAATTGGTGCGATTCACCTGCGTTCCGATGCCGTACGGAAACATTTAGCAGGTGTAGCATTGTGCGATCGCGCTGGAAGTGATGTATATACCCCAGAAATGACTGAGAAAACCTACACCAGACTGTTGGATTTGGGAATTTTGCTAGCCAGCCAAGGTTTTAAGGTGATTTTAGATGCTAAGTATGACCGAGTACAGTTACGCAGTGAGGCAATTAGTCGAGCCGAAGCCCAGCAAATACCAATTAAAATAATCCAATGTACCGCTCCTGTGGAAGTATTGCAGTCCCGATTAGACAATCGCACTGGCGATATTGCTGATGCTACAGCAGATTTGCTGGCATCTCAGTTACAAAACGCTGAAGCAATTGTCGCAAATGAAAAATCTTATGTGACAATTTTGGACACAACTCAGCCACTAGCGGCACAATTAAATGATGTAATCTGCCCATAGCCCACTAAATTTTTTCTTATGGCACAACAAAAAAATAATAATCCACTGCCTCTATCGCCAAATTTCTCTAACCAACTGATATTTGGGTTATTTCTTACATTCGTGTTGTTAATGGTTGGTTGGGATCGGACTTGGAGTATTTTTCTTGGTATTCTGGGTGGTTTTGTCCTGGGTTGGATTAGTGAAGCGACTAAATCTGGTCCCCAGCCATCGAATCTAGCGACTTCGGAGGGTATCGATGCAGGTTTGAAATACTGGTTATTCTTGCTTGCGGGTTTTATGTTTTTAGGTACATATCCAGCACCCCTTAGTATTTTGTTAGGTGCTTTGGGTGGTTTCGGTGGAGGTTTAATTATTGCTTGGTGGGGAAGTAAGGAAGCGACTCAAACTGAGTTACCACCGGAATTAACAGAAGGTGAAGAGGTTGAGTTACCTAAACAAGTATCTGGAAGGCAAAGAAGAGCTACTCGTCGTTTTCGTCGTCCTCGCGGCAGGATAAATTTCCGGTTTTGGGAATAGTTTAGTTGTTAATTGTTGGTGGGTAGTTGGTAATAGTAATTACTGGTTTTTGATTTATTAAAACTATTAATGCTTTGCTATTACCTACCAATAATATTTCACTTTGTTGTGAACGAATTTATATTCAATTTTAATTTAATATAGACGACCGCCGGGTCGTCTCTACGATGGTTAAATATGTTTTTCTATCTTTCTAAATTATCTACCATTGTTTATTTATCCATTAGGGCTTGCTTGTGTAGTCTTAATTGTTTGACTTTATTTACAATTTAAAAG
>JAAUPE010000275.1 GCA_012034595.1 Calothrix sp. CSU_2_0 | reverse complement strand
AAATACAATCGGCGAAACCGAGAAAAATCTGCGACGGCTATTTGATGCAGCAGAAGATGGGGGAGCAATTTTGTTTTTGATGAAGCAGATGCTTTATTTGGCAAACGCAGCGAAGTGAAAGATTCTCACGACCGTTACGCCAATATTGAAATTAACTATTTATTGCAAAGAATGGAAGCCTTTCGCGGATTAGCTGTACTAGCAACCAATATGCGAAATGCTCTCGACCATGCATTTGTGCGACGTTTGCGGTTTATTGTCACCTTCCAATTTCCTAATCCTCCCGAACGACAGAAAATATGGCAGAGGGCATTTCCTAAAGAATTACCCATAGAAAATTTAAACTTTGCTCGGTTAGCAAGATTAAATTTGACGGGAGGTAGCATTCATAACATAGCTCTGAATGCCGCATTTTTAGCAGCACAGCAATCAACGGGGGTAACAATGCCGTTAGTATTGCAGGCTGCGCGGACAGAATTTCGCAAATTAGATAGACCGATTAACGAAGTAGATTTTCGCTATTCAGAACCAGTAGGAGTAAAAGTATGAATATCAACGTTAATATTGAAAGATTAATTTTAGATGGTATGTCCGTTCCCCATGCCGAGCGACCTTTGTTACAGGCGGCATTAGAGGTAGAATTAGCAAGACTTTTGGCGGTTGACGGCTTAGCTCCCAACTTACTAGAAGGTGGTACCCAAGCTCGAATTAATGCTGGTAGTATGGAAATTGATAATAATAGTAATTATACGCAGATGGGGCAGAATATAGCCCAAGCTGTATATCGGGGGATGGGGTTATGAGCAAGCAGACAGTAGCCCAGCAGAAACCGACAACATCACCGCTTTCTCAAGGTGGGATTTTGCAGCGGAAGTGTGCGACTTGTGGGCAACATCAAGTTGCGGGTGGGGAGTGTGAAGGATGTAAAAAAAAAGCAGGAATATTACAACGGCGTACAGCTAGTCAGGGAGAAATTTCGGAAGTACCGCCAATTGTCCATGAAGTGTTAAATTCTCCCGGTCAACTTTTAGACAACGCTACTCGTGGTTTCATGGAGCCACGTTTTGGACGTGATTTTAGTCAAGTGCGGGTACACACTGGTGGGAAAGCTGCGGAGTCGGCACGGGCTGTGAATGCTTTGGCTTATACAGTTGGGCGGAATGTGGTGTTTGGGACAGGACAGTATGCACCAAAGACGACAGGGGGTAAACATTTAATAGCACATGAATTAGCACACACCATTCAACAAAGTCAACAAAAGGCATCATCTCCGTCTAAGTTACGAGTTGATAGCGCATTTGCGCCCACGGAATCTAATGCTGAGGGTGCTGCTAGCGCTGTCATGTCTGGAATCAAACTACCAAAATTCGCTGCATCAGCAACAGTTTTAAGTCGTCAAACAGAGGCAGGCAGCCCTATAGATTTACGTATTGACCCAAGTACTTTATTTGCAAACCCCCCGGTACCAGGCTCATACAGTATCACCCGCGTTCAGACAGTAGATGATAACGTAAAACTAGTTCATCTAAGTAATGGTGAGCGTTACCGTGTTACCCGCAGACGCAGGGAGCAACGCAGAGAACGAGGAAGTGTAGAACCGTTTACTAGATTTTCTCCCGGCATAGATCGAGAAAGAGTATGGTTAGAGTTGGAATGGTGTTCTGGAGCAACCGAAGGTGAGGTGCGTGTAGGTGCAAATGTTCCTGAACAGGTGATTCAGATTGCGATCGCACTATTTTTCTGGTGAGGATATTGACGAAGCACTCAGGAACACTAGCATTACACCTTTCGCAGAAGCAGAAATGCGTGTTAGAGGTTGGCGGATTAGTGTTGCACCAGAAACAACTATTGACAGTAGCGGAAATGTTACTGATATTCAAGGACGGGTGGGAGTAGAAACAGATACTAGAATTGGTACTATTGGCGTTGAGGGCAGACTCGGAAGTCAAGCTGTAGGAGATGACCCACTTGGTGGTATTCAAGGTGGAATTAGTTTAATCTTTACACCAGGAAGACCACCAGAACGCAGGTCTCGTTGCGATCGCCGACGTGTAACTTTAGTCGAAAATATTCGCTACGAATGTCAGCAGGAACGGGATATTCCTGCTCAACAAGTAACCAGAACTCGTGAAGTTGAACGACAACAAGAGCGTACTCGATTTTTGTACTTTGATTACGCAACTTCAAGAATTAATAACTCTCTTAGTGCATCTTCTCTAGGGGAACTGAGTGTAGACTTAAGTGAAGGATTTCGGGTTAGCAGCATACGTGGTTTCACATCTCCAGAAGGACCAAGAGAAGCAGGAGTGCGTTTTCAGGGTAACGAACAACTATCACGGGAGCGTGCAGAAGCAGGTGTTAGTCAAGTGCAAGAGTTGTGTGCAAGAGAAGGGATTGGCAACTGCTTTGCGGCAAGTGCCGACATTAGCGGACAAGGAGAACTTTATACATTGGAAACTTTAACAGGAGAAGAAGTAGAAAGACCTCAACAAGCAGAATTTGCTGCAACTGAATTTACAACCCAACAACAAGAGGAAATGCATCGTACACCAGGGTTAACTCGCCGTCTAGAACGCGCTCGAACTCCTGATGAACGTGCAGATATTGTTTATCCTCTCTTGCGAAGAGCCGCCATCACACTAACACGTACTCAAAGAGTAACTGAGTCATTTACTGAGGAAATTCCAGCTCGCATTGAACGACGAGATATTTTAGGCGGTTGTCCACCAGATATTATCCAAAGTGCTTTTCCTCAAGCGCGGATATCACCCTAATCATCAAAAACTTTTCTCAAACCAACATAACACAAATGCGATCGCCCACTCAAACTCAAAGCCAAGTATTACCCTTTATCCCTATCTCCAAAGGACTGCTACAGCGTAAATGTGCTTTCTACGGTCAAAATATGGGGGGTGAAGGATGTCGCGAATGCAGTAAAAAACGGCAGTTATTACAGCATTATTCTACAAACCAGGCTGACTCTTCAGAAGTACCGCCAATTGTCCATGAAGTATTAAATTCCCTGTCAACCTTTAGACAAAGATGACCGTAATTTCATGGAATCTCGCTTTCATCAAGATTTTAGTTCGGTGCGAGTTCATACAAATGTTCAAGCCGCAGAATCAGCTCAAACTATTAATGCATTAGCTTACACAGTCGGGCAAAATGTGGTTTTTAATACAGGACAGTACGCTCCAAAAACATTTATCGGTCAGCAGACATTAGCACATGAATTAACTCATGTACTACAGCAACAGCATATTACACAGGGGGATAATTCTGTAGCAAACTTGCACCTCGCTCAGTCTAACAGTTCTGATGAAATAGAGGCAAATCGGATAGCTGATGCACTCACAACACAAAAGCACGAGTCACGATTACCCGAAATTACAAGCAATCTATCAGAACCTGCGATTCAAAGACTTTCAATAGGGGAAGGAATTGGAATTGGCTTAGGGGTGGCTGCTGGATTAGTTGGTTTGGGCTTACTAGCCTATTTCTTAGGACGCAAACGCCCACCAATTCATTTAGAAACAAATGCGGCTAACATTCAGCTAATTCGAGACCCAGCAATTGCCAATCCAGAAATAGTTGCAACACTACCTCAAGGAACGCGGGTTGTAATTACCGATGACGGTAGAAACCGTCCATTTAATGGGAGCAACGAGCAATGGGTAAAAGTCCGCGTCACTGTTGGACCTTTTCTGAACCAAGAAGGCTGGCTACATCAAAATCAATTAATAGAACGTCCAGAAACTGAAGAAATTTCACCAGAAGCGGCATTGCAAATTTTTCAAGCCCTTGCCCAAGCTAACATATTAACAGACGATGGTTCAGCCCCATACCATTTCATTATCCACCTGACGGTTGCTACGCTCGCGCTCACCGTATGGAACAGTTGCTAACAGAAATGGGATATGCTTCCGAAAAAGGTATTTGCTTTAGCTGGTTCGCTACCATTACGGGCAGAAACTGATTACGGACAGGATACACCACCAAGTGAAAGTCCAGGTGTAACTTGGGCATGGCACGTTGCGCCGATTATTAAGGTTCGCGATCCGCAACGAAGACTCTTAGAAACTGTACTCGATCCATCGTTAGCAGATCGACCACTGTTATTGGATGAATGGCTAGATACGATGGAAGCCGATCCAGATACAGGAAACACAACCTTTAGCCGGCTGACATTGGAGGAAGTACGGCAACAGATGCGAACAGGAGAATTAGAACGAAGTCGGAGAATTGTTGTCACTGCTCCTCGCTATACCTACAATCCTGAAAGTTTGCTTGATACCGATCCTACCCGTGAAGAAGCACAAAGCATGGATCGCTCATCTCGACCAAGAATCACTAGATATGTTCAATTAGTTCCTGTGTTTGAACTTGCTCGATTGATTCGCGTTGAGTTGCGCCGTGCTGTAATTAACTTGATGGTTATCTTAACTGCTATACGCAACGTCACCCGTTTTGTGCGACAGCAATTTAAAATACGCTTTGTCCACTTGCTAGAACAACTGCGACAGCGACTCAGTTCCACCGAACGCCAACAAGTTGACGCTGCATTGGATGAATAAATTGGAATTTTTAGAGAAGATGAATTGAAGGCTTTCATCTTTAGATAAAGGTTTGAACCTGAACCCCTAAGTAAAATTGCTTCGGGGGTGTTATCGTTCCTTCAATTTAGGGCTAGACCTTTCTCTTTCCCCCAATCAGAAGATAAGAGAATGTCGCGAACGTCTTTCCCTATCTTAACCTAATGATTAGAATAAATTAATCCAATTCTACTTCTGTAAAGATTGTTAAACAAAACGGAAATAAACTAGTATTTCCTCGGTAAAGCAATTAGCATAATAATACAACAGCAGATAAATGCTTTTATACACTTTTAGCCAAAGTTCCGTATCTATTCTGGCAAGTTCTTCGACAGTCAACTAAGATAAACTATTCTCAGGCAAAG
>JAAUPE010000094.1 GCA_012034595.1 Calothrix sp. CSU_2_0 | reverse complement strand
AGTTTGGGCAAAGATTTAGATGCGAAACGAAAGCTTTATGCCAAAGCTGGGATTAGGGAATATTGGGTTGTGGATTTAAAGAATCGTCTCGTTAAAGTTTTACGCAACCCAATGGATGAAAATTATAGTGAAGAATTAACGCTTTTAGATGGGGAAATTAGTCCGATCGCGTTTCCGGAAATAAAGATTTTAGTACGACAGTTATTGGGCTAATTCATTCAATACAAGTATTTGCGATCGCACAAAATAATGGCTTTAGCCTGCTATGAATGGTTTGGTTATTGCGATCGCATTTCGACTATCTTTTTCCTGACCGAAATCGTAGAATTTGAAAGTGTAGATTATCACTGCGTATATTACGGAACGTTGGAGATTAGGATGACAGGTGAACCCACAATTAAATTTACCTTTGCCGTTGATGATCCAGAGTTGGATGATGAGAGACGGCAAAAAATAGCAACCAAGCTGCTGCGGGAAATTCGGGAACTGGATGAGGTGGAGAAAGCCGATCGCGTTGAAGATTTGAACCCAGAAGCGGGTAGTAAGCCAGGTTTTGCCACTTTAATCGGAGTGCTGACGGCAGAGGTAAGTATAAAAAATGTCAAAGGATTTTTAAGTTTTTTGGGCGATCGCTTGGGTGACAAACCGATGAAAATTAGTGTCAAACTTGGCGATAAAGAAGTCAATATTGAAGCTAAAAGCCGACAAGAGCTACTGGAAGCTGAAAGAATCGCAAAAGACTTATTAGCAGCAATGGGTGGCGGCAATGGCTAAGATAGCACTACTGATTGGAGTCAGTGAGTATGGTGAGGGTATCCCTCCCCTGTCATCTGCACTCAATGATGTGGAAGCTATGGAGAGATGTTTGCAAACCCCAACTTGGGAGGTTTTGAGCAGGTTAAACGGCTGCTTAATCCTGATGCGATCGCTATGCGAAAGGCAATTCAAAAGCTGTTTAGAGAAGCGGGTAAAGATGATTTAGTATTATTGTTTTTCTCCGGTCATGGTATTACTAATGATGAAGGTCATCTCTATTTAACAACACGGATTACAGCTAAAAACGATTTTGAAGCTACTGCTGTAGACGCAAGGTTTATTCAAGGGCAATCAAACAATTGCTATGCAAAACGGCAAGTATTGATTTTAGATGCTTGTTACAGTGGTGCTTATGCTCAAGGTTGGCGAACAAAAAGTGTCGGTGTCGATATCAAGAAGCAGTTAGGCGCTGAGGGGCGAGTTGTTCTCACATCTTCGAGTGCAACTCAAAAATCGTTTGAGCAGGAAAGTTCAAGACTTTCTCTCTATACTCAGTATTTAGTTGAAGGAATTGAGACAGGTTCAGCAGACACAGACAACGATGGCAATATTCATGCACGGGAACTGCACGCTTACGCCAAGGCAAAAGTTCAAGCGGTAAAGCCTAAGATGATGCCAGAGATTATTCTGGATAAAGAAGGCTTTAATATTTTACTAGCCAATGCCCCAAAGAATCCAGAGGCAGAGTATCGCAAGCTGGTTGAACAATATGCTAAAAATGGCGAACTGAATGAATTTGCTTTTTTAGTCTTAAAGCCAAAACGAAAAACATTTGGAATCACAGATGCACAAGCCGAGGAAATAGAAACAGAAGTTCTCGAACCTTTTCGTAGGCGATTTGCAAATTTGGAAAGTTACAAACAATATTTTGCTAAGGCAGTTGAGCAAAAATATCCTCTAGATGAACATATTTTAAAAATACTGAAAGATTATCAGCAAGATATTTTAGGCTTGAGAGATGAGGATGTAGCGTCGATTGAGTTAGAGATTACATCTGTTAAAGAAGCGGAATATCAGCAACGTCAACGAGAAGAAGCGGAAAAAATAGCTGAACTACAAGCCGCAGAAAAACGGAAACGCGAACGAGAAGAAACGGAAAGGCTTCAACTACAACGGCAGCAACAAGAAGCCGATATTCTACAGCAAAAAGGAGAAGCAGAAGCAGCCGAGCAATTACAAAAACAACAAGAAGCTCAGATACTGCAACGACAAAAACAAAAGACTGATGATCTACCCTCTGAAAAGGGAGTAGACTACACCAAGCTGCGCGATTTGCTAGCAGCAGGCAAGTGGAAAGAAGCGGATCAAGAAACTTTAGCAGTGATGCTCAAAGCCTCTGGTAGACAAAAAGAAGGCTGGCTAGATTTCAAATCTATTGAAAACTTTCCTTGTACTGACTTACGCACTATTGACGAACTTTGGATACAATATAGCAAAGGGCTTTTTGGCTTTAGTGTGCAGAAGCGCATTTACGAAAGCGTCGGAAAAGACTACGGAATCTGGCTTAAACGCGTCGGTTGGCGGCGAAAAGGAATGTTCTTTAATCAAGAATGGCTCATCTACAATGAACTCATCTTCTCGCTCAATGCCCCCCACGGACATCTCCCTCGGATGGTATTCAGGGATATGAAGGGACATCTCCCACGGTTTACGGCGGGTCGTCACCATAGGTTTTATCATCATTGGTGGGGGAGTACGAAGCTGTTCTCTCGCGTCCAGACTTGTGAAGTGTAAACTGTAACATATAAGCCTTTCAGAAGTGCGATCGCAATCTTCCGTAGGTTGGGTGGAGGCTTTGCGTAACCCAACATAACTGAGCGGGAAAAACTAACAAATTTTCAACTACTCTAAATATAAAAATTAAAATGTTGGGTTGCGTTTGACTCCACCCAACCTACAATAAAATATCTATTCACTCTGCTAGTAGATTCGTAGGTTGGGTTAGACGCACAACTATCTGTAAATTTAATTAATAATCTTCAATGCGTCGTAACCCAACATTTTATAAGTAACTAAGGTGAAAACCCTGTGTCTTTAGACCAGGGATGTACGCGCTAGCTACTCTACGAGAAGGCGAAGCGCCTACCGCGTTGCCAAAGGCTAAACGAATTGCAGGATTTATTATGCTGTGTTGATGGTAAAATAGTACCAACAGGAACGGTAATCAACCTGTATAAAAACCTAACTGCCTAACAGCAATCTGTACCTTGACAATTGAAAATATGAGGTTCTATTCCATAGTTTTAGTTCCTTCCCAGGAATAGGTAAAATTTACCCTTCGGGATGCCTTCGGCTACATGGGGACTAAACGACACAGAATTCAAACAAAACAAATTTTGGAATCATCCAACTACCCCAGGGCATGGGGAAAGTTAACGCTTGAGGAGAGAACCACCTCTGGCTTAGATACCGCAAGGGGTCTAAGCTAAGTGGACTCGTTGAATCAAGAATCTCCGCGTCTTTAGACCGGGGAGTGTCAAACCGATGGCATTCCTTGTAATACCTTCAATGCTTCTTCGACATGTCCTTTGAAATTGAACATTGAATCAAATATGTATTGAATTTTGCCATTAGCATCAATTACGTAAGTAATCCGACCAGGAACCAAACCCATCATAGTTTTTGCCCCGTACAGGTTGCGTACTTGGTCGCCTTTATCGCTCAAAAGTGTAAAAGGTAATTGGTATTTTGTCGCAAATTTTTGATGCGATTCGGAAGAATCCCCACTGATGCCGATTACCTCAGCACCTGCGGATTTGAAGACTTCGTACTGGTCGCGAAAAGCACAGGATTCTGCGGTGCATCCCGGTGTGTCGTCTTTGGGATAAAAGTAAAGGACAACCGCTTTACCACGATAGTCTTGCAGGTTAACTGATGTACTGTTTTGGTTTAGGAGGGTAAATTCTGGTGCGGTATCTCCGACTTTGATTGCCATAGTGTTCTAGATTTTAGATTTCTTCCTTAAAAAATTTTACCTTTGATTGGGACTCTATAAAACTTAACTTGTACATTTGCGTCAATTAATGTAGTTTATATTCTCTAGCAAACAACCTGTACGTTCCAGATGTTTTGCTGTTATGGAAATCTCTATATTTGATGCTTATGCGATTAACTTCCCTTGATGTGTTTCGCGGTTTTACCATTGCAGGTATGATTCTTGTGAATATGGCGAGTCTTGCCGAACCTGATGTTTACCCGCAGTTACTCCATGCGAATTGGAACGGTTGTACTTTTGCTGATTTGGTATTTCCCTTCTTTTTATTTATCGTTGGAGTTGCGATCGCATTTTCTTTCTCCAAATATACCCAATCTAAATCTACACAAGCGAAACAAGACGACGACGACGCTGTGGGGGTTATGGAGAAATTTTTGGATGCGGAGAGTTCTGGTGTTTCGGTTTCCTCTTTTCCCACTTCCCAGACTTCTGTACCAACTCCCCCCTACGGCAAAATTTTTCGACGGGCTTTGATAATATTTGCTTTGGGTTTATTTTTAAATGGTTTTTGGAATAAGGGAGTTTGGACTTTCAGTTGGGAAAATCTCCGTTATATGGGGGTTCTACAAAGAATCAGTTTGAGTTATTTATTTGCATCGCTGGCTGTTTTAACATTACCGCGTAAAGGACAGTGGCTGCTTGCAGGGGTTTTACTTGTAGGTTATTGGTTAGGGATGATGTATGTACCTGTTCCTGGGTTTGGTGCGGGTGTTTTGGAAGCAAGTAATCCTGGAGCAAATTTAGCAGCTTTTATCGATCGTTCCATCATTCCATCGGCACATTTACACGCAAGTTTCAAAAATTTAGGCGATCCAGAAGGATTATTTAGTACAATTCCGGCTATCGTTAGTACGATGTTTGGTTATTTTGCTGGGCAATGGATACTCAGTCAACCAGTGAAAACACGGACAAGTATTGGTTTAGTATTAGTTGGGATTGGTTGTCTAATTGTGGGATTTGCTTGGGGTTGGGTATTCCCGATTAATAAGAAATTATGGACTAGTTCGTATGTTGTATTTACAACCGGATGGGCATTAATATTTTTGGCAGTATTTTATGAATTAATTGAAGTCAGATTGATTAGAACGTGGGGAAAACCATTTGAAGTTATGGGAATGAATGCGATCGCAATTTTCGTTCCATCTGTGTTACTGATTAAGGTGTTAGCAAAAACTATTATCGGGACTGGTGAAAAAGCACCCAATGCTTATACTGTAATATATAAAGACTTTTTTGCATCTTGGGCTGGTGGTGTTGATGGTTCATTCTTATTTGCCTTTGTGACAATGTTATTATGGCTTGGTGTTGCTTGGATAATGTACCGTCAACGTTGGTTTATTAAAATTTGAGCAATTCAGTCAGCAACTTAAATAAACCCCCAATGTCATTCTGACGAAGGAAGAATCTTCAACTCGATGAACTTCCGATTTACATCCGACAGCGACTTTGATTTTCTCCATCAGCGATAACACATTCTTGCTGACGTTTAGCAAGAATAGTTGATAAATCTTCTCTGCCTGTTAGCGAAAGTCGGAAATCTGCCCAAATTGCATATATTTTATCAGCAATAAAACCAATAATTGGTAACTTCGTTATTGCATAAATCCATCCCATACCCAAAGTTTCATAGATTCGACGAAAAACCTCAACATTTTTAATAATAGAGCCATCCGGAAGTATGGCATGAATCCGTCCCATTGCGGTTTGAAAATCAATTCCAGCATTGGCTTCTGGATTGTAATTAATATCGGCAATATCGACAAAGGCAACTAAACCTCTTCCAGCATCCCGTCTTTTCAAAAAGTTGACTTCTCGCACGCATAAAGGACATTCACCGTCATATAGTAATTTGATTTGCCAAGAATTTTGATTAGCTTCTGTAGTTTTACTTGGCTGAGTATCTGATAAAGTCATAAAGATTAATTTTGTGATTTATAGTTTAAGACTTTCTAACAAGTTTACTGAATTGTTTGGTTAATCATCAACGATTACCCAATAAACCAAAGTCCTCGAACAGCTATTACACCTGCTAACGCTGAAGCTGCAAGGGATGCGATCGCTGTACCAAATAGCCACCAAGCTGCCTCTGCTACGGCTTTTTTGGCATCACGGGCTTGTTTTTTGGTTTTTTCGCTGACTTCGCTAAGTCGTTTTTGTGTCTCAGTTTGGATGAATTCGGCACGTTGAAGAACGTTGTCACGGGTAGATTCAATTCGGTTAACGATTTCGTTTGCTTGTGCTTCAGAAATGTCTTCACGGGAAGAAATTACCGCAACTAGGGTATTGCGATCGAATTGACTTAAACGGGTACGTAATGCATCAAAACCCGTTTGTGGATCGTCGAATAATTTGGCAAAGTCTTGTTGGATTCCTTCGTAATTGAGTTCGGGACGGTTGAGGGAGTTGAGGTAGTTACGAATTTTCCCAAATACCCTATCTAAAGCTGATTGAATTCGCTTTTGAATTTGCTGAAATTGCTCGAAAATTGAGTCACGGGTTGAGATAATTTGCTCGACAATTTGGTTTGCTTCGGCTTCGGAAATATCTTGACGTTGTGAAAGTAATGCGACCAAAGTCGAGCGATCGATTTTGTAACCCTATCACCCAAACTGTCAATTCCCGCACGGGGGTCTTGTAGCAATAATTGCAAGTCGCGTTTAATTCCTTCGGGATTGAGTTCTTCTTTGTTGGTGTTCCGTAGGTAATTTTCGAGGTTTTGCTCAAAATCAACAACTCGTTTGCTGGTAGCCTTTACTAACCGTTGTGGTGCATTAATTAAGTTGTTAATTGTCTGTTGGAATGAGTCAATAATTTGGTTGATTTGTTCCTCATTTAAATCACCACGCTGTGTTAGTAATGTTACCAAGGTTTCGCGCTCGAAATGTGAAAGTCTTTCTCCTAAAGCAGATGCACCTTCTTTTGGTTCTTGGAGCAATTTTTGTAAATCGCGTTGAATACCTTCGGGGTTAAGTTCTTCCAAATTGGTATTACGAAGATACTCTGTAATTGAATGTGTAATTTGCTCGTATTGCTCTTTTACATTCGTTGCTGCTTTTTGTGGTGCTTGGAGAATACTGTCTCGAACCGATTCCAAATTATCTAAAATTTGATTAACACGTTCCTCGCTCAAATCTTGACGTTGACTTAATAATTGTACTAAGGTTTGGCGGTCAAATTGGGAAATGCGATCGCGTAAAGCGTAAATACCTGCTTGTGGGTCATTCAGTAAGGTTCTAAAATCGCGTTCGATACCTTCGGGTTTGAGTTCGTCGAGGTTCGTATTCCGCAAATAATCTTCAACTTGTTGACGTAATTGAGTCGCTTGATTGAGAATTTTGTCCCGCACTCCTTCGAGTCGGTTAACAATATTATTTGCTTCTTCTTCGCTCAAATCTTGACGTTGTTGCAAAGAGTTTATCAACGTATCGCGGTTTAATTCGCCAAATCCTGATGTTAATTCTTCCGTCGTTGTTCCTGAGTTTTGCAACAATTCGCTGAATTTTTCTGTAAAGCCTTCTGCGTTTATTTCATCTTTGTTAGTAGAACGCAAAAGATTTTCTACTTGACCACGAATCGATTGCGAAGTTTCATCATCTTGTGAGTTTTGAACTAGTTCCAAAACCTCATGACGAACATTTTCTAATTGTTCCGATATCTCTTTGATTCGTGCTTCACTAATATCTTGACGCTGGTTGAGTAAATTTGTAAAATACTCTTGATTTAATCCTTCTAATTGTTGACGAGTTGTATTTGGTGAAATATTGGGGTCGTAAAGAACCTCGCGAAACTCATCTTTTAAAGTAATACGATTAAAATGCCAAGGTAGTGAATAGAGAATATACTCTTCAACGTCACTTTTAATTGTGTTGTCGGTTGCTACTTTGGTATATTTGCCGCAACTGTTTCTGTGGCTTTATCCCGTAACTTCTTCAATTCTTGAGTAATAGATTCAACATCAATATCTTGAACTTTACCTTTAATTTCTTGTAATTGATGTGTCACCTTATCCACATCAACATTTGAAAAATCAATTTTATCGAGAACAGCACTAGCAACCGAACCTACACCAGATTGCATCACTTGCTGAATAAAACCGTTAGTTTGCTTGCCATTCCCATTTCCAACCGCAACCAACTTTTGTAAGCGATCGCGAATATTTTCTGGTTTTAAATCATCAGGAGATGCCGACTTTAACAAATTAATAACTTGTTCGGTCGGATTCTGACGATTAAATGCTTGTTGCCAAGCTACTTCTAATTATGCGATCGCCATTATTAAACCAGCAAACAATGCTACTAAAAATTTCGGTCCTGAAAACATTACCGATGCTTGTTCTGGTGTTAAAGCTGTCAAATTCTCCTGTGCCAAAAATTGAGGTAATAATCCTAATTTATCGGCATAAAGTTTTAAAGAAATCACTGTCATGGGAACCATGTTTATTTCCTCATTATCTCTCAATCAATTTCTTAAAAAGCTAGATAAAACTCAAAATGCAAAATCAAAAGGGTAGTTGCACCATTTTTAATACTGTTTCCATAAACCCATGAAAATATTCTCATCAACAAATTGTAGAGATATAGGATTCCTATTTGAATTTTGTTGGTGTTCGTCTTTGGTATCGCCAAGCCTCATCTGTTCTGAAAGCGCTAAAACTCAGCCACTTTCTCTCTAATGTACTTACTCTCATTAGGTACTATAAAGTAGTTTGTAATCCACCAAATCGATGAATATAGTGCATTCCGCTATCGCTAACACACCATATTTTCAAAACTAAACCGGAATCCTATATTTATAATTTCAATACAATTGTAATCGTCGAGAAATTTCCATCAAATTTATTCTCGAAATAAAATCGAACAAAATCACCCTTCTCATCACCAAGCAGCATTGATATCAATAATCTCTGAAAAATGAATAGAAGATGGATAATTATATTTATCCCATGTTCTGCATTTCCACATCTTTAGCTGAATTAGATTATGTCTCTTATCTACGCAATTAAATCCATTGAAACACAGCCACATTTGCAGCTAGGAAATTATGACCTCATTCATTGGTCTAAATATTAGATGAAAACACAAATGTAACTTCAATATAGCTAACTGTTATCCTCACAATTATTCCTCCAAGGGAATAATTAACATCACCAAAAGTTAGATTTTGATAAAAACATGCTCCGCATCCACCCTTCCGACACAACTGAATCACTCAAAACCTCAGCTTTCCAAACGGACGAGATTTATAACTAGGTTGGTGATTAAATTTATAACCATTGATAGAGATAAAAACTCTAACATGCGATTGATGAAAAACGAATTAATAAATGTAGAAATAGAAATATCAAATACAACAAAATTGCTATTCAGTAAATGGAAAGCGGGGAAGTAAAAATGGTAGTAGGCGTATATAATAAAAGAGCCGTAGGTATATTTTCTCACCGTGGTGATGCGGAAAATGCGCTGCATGAGTTGAAAAAATCCGGCTTTCCAATGGAGCATGCATCAGTAATTGCCCAAGACACCGACAGCAACAACATGTCAGGGGCAGAAGTTCGTGAAAAAGTAGGTAATAAAGCAGACGAAGGTGCATCGCTTGGTGCTGCCACAGGTGGAACTTTAGGTGGTTTAACTGGCTTGTTGGTAGGATTGGGAACCCTGGCAATTCCTGGTGTTGGTCCAGTTATGTTAGCTGGTGCAACCGCAACCGCGATCGCAACTACTTTAGCTGGTGCTGGTATTGGTGCAGCAGCAGGTGGTTTGCTCGGTGGATTAATCGGTTTAGGAATTCCTGAAGAAGAAGCACGTGCCTATAATGCGCGGGTTGAGCGTGGACATTACCTAGTGATTATAGATGGAACCGATGCCGAAATTGCCAGCGCTGAAAGAATTTTGCGCCATTCAGGTATCGAAGATTTTGCGATTTACGACCAACCAAATCAACCTCACCACGAATACGGAACCGCAGATGTTTATCCAGCAGTTGTGACTCCCGTTGCTGGCAACACTGCACTCGGTTATACCCCTGGAGTCAATGCCCAGCCAATAATTCGCAATAAACGGGCTGTTGGTGTATTTTTATATCGTCGTAATGCCGAGGCAGCCTTAACCGATTTGAGAAACGCTGGTATTGCAATGGATAACGTTTCTATCATTGGTAAAGACACAGGTAATAATGTTAACCCAGTATCGGGAACCGAGATGCATGGTAACAAAGCCGATGATGGAGCTAAAACAGGTGCAGCGACAGGTGCAGCATTAGGTGGTTTGGGTGGTTTGTTGGTAGGTTTAGGTGCTTTAGCAATTCCCGGAATTGGACCTGTAATTGCAGGTGGTGCAGCAGCAACAGCCCTGGCAACAGCCTTGACTGGAGGAGCAATTGGTGCAGCAGCAGGTGGTTTGCTCGGTGGACTTGTAGGTTTAGGAATCCCCGAAAAGCAAGCGCAGGTATACAGCGACAGATTAAACCGGGGTGACTATATCGTCATGGTTGACGGTAGCGAAGACGAAGTTCGACGTGCTGAAACAATTCTCAAACGTCATGGTATCGAAGATTTTGATATTTTCAACGCTACAGATATCAGCAACCGCGATCGCGAAACCCCAACAATGGACAGTTCCCGCGCCAACTACACCGCAGACATCGATCGAGATAATGCGATCGCTAGTGATGCTCCTGTGATTATCATCGATCGTCGTGACGAAACTATCTAGAAAAAAGAATTGCTGAATGTTCTAACTTGTCGCCATAACTACAGCAGAATCCTGAATTTGGCAGTAAAGCAAGGGGAAATAAAAAAGCTTTATATATGGCTTTTGGACTGATTGACTCTACTTCATCTAATCGGAATCTGCTGTATTACTAAGACTATTGATAAAGTTAGTTTTAAGTCTAAAGATGAAGCAAAAAACAGTTTTTTTCAGTCTTAAGGTTTACTTGATAAATAACGTTTTAAAGTTACTATCTAATAGTTGGCATGGCATAGTAGTCCCAACAATAATTTAAAAATTTAATTTTGAGGATTGCTATGATTTAATAATTAGCGATCGTACACCAAAATTCAGATAACAAATTGTAATTAGAACAGGAGAATTTATGGAAACACAAGAACAAGCACAATATATAAATCCCGATATTGATGCGATGCAATCTAATAATGATGTGACAGTTATTGAAGATTCAACAAGTGACAATTTACCAAAACTACCTCCGGCAAGTGAAGCGACAACTAAAACCCAATGGCAAGAATTAAGCGATAAATTGGCAATATTTTTGGAAAGATTCCCTGAGTATGTTGGTCGTTTTTTAATCAATACAAACCGCAAATTACTAGTATTGCCCTAATTTTGCAGCCATAATTTCAGTAAAAATCGTATTAGCAGTACTCGATGCAATTAATGATATACCACTAATTGCATCTTCTTTTGAATTAGTCGGAATTGCTTATGTAGCTTGGTTTATTTCACGCTATCTACTTAAAGCATCTACACGTCAAGAATTATCCTCTGAAATTAACTCCTTCAAAAACCAAATTATTGGTAATGAGAATACCCTTTCCCAAGGTTAAATCATCGGGGTTCTCATTTGATTTTATGCATTAAGTAGGGGCAAACGGCTGTTTGCCCTCATTTATTTTGTAAACCCTTATTTATTTTGTAAACTTTGATTAATTATAAATCTCTATCGTTTTGCAAAATTTTATTTATATTTAATCCAAATTCAAAGCACTATATGCACAAAGATAGATAAAAAACCTTAAATATAAATTCAATTCTATCCGGAAGATAGTGTAAATTTAGCTACGATTTCTATAATATAAATCTTAAGTTAAATCTGTAATATACAGCAAATATATTGCTGGATGGAGGGATAAAATAATGGAAAATAACAAAGCAGTAGATTCATCAGAACGTGCAGAAAGAGATACATACGATCGCGGCATAATTCCCGCAGAAACAGCAGCAAGAAAAGAACGGGAAGGGGAGCTTTATAAAACCTTGCCGACGGAAGAAAGAGAAGCTGCCGCAGAGACTGATGACCAAACAAAATCTGATAGTATTCGCACAACTGACGGTTATACTGTAGATAATGAAGGTTTAATAAATAACTACGCAGTTGAGCCAGAAATGTACTATGAAGAACCTGGTGATGCACGTCAACAAGCCGAAGCTGAACAGCAATTAAGAATGCAAGAATTACAAGAAGTCAATGAAGAAGATGAAGAAGGAAAATTAACGATGGATGGTGACAAACGCGGTAAAGGTACGGGAGCAATTTAATTAATGCTGATTTTTTGTTATAGTACTTACGCAAAAAAAAGTCATGTAGTAGCTCGCTTCTCCGTAGGGTAAGCGAGCTACTGCATGGCAGTTCTTTGTTAAAATGCGTAAATTTGATATAAAAACAATAAATAGAAAATTACTATTATTTTTCTTCATTGATAAAATAATTATTATGGTTTTTGAAAACCCATATTATCAACTTAATATCTACTTAAAATATAAGCTTTTAGTTGTCTGACTTTGACTCTGGTAAAAATCCCTGACCCTGATACTTATAGTTATCAAAATAAGCTTTCATATTCGCCTCTAATTTTTCACTGATAGCTGATTTTTTTTCATAAATTTGATTAATATTAATTACTGATTTGTAATAATTATACCCAATCGCAGCAGTGAATATTAGCTACTGTCCGAAAAATTGCGATCGCAGATTGAAGTTATGAACATGTACTTATTTCTCGACTCACAGTAGAAAAAACAATGCACCGGATTCTATCTTGGGTATTTCCTCCTATTAGCTTACTAATAACCTCCTGTCAATCCCTACTACAACCAAATGCTTCCATACCCATAAATATCCGTCCAACCTCAGATATTTCCGTCAAAGAAAACACCCTGTCACCCTTAGAACAACAGGTAATTGTCGAAATGAACAAAGCACGAACCAACCCTGCTGCTTATGCGGCAATTTTAGAAGCTTACAAACAGCGCTTTGAAGGAAAACGGGTAAAACTTTCACCCCAAGTTTACCTACAAACTCAAGAAGGGACAAAAGCAGTTGATGAAGCAATTCGCTACCTCAAAAAAGTAAATCCCGTACCAGCACTCACAGCATCAAAAGGGCTATCATTAGCAGCACGTGACCATGTAAAAGACCAAGGAAAAAAAGGAATTGTCGGACATGATGGTAGCGATCGCAGTAGTCCATTCACTCGGATGGAACGTTATGGAAGCTGGCAAAATACAGCTGGGGAAAACATCAGCTATGGTTCCCACACTGCACAAGATATTGTGATGCAATTAATTATCGATGACGGGGTTGCTGACAGAGGACATCGAGTTAATATGTTTAATCCGAAATTTCAAGTCGCAGGAGTCGCATTTGGTGTTCACTCAAAATATCGGCAAATGTGTGTGATAGATTATGCTGGGGGATTTGTAGATAAAACAGGTACCTTCCTCAGCATGACATAAGCTTATTTTTTAACCGTTTTTACTATATCTAACAAATTTTGCGATCGCTTAACTGTTAGCGTGAGGGTTAAAGTGGGTTAGTTTTGTTATTAAGTCAAATTTTAATCAATTTATAGTACATGGAGATATTCCCAATTGCGGACTTCCCATGATTTACTTTTTATGAGCTAGCATTATTTGTTGTATTTATAACAGAGAGTTTTGTGTGAAAGACAAGTTTTTTCTAATTGGAGCTACTGCTGGGGGATTTATGCTTTCCGTCGCCCTTACA
Source organism: Calothrix sp. CSU_2_0 (assembly GCA_012034595.1). Lineage (GTDB taxonomy): Bacteria > Cyanobacteriota > Cyanobacteriia > Cyanobacteriales > Nostocaceae > Brunnivagina. The sequence continues at coordinate 16,536 of JAAUPE010000094.1, read as the reverse complement.
GGTATTCTCAGAGGTACACCTGTAATATCCTCCCACGGTCAAACAGTAATACATCCCGTGTCTGTAAGTTATGTAGCTGCCAAAACTGTCAGCAAGGAGGAAGTAGAAAGCCAAAAGTGAAGATAATGCCCTCTTTGTCCTCAGCCAATGCCCAATGCCCAATGCCCAATGCCCAATGCCCAAATCACCTTAAACATTAACTATTAAACATCGACCATGATAGAAGTAATAGGTATTGATTTGGGGGGAACAGCAATCAAGTTGGGAAAGTTTACTGTAGATGGAACTTGTGTCAAGTCTATAACAGTTCCAACGCCCCAACCTGCCACGCCTGAAGCTGTTTTAGATGTCTTAGTCAATGCGATCGCAAAGCTCGATCCGAATAATCAAACTGTGGCGATTGGTGTGGGAATGCCAGGACCATCCGACCCCAAGGGACGAATTGCCCTGGTTTCTATTAATTTACCAGGATGGCGTGATGTTCCCTTAGCGGAATGGTTGGAATTACGCACTGGTAAACCAACTATTCTCGCTAACGATGCTAACTGTGCAGGTTTGGGAGAAGATTGGTTAGGTGCTGGTCGTCGATTTCAAAATTTTATTCTCCTCACCTTGGGAACAGGTGTTGGTGGAGCAATTTTTATTGACGGCAAATTATTTATTGGACACTTGGGTGCTGCTGGAGAGTTGGGATTAATTTCTTTGTACCCAGATGGATATAAATGTAATAGTGGTAACAATGGTTCTTTGGAACAATCTGCCTCAATTAGAGCAATTCGTAGGATTACCGACAAGGAACCTGCGGAATTAGGAGCTTTGGCAGAGAAGGGTGATGTGGAAGCGTTGAAATTTTGGCAAGAATACGGTCGAAATTTAGGTATTGGTTTGACAAGTCTAATTTACGTGCTTACGCCAGAAGCGATTTTACTTGGTGGTGGTGTCAGTGGCAGCGCCAAGTTTTTTTTACCAGCAGCCAAAGCTGAAATTGAAAGTAGAGTTTTTATTACATCTCGTCTGGGTTTAGAAATATTGCCAGCAGAGTTAGGTAACACAGCAGGAATGTTGGGTGCTGCAAAATTGGCTTTAACAAAAGCTTAATCCAATATTGGACAAAATTAATCGAGTAATTCCTCCAAAATAGCCGAGCAAAACGTCCAGAATCGCGATCGCCCCCCATCAACTGATACCAATTCAAATAATGATTGCAACAGATCCAACGGTAGAGACGTAGCACTGCTACGTCTCTACAAATATCTATCTGTCGCGTTATCTGTCGCGTTGTTTTTTCAAATTGGTATGACTTACAGCCCCTACGTACGATTGGGAATAATTTCTTTGTTTGTGTTCTCTAAACCCTATCCCAAATCCCCACATATTCCCCTATCAGTATCTAACTTCATAATTTTCTGAATATTCCGCAATTGTCACCAAGACACAAGTAAGGATGATGTGTAATCTTTGACTTGTATATTCAGTGGATGGCATCGGTTATCACAAGAGGTCAAACGCTGTAACAACCTTTTATACTAATTTGTTTGCTTCTCTTATGACTCCAGAAGAAACCAACATAAAATTTCCGTTTTGGCAGTATCTCAATCAACCATTGCTCGGTACTGAGAAACCGCCAATTCTTAATCCCCGTCGTTTTTCACAAATTTACCGCATCGAACTTTTAGAACGTTGTTGGAAGAAGGAATGCGATGCTAAAGGACAGTATTAAAGTAGTTATGAGTTATGAGTTATGAGTTATGAGTTATGAGTTACGAGTTAAGTATTAACTTAACTCTATTCATAACTTAGTAGATACGCAATTGCTCCGTGTCTCTACTTATATTCCTAACTCCTAACTCAATCCAAAATCCAAAATCCTAACTATCCAAAGTATGCGGTTTTTTGCCATCAAGTATTGTACTCACAGTCATATCACCCATAACATTGATTGCAGTTCGACAACGGTCTAAAAACCAGTCAACTGTAACTAGTACGGCAATATACTGAGTTGGTAAACCGACTGATTGAAACACGAGTGTCATTGTTACCAAACCAGCATTCGGGATATTAGCTGCACCAACTGAGGCAAAAATGGAGGTGAGAACTACGAGAATTTGCTGCCCTAAATTTAAATGCTGTCCCAAAACTTGGGAAATAAATAATGCTGACATTGCTTCATAAAGCGCTGTCCCGTCATTATTAAAATTTGCCCCAACCAAAGCACCCAAAGCTGCTGAAGATTCCCGCAAACCAACTTTTGTTTGTAAGATTTCAAATGTCACAGGCATTGTCGCACCTGATGAAGATGTGGAAAATGCCATTAAAAATGCATCCGTACCACCACGCAAAAAATTTAGTGGATTCACCCAAGAAAAGCTTTTTACCATAAACAGGTAATAGCAAGCTTGTAATAGCAGTGCGAGGATAACAGCAATAATAAATGCACCTAGCGAAATAAATGGTGCAAAACCTTCTTTCGCGACAGTTTTACTCACGATACCAAATACAGCCAAAGGAACTAAAGCAATTACCCAGTTGAGGATACGAATTACAGCTTCAAATAAAATTGAAATTATGTCTTCAATTGGTTTATATGCTTGGTTATTCTGCGACACCATCTCTGATTTTATTGCTCGCAAGACGATTCCCAAGGACAAGGCAATGACTATCAGTTGAATAACATTATTATTTACCAAAGGTTCGAGTATGGCTTTGGGGATTGCATCCTGAACTAATCCCCAAGGGTCAAATTTCGTTGTTGCACCTTCGGTTCCTTCTGGTGCAGCGAATTTACCCCAGCTACCAGGACGAACTACATTTGCTACCAACAACCCGATTAAAATTGCCACGTTGGTATTGGTAAATAATAATATTCCGAGTTTGCGTCCAGCTGTACCCGGAATCTCCGCAGTCATAAATGTATGTAAAACTGCTACCAGTACCAATGGTGGTGCTAATGCTCGGAGGGCTTTGAGAATTAGTTCCGCAGGTCTAGCCAAGTTTTCAATTAAACTAGCATTTGCAGGACTAGGATTTCCTGCACCAAGGGCAATTCCCAATGCGATCGCAAGTACCAATGCGATCAATATTTGTACTGTCAGGGGAATTTGTTGCCACCACGGACGTTTTTTTGTTTCTGGTGAGGTCATATTTTTGCAGTTTTACAAATGTTCAGTTACTGAAGTCTCTTTGTAAACATCATTGCAGGAATCGTTAATTCTGGAAAAAGAACTATTGTTATTGGGTAATCGCTTGTTAACTGCTGATATCATGTCAGCATACCTGGCTTGTTTTAGCTTGTTCTAAATTTATTACGCTTTTCCTTTTTCTTTATTAATCAAGATGTCCAAAGAATTTATTGTTGGTAGTAAAGTTCGCGTTGTTACACTGCCTCCATACGTAAAAACCGCAGATACTATGCCTATGCTCCGACCTCCTGATATTATTCAAATTGGTGAGGAAGGTATCGTACTTGACCGCCGTCCCGGTGGGTACTGGGGTGTGCGTTTCTCACGGGGAGCATTTTTAATCGATAGTCAGTATATTGAATCGGTGGAAACTACCTGAGAATCTTAATTAGGATATTAATTTCAATGATTGGGAAGGATGAAGACGTTCCGAGAGAACGTCTGTACAATTAATGCGGGTGGGATTGTAAACTTATATAAAGAAATAATTCTGGTTTGTATTCATGATTTCTCGCCGCAATTTTTTAACTGTATTATTAGCTTGTTGTTTAATTTTCTGTGGATGGTTGAATTTGACACCACCTGCCAATGCATTAGGTGGAAAACTACCCGCAATCAACCAAGCAGCACCGGATTTTTCCTTACCAACCAATACGAATGATGGTAAAGTTGCGCTTTCCGATTTGCGAGGAAAGTGGGTTGTACTTTATTTTTACCCTAAAGATTTTACGTCTGGATGTACTATTGAAGCTCGTCGGTTCCAGGAAGATTTACCTAAATATATTGCGAAGAATGCTCAAGTTATTGGTGTGAGTGCGGATGATGTGGATTCACATGCAGAATTTTGCGATTCGGAAGGTTTGAAGTTCCCCTTACTTGCCGATACAACTGGTGCTGTAAGTAAAGCTTATGGTTCTTGGATGAGTTTTATCTCATCACGTCACACTTTTATTATCGATCCGCAAGGGAATCTACGGGAGACTTTCGTGAAGGTTAATCCCAGTGTCCACAGTCAAGAAGTATTAGCAAGGTTGACTGAATTACAAGTAGCTTCTTAGTTGGTGGTTTTTGTTGTTATGCTCTGTGTGGGAATGTGTTATTTGAGGCTTTGTTAATCAGTCAATCAGTTTACACTGGAGTCAGGGATTTCGATCGAATAAAATATCCCAGTTGTAGATATATTAATCGTATCATCCGTGGTGAGTGAGGGCGGGAATATCCCGCCCCTACAGTTTAGGTATTTTTTGCTATTTCTTAGTAGCTGTCCAATAATCAAATTTGCTTGCTTTTTCAGGTTGCATAATTATTCGCAACTACTAACTAATAGACTTTTTAGCTTCTTAACTGGCAAATTTATGGATTTGGAACCACAAAAAGATGCTCCATCTGAGGCAGAAAAGATTGAATTTGCTGAACCAATCACTCGAAAACCATTGGAAATTTTGCGAGATACGGAAGCTTTAATACGTCGTCCAACTGTAGCTGCACTTGTACCTCTTTTACCTGGGAAGATTCGCGATCGCATAGAAACAGCTTCAGATGTAGCAGATAATACATTAAATGAGCTTGCTGAAATTGATGTCGATGAAATTTCTGATTGGGAGCTACGTCCTGCCAGGATTCAGGTTGGTTTAAGTTTTGTCGGGTTTGGGGCGTTGATGGTAATTATGCTACTTTTATACTTAAGTACGCTGCACCCCGAACTAAATGCGATCGCACAAGTGGGACAATATTGGTATCAGTATGTTTGGTTTGTCTGTTTGGGTGTGGCAGGAATGTTTATTTTAGGACGGGAAGCAATGCGTCCAATCACAAAACTAAAGCGCAGCAAAAAACGAAAAAATGTCCTGTTAGATGAGGATTCTTGGTAAGGGAACACCAAGAAATAAATTGTCCCCGCTCGTAGGGGTAGGGTCTCCCTACCCTTACAATTATTAGGGTCTCCCTACCCTTACAATTATTGATAAGATTGATAAATTTAAATTTAAGTTATACCCAACAAGGTACATTCCCAAACCAAACGTGGTTGTGCGTAACAAAGTAGATGTTTACGGGTTTTTTCTAATTGTTTGACAATATTTGATTTGTATTGTTGCTGCCAGTACAGTTGTTGTAGATAATCAACTAGCCATAATTGTCCTTCTGTATCTAATTCTTTATCGATTCTTCTAGCTAATTCCAAAGCTTGACGCTGATTTGCGGGTGTTTTCTGTAATGCTTGTAATAACTCACCTGGAATCGCTTGCATCTGTTGGTAGGATGCGATCGCATTTCCTGGACTTCCTGCTGCTAAGTTGATGACTGCTGGATGTTGTAATATTTCTCCATTTCCTGTTCTATTTAATACTTCCGCCATATTTGCTACATCTAGACGATAAAAGGGTACTTTTTGACACCGCGATACGAGGGTGGGTAATATGGCATCAGCAGAGGGTGCAATTAAAATTAATGTTGCTCTTCCGGGTTCTTCGAGGGTTTTTAGTAGTGCGTTTGCTGCCCCTTCTGCCATTGTTTCGGCTTGTTCGATTACGACTACACTTCTGGGTGCTAGCATTGCTGGACGGCTGAGAAATTCAGTAATTTCACGTATTTGTTCGAGACGAATTACTGGTGGTGCTTTGCGTTTTAGCCCTTTTTCGGCAGCTTCTTGGGGGGTTAAACGCTGCCCTTGGTGTTGGTATGTTGGTTGTACCCAGAGTAAATCGGGGTGATTCCCTTGTTGTAGACGCTTTTGTGCTGTGGCATCGTGGCTAAATAATACTTCGGTAAAGCAGCGTGCAGCTAATGCTCGTCCGATTCCATCAGTACCTGCAAATAAGTACGCTGGTGCAATCCGATTTTTAGTTACGGCTTGCATCAGTAATTCTACTGCTTGGGTTTGTCCGATTAATGGTGTGAAAAAGGACATTTTTTTGGGGGAAAGGTGTTAAACAATTTGATAACTGCTTGATAGTATTTTTGTGAATTTAAATTTTAATATAAACAAATAAATAAATAAATAAATAAATAAACAAATAAATATCAATATAGACACCCCATCGGGGTGTCTCTACGTTTCAATTGATAATTTTTTTTAATTTGTCTTGAATTTGCTGTTGTACTTCTTCTCTGCTAAGACTGGCATTTATCGTCACAATTTTTTCAGGGTAGGTTTTTGCAAGTTCGCTGTATCCTTGTTGTACTCTTTGATGAAAGTCGATTTTTTCTTGTTCTATTCTATCAGCTATTTCTCCACTGCTGCGTTTGCGCTTGAGTCCAATTTCGACATCTAAATCAAACCAAAGTACTAAATCGCTGACTAATCCTGCTGTGGCAATGTTGTTGAGTTGCTCGATTAAATCCATCTCTAAACCACGTCCATAACCTTGATAAGCTATGGTTGAATAGATAAAGCGATCGCACAGGACAAATTTACCTTGTTGCAAATTTGGTTTGAGTTCTTGCTCGACATGTTGAGCGCGATCGGCAGCATATAATAATAATTCGGTACGACTAGCAATTTGGTTTTTTCCAGCTTCGAGCAAGAGTCTTCGTAAGTCTATACCTAATTCGCTTCCACCAGGTTCTCGTGTTATAAGAACTTGAATATCTAAGGTTTGTAACCATTCACTGGTAAGTTGGATTTGGGTAGTTTTTCCACATCCTTCTACCCCTTCAAAAATAATTAATTTGCCTTGCATGGTGAATTATATTTTAATTTGAAAACCTAAGAAAACCTAATTTGAAAATCTTCGTTGAAATCTGCCAATTTAGGATAAATAATGGGATGAGTTCCCTCAATACTCAACAACCTTTGTTTATAAGCTTCTAAATAATCTTTGCGAAGTTGGTCATTAATTTGACTAGCAGCAAAAACAATAAACTGAGGCAAAACATCAAAACCAACAAAGTGTAAAATACCGTGATTAATTGGATAGAGAATACTGTGGATATCCCCATTAATTCCAATTTCGGTATACATAGGTAGTTTCCCACCAGTAGTTAAGGATAACATGGCTTTTTTACCTTTGAAAATGCCATTGTCATACCATTTTCCACCACCATAAATTTTCCCCGATGCGAATACTCTATCTACCCATCCTTTCAAGATTCCAGGAAGTCCAAACCACCACAAAGGAAATTGAAAGATTAAGACATCACACCAAAATAGTTTTTCCATTTCAGCTTTGATATCTGGGGAAAAGCTATCATTTTCGGCTGCGTATTTTTCTTCGATTTGTTGTTTAAAGTAACTTTGGTCTTTTTGCGAAGTAAAATTGTGTCTATCGGAAACAGGATTGAATTTCATTGCATATAAATCAGAAATAATGACTTCATATCCTGCTGTTTCGAGAACTATTTTGGCATAACTAGTCAATGCAGCATTAAAGCTTTGTGCTTCTGGATGTGCGTGAACAATAAATACTTTCATGAAAGGAGATATATGTTTAAACAAACATCATATTATATAACAATTAAACGATAATTAATTACGGCTCTAAAAATTTTCTCGTAATTGCCGTAAATCAACTAAATCTTTCTCTCTGCCAATTAATTCTTTATATTTAATGATTTCATCTAGGGGTTGTACTCTTAGTTCCAACTTTTCAAAAATAATCAGATTAAATTTTGATAAATCATGATTCAAACGTACGGGTAAATCATGATGAAAAACAAATGCATCTTCAGCTTGATTGATTTCGATATCAACACGTTCAATTTCTAATGTCATGATTCGTAAATCAAATTCATCATCGACAAGTCGCATTAGTGCGATCGCAATATATTCTTGAAACAAATCTTCGATTTTATGCATATCTTTTTTTGCTACTTCAATATCGATATCATGTAATAACCATTGCGAACCGTAAAGATTACCTGCTAAACCACCTGTGATACGGTATGTAATATTATTTTGATGAAAAATAGGAATAATTTGTTTTAATGCTTTGATATGGTTATCTGAAATTACTGTATTCATTTGCTTTTATATCTGAAATTATGTCTAAAATTATAATCTGAAATTTGAATAATAGCTGTGGGAGTTTGTACTCTCGACTTTTGAAGTAAATTATTAAAATAAATAAACTTAGTTTTTTGGTGTTACTAATTTAAGCTATGAATTTATATCACGCAGAGTCGCAGAGTGGGAGAGTTTTAGAATTTCTATTTAAATTCAGCAATGTCAATTTTTGAATGCTTAGTTGTTGACTTTGTTATGTAGCTTTTCCCGCTCTGGTGAGGGGTTGTATTTAACTTGATTGGGAAACGCTATAATATTTTGAGGATATTTGATAAAATTAGCTCTATCAAATTAAAATCATGCCGATACGTCAAAGTTTATTCAAATCAGATATTGAGCTTTCTTACCTAGAATGGAATCAAGCAAAAGAACCACTATTACTATTACATGGAATGGCTGATAATGCCGCAGTTTGGTTAAGTTTAGGCGAATATCTCGCACCAGATTATCATATAATCGCTGCCGATATGCGGGGTCATGGTGATAGTAGTAAACCAGAAAATGACTATAAATTTACTGATGCGATCGCAGACCTAGAAGCATTAATGGATAAGCTAAAATGGTCATCAACGCATATTGTCGCACATTCTTGGTCGGGTAAATTAGCGACTATTTGGGCAAGACAAAATCCTCAACGTTTACGCAGTATAATTTTAGTCGATCCAATTTTTATCTGGAAAATACCCGGTATTTTTAAATTGACGTTTCCATTTTTATATCGGGTATTACCATTTTTGCAGGGAATGGGACCATTTGCGAGTTACGAAATTGCCGAAGCAAAAGCTCGTCAAATGAATCAATATCAAGATTGGACGGAATTACAACAACAAGCTTTTCAAGCAGGAATCGAACAAAAACCAGATGGAACTTGGGGTAGTAAATTTACTTATTCTGCTCGCGATCGCATTTTCGAGGAAGTCATGCGTGTTCCTGGTTTGACAACAGCAATTGAAATACCTTCTCTATTTATTCAGCCAGAAAAAGGTGTAAATCGTCAAGAATGGCAGTTGAAACCTTACAAAACCTATCTCAAGAATTTGCAAGTGCAGCGAGTACCGGGAAATCACTGGGCTTTTTTAACGAAACCAGATGAATTTAATCAAACTGTTCAAGCATTTTTAAATAAGTGGTAAGAAGTTAAAATTAGGAATCAGGAAGCAGAAGTCAGAAGAATAATACAACATCAATATAATTTGCTAATATAAATCTAAAATAAATCCAAAGTAGGTTGGGTTAGACGCACGAATAAACTTGATATTTGACGATGAAATAAATTTGCGTCGTAACCCAACATTATAGTTTTTGACGTTTATCGATGTATTTTTTTCTCACATTACGTAAAATCCTCTGCTTCACTAAATACTCAACTTGATAAATATAAGGAAACCAAAAATACAAACTAAATTTATTAAAGTATTTTCTTATGCGAGTCAATATATTATCTGAAGTCATTTAAAAATTAATCAGAATATCATGATTTTGTTATATATATGGTTTCCACTTCAAATATAAAAATAACTATAACTTTTTAACCAATTTATAAATGGGTTATTTGGAGTTTTCTTGTTTAAAGAGAAACTCAGCTTATTCAATATTGTTTACAATAATTTATATACCCTTACATCAACCCCAACATGAAAATATCGTCCCAAATCCCAATGCAAGTGTGGATACAAACGATCGCACGTGGATTATATCAACTTGGTTCAGGGATACTACTTTTCTATATACCGATTGTGTTTGTCAACTACGGTAATTTATCAGCTACAGAAGTTGGATTTGCGGTTGGTGGTGGTGCAGTATCGGGATTTGCTGGTAACATTTTGGGGGGAATACTCGCAGATTCTCCGCAATTTGGACGCAAACGCAGTTTACTTTTATCATCTGGTTTTGCGATTATCTCTGCATCAATTGCCGTATTTACAGAGAATTTTCTCTTATTGTTGCTTGTAAATATCGTCTTTGGGCTGAGTACGGGTTTGTACTGGACTGCTGCCGATGCTTCAGTAATGGATGTGACCACACCAGAACAGCGTCAGGGTGCTTTTTCCCTATTAGGTGTAGCAGATAATCTAGGGTTTGCAGCAGGAACCCTGGGTGGTGGAATGTTGCTAAAATTACTTCATCCTGCGGAATTTGTATTTACTGGCAGCGCGATCGCATTTGTGTTATTACTGCTCTTATATATTTTTGGGATGCGGGAAACTCGCGAAGCAACCAGTGAAATTCAGGAAATGCAAAAGGGTTGGAAAACAGCTTTGACTGATTCCCGATTGTTGATTTATTTATTAGTAAATACTTTATTTATTACCTACATTGCCTTATGTGGTGGAACCTTACCACTATATTTTGTCAATTTTGGGGGAACATCGGATACGGTTGTCGCAAATTTATTTACCTGGGGTTATGTGGGTTTAGGTGCATTGCTGCAAGTTCCTGTAGTTCGAGTTATTACTAAACTAAGTTATTTAACTTCGTTGATGATTTCAATGGCAATTTGGGGATTTGGTTTCCTGCTAGTGTCAATTTTAGGCGATTTTCATGGCATGGGTAACAGTACAAGTCAAATTTACCAATTAGCTATATTTGGAGTTTTTGCCATAGCTAGCATTATCTATAAACCTACATCATCCGCTTGGATTTCCGAACTCGCACCAGCGAACTTACGAGGAGCTTATACCGCGATCGCATATCAATGTTGGGCAATTGGATATGTAATCGGTCCAATTATTGGCGGTTGGTTAATAGACCAATCCCATGCTGTGGCACAATATACTTGGATTGCTGTGGCTTTGAGTACACTATCGGGTTTGGTTGTGTTGCAAGTTTTAAGTAAGCGAAATGCAACTTTACAGGAAAATATTGTGATTGATAGTTAATCTTTCAGTTTAATTAAATGCGGTTTGCAATCAATAATATTGTAGGGGCAAACGGTTGTTTGCCCTGATTATTCTTCCACCCAAACGGTTGTTTGCCCTGGCTATTATTCCACCCAAACAGTTGTTTTATCTTGCGCGAAATGATGAGCAAAATGATAGATGATGCAATCGCATGTTTGAGTGACGATAAAATCAAGCTAAAATTATCTCTAGGAAACACAAATCTTTTTGCCCGTTAGCAGTTCGATTCTCGGCTGCTTCTAGAAGTCATGAATCCAGAGGAGAGGAGAATTATCATGGAACAAAAACAAGTTAATTGCAAAGTCGATTGCGTCAATGGTTGTATATTGGGAGAAAGCTGCCCCAATACAGAATATCGTGAAGCAGTATCGAAGTTTATTCAAGACACTCCTTTAGACCAAATGTTGGAAATCGCGGAAGCTGCAAGAATGAAGAAAATGATGGAACCACCCAAATGGGTTTTACCTGATGATATTTAATCTAATTTAATTTTAGATCGAGGGAACACCAAGAATCGATTGTCCCAATTTATCGTGTAGGGGTGGGATTAACTCCACCCTTAGTATATTTTGTATATCTTGATGACTTCAGTATCAAAGTAATTATTAAAATAATGCGATAAGTAGCGAAATCTTGATGCATACCTCATCAAGAACAGCAATAACGCATATCGCAATCCAAAGTTCCAGACGAAACTAGACTTTGGGCATTTTAATTATTTATTCCTTATTTTTTATTCTGAAAACTTCCAATGCGCGATACTCTTTCAGAGTCGTTCCACGAACGCAACAAAAATCTTAAAACCTCTAATCTTAAAACCTATATCCAAGGTCAAGGTTTTCCCATACTTTGTCTACACGGACATCCCGGTTCCGGTTCGAGTATGTCGGTATTTACCAAGCACTTATCTAACCGCTTCCAAACCATTGCCCCAGACTTACGAGGATACGGAAAAAGTCGATTTCAAGGCAACTTTAAAATGCACGACCATTTAGAAGACTTAGAAAACCTACTAGAACAATATCAAATCAAAAAATGTCTAGTTTTGGGATGGTCATTAGGGGGGATTTTGGCAATGGAATTGGCATTAAGACTACCAGAACGCATCACTGGCTTAGTTTTAATTGCTACATCTGCTAAACCAAGAGGCAATCATCCACAAATTAGCTTACAAGATAATATTTATACTGGCATCGCCGGAATTATCAACATCATCAAACCAGGTTGGCAATGGAATATTGATACTTTCGCCAAAAAATCCCTTTTCCGCTATCTCATCCAGCAGCATACCCCCAGCACTTACAAATACATCGCTTCATCTGCCGTTCCTGCCTACCTACAAACCTCACCTGCCGCAACTCGTGCCTTAATGACAGCCATTCGCAATGGTTATAACCGCTTGCCAGATTTACACCAGATTCAATGTCCCAGTTTAGTACTTGCTGGTACAGAAGATCGTCATATTACTGTTGATTCCAGTCTAGAAACTTCTAAATATCTTAAATCTGGCAGTTGGAAATGCTACCCCAACACAGCCCATCTGTTCCCTTGGGAAATTCCAGCACTTCTACTAAATGACATCGATACATGGCTTCTAGAACACCCAGAAGTTACACAATTTTAAAAATATAAAAAAATATTAACAATACAACCTAGAGATGCGATGTATCGCGTCTCTCTATACATAAATTTATACTAACTAGTCTTACGTAGTTTATATAACTATTTTTAATCAAACAGCATTACCCCCAGATATAAAAATCTGGGGAACTCAGAAAAAGCCCTAAACTCACGTGAAATTGACAAATAAAACATAAACCCTCCATCCAATTACTCCAGAGCGCTTCTCGCACAATACCTCTCCACCAAGGGGGGGAAAGCTTAAATGCTTAATTTTTCGCTCCAATCAATTAGATTTTTATCCCCTCCCAACAAAAAAGGGGTTAGAGGGTTAGGTCTGTCAAACTCATGTTGAATTACACTTGACCGCTAAAGACAGGCTTAACTTTGCGGTCGATCCATTCCCCCAGGTCATCTGCAACTGTCAAAACTGAAGGTTTACAGCGCTTGATATCGATCGATATCCCTTGTGCCCCTTCTTGTTCTAAATCTTCGACATAACCCTTGATTGCGACCTTGGCATCAGTCGCATTGAGAAATGGTCCAAAGTAATATGTACAATTTGGTGTTTGGGTTTTTAATTCCACCCACCACGCTAAACCAAGATTCTGGTAGGCATTAGTTAACAATTCTTTGAAGTTATTCCAAACGCTTTTCATGGTTTTCACCAAGTAGATGTTTTGAACGGTGTGTAAAAGAGTACCTTGAAAAAAAATAGTGATTTACATTTCTTTATACTCTTTTACTTCAACTTTTTTCAAGAAATTGTTGCTTATTTATCCAGATGTAACGTATTTTCCCAACGTTGACGATAAATTTCGTAAAGAGCCATACCTGCCGCTACAGAGGCGTTGAGGCTAGGAGTTTTACCAGCCAAGGGAATTGACACCAAAACATCGCAACAACGCTGTGTCAGCAAACTCAGACCTTCACCTTCAGAGCCAATCACTATGACAATGGGGCTAAGTTTCTTGCTTGGGTCTTTGCGATTGCCAAAATCAGCAGTGTGCAAGGGGACGCTACCATTACTAGCAGTACCATAAATCCAGAAGCCCGCTTCTTTGAGGTCTTCAAGAGCGCGGCTGAGATTAACGACTCTAGCAACGGCAAAATTCTCGATCGCACCCGCAGCTACTTTCATGACTGTGGATGTAATACCAGCAGAACGCCGTTGAGGGATAATTAAACCGCGAGCGCCAATTGCTTCAGATGTACGGATGATTGCCCCTAAATTTTGGGGATCGGTAATTCCATCGGCAACAACGATTACAGGTGCGTCGTTACCTTCTAAGGCTTTGGTGACTAAATCATTAAATTCTGTATAGTCGTAGGGAGCTATCTGTGCGGCAATACCTTGGTGGTTCGCTTGGTAAGTAATTTGGTCTAAACGTCTGGGTTCGACTTCATCAATTACCGTACCGTTTTCTTTGGCTTTGAGGATGAGCGAATGAAAGCGGGGATCGTAACGCAACCGGGCAGTAATCCAAATGCGGTTAAGGTGACGTTGGCTTTGTAAGGCTGTTAAAACTGGATGACGACCGTAAATCATATCGGTTTCTTCATCTTGCCGTTCTAAGTTCTGTTCGGATACGGCAGGCTGGGAATATTTACGATAGTGGTTGGTGTCGCCTCGGTTTGTGTCACCTCGGTATGTCTCGCGTCGGGGACTGTCGCTTCTAGAACTATCGCCTCTGCTGGTATCGCCTCGATATGCCTCGCGTCTAGGTGCATCACCTCGGTATGTATCGCGTCTAGGGGTGTCGCTTTTATAGCTATCGCCTTTGCTTGGTTCGCTTCTGCCTGTTCTCGGAGTCCCAACGGTACGAGAGACAACACGCTTACCTTTAATTTTGACTGGTTGAGCGCCGTACTGGGCACTGTAATTTGTGTCGTTGTCTCCAACTTTCTTCGGTGAAGTTGTGGGTGGAGCAAACTTACTGTGGGTTCGCGTCACGATTCCTTTCGGGTTCCGGACAACAACTCCCCGTCCCTCTGGGGCTTCGCCAACAGCAGAATATCGCATAATTGGCTTGTCTCCATTCTCATTCGATTTTCTTGGAGCGCCAACAGAATGCTGAACTACACGTTTACCCTTAATTTTCAGGGATTGCCCGCGTTGCTTTTCGCTTTTGGGATTGAACTTTTTGCCTTTGTTAATAGCCATATGATTTTTTTTGTGCTTACAACCGGGCATCACTTTCATCTCAATTTACACAAACTAACTAATGTAGTGTTGCCACTTTGAGATATTGATACTGATACCGCTATTTTTCTAGAGTTAGTTTTTGCAGGAGTTCGTGTAAACGGGCTTCATCGGTCAAATACAAGAAACCGATTAAAGTTTCTAAACTCGTCGCTTGTTGGTAGGTTTCGGGATCGACTCGCTTTGGTCGTCCTGTGGCGGCATTGCGACCCCGACGGACGATTTCTAATTCATTATCTGTTAAATCTGGTGTTAGCGATCGCAGATGGAGCGCTTGCATTTCGGCTCGTACCTGCCCGACAACCGAGCGATGGTAGCTATCAAGTCGTTTTGGTGGCAGCAGGTAATGCATTCTGAAGTATAACTCGTAGACTGCATCCCCTAAGTAAGCTAAGGCAGCTGGAGAAAGTTGCTGAAGCTCGGAGCGAGATATCTGAATAGACATTTCCTTGACATCAGCCTTGAGAATTTGACTCAAAGATGAATCCTGGTTGGTTAATTTATCCTGTCCATCAAATAACTTTTCCTCCTTGGATTTCACAAATTCATTATTCCTCACGGCTACATTCGGGAGACTTACTTGATTCAGCTAAATTTGCCTGCAATCTGCGATGCAGGTCAATTAATCATAAATTTAGGCTACACAAAGTAATTTTTTATTCAAGCTTTAAAATTCAAGCTGTATTTGAGGTTTCGGCGCATTATTCAGGTTGGAGTTACAAATGTTGCCAATATTTTCAAGTTCAAAGTGTTTAGAATCTGACTTTATCGGACTAATCTATTTCCCTTGTCTATCTCTTATTTTGCATTTTCAGCAATAGAGATATACATAATTTAAATACCTAATTACCGAGGAAACGTCAACAGGCAATAATAATACTTCACTCAGTTTGTTGAACGTGCGTTACCCGATTGGGGATGCAATTGCAATTCACCTACATACTTCTACCCTCGTCACCTGAGTAATGCACCACAAAAATTATTTTAGTCGAAACCGAGCGACCCTTGAATAGGCTTGTCGAACATCTATAAATCCCCAGCCTTTCATGGACGGGTTTTTCAGCATATTTTCTTGAAAAAATTAAGCTATCCAGATTTTTAGATCGGATAGCTAATCTGTTGTTTGGGTCAAACTATCAAGCTGGCTTATGTTTGCCCAGGGATATTACCTAGAGCAGCATCAACGCTTGTTTGTAAAGCGAGAAACTTTTCTAGACGTACTAGCTTAACAGTTTGAGTCACGCGAGCATTTGTAACAATTTGCAAAGTACCTTCATTTGTTTGCGATTGCTTTGCAAGTTGTACTAGCGCACCCAAGCCGGAACTGTCAACAAAGTCAATTTGCGAGAGATCGAGAATAATATGCTTGGGTCCCTCGTCGATTTTACTTCCGATCACCTTACGGAATGTCGGCTCGGAAAAGGCATCTAATAAGCCTGTGAGGCGGAATAGCTGACAGTTATCCCGGACTTCACGAGTGCCTCGCAGGCTAACGGTTAAATTCAGTGGTTCAGCTATAACTTCCTCCTCTTTTAAAGCGAACGCTCAAGTATAAATGGTTTTTGCCCATCTTGTCCATAACATATTTTTTAGGGAATTGGGTGATGGGGCATTGGGGATTGGGGATTGGGG
>JAAUPE010000093.1 GCA_012034595.1 Calothrix sp. CSU_2_0 | reverse complement strand
ACGTTCGACAACACTATTTACCTTACCTTCGAGCTTGTTTTGTCAAACTCTAAGTGACTGGGAAGGTTTGCCAAACCTGGGTACTGCAAGTTCGCTTCAATCATCTTTTCGTGCGTTCATTGTTACGTATCGTAACTTGATCGCCGGGACGACATTGGTAGCTAGCAATATTTACTTCACGACCGTTAATCAAAACGTGACCGTGGTTAACCAATTGACGCGCAGCTGGGATGGTAGGAGCCATACCCAAGCGGAAAACGGTATTATCTAAACGCATTTCTAATAATTGCAATAGCACTTGTCCGGTGGAACCAGTTACGCGACGTGCCTTACGGACGTAGCGAAGTAACTGTTTCTCGGTTACACCGTAGTTAAAGCGAAGCTTTTGCTTTTCTTCTAAACGAATCGCGTATTCAGAACGCTTTTTACGGTTCTGACCGTGCTGACCAGGGGGGTAAGCGCGACGAGCGCTTTTACGACTTAAACCAGGTAATTCACCTAGACGACGGGTTATTCTTAAACGGGGTCCTCTATATCGGGACATGGTTTTTCTACTTTAGTCCTGTTTAAATTTGACTCAGACATTTTATTATATATGTTAATGGGAAATTAGGAATAGGGGATTGGGAATTGGCATGGGGAATTGGGAATTGAGAATTGGGCATTAATTAATAAACTATTAACCACTCAAAAGATGCGGTAGCATTACTGTGGTGTTAGGAAGATATTGAAAATGGCTAGTACAGGTAAATATACTATTATTGTAAGTTTGGCTCTAGGGATAAATGGATGGCTGGGAATGGCACTTACCCCAAGCGCGATCGCACAAGTGACTTATTTCGGTAATGATTACCGTGGTTGTGCGGGTAGGTTATTACGGCTGGGGGTTAATCCTGAAAGTGCTTCTCAAGCTTGTGCTGAGGTTCTGCGTCCACGAGAATTTTCAAGCTGTGTGACTAGGATTCAAAAACAAACTCAAGTTGCTGCTACTGATATTTTGCCCTCTTGTCGTTTGGCTCGTCGTCCCGATGATTTGGCAACTTGTGTTGTTAGTATCAGCACTAGCAAAAAGGAAGCTTTTGACCCATCAGTTTTTAATTACTGTAATCGCAGTTTATTACCCCTGCGCTTTGCTCAGTGTGTAGTCGGTTTGCGAAGCGAGGTAGATTTTTCTGCGGTGCAAACGATGGATACCTGTATTGATGCTAGCGATAAGTTGGGAGGACTGCTTCCTTCATTTATACCGACTAGACGTACTCCAACTGAAACTCCTACTCAGCCAAGCAATCAATTTAACCGTACTTTTGAGACTACTCCAATTCAACCTACCCCCATTCCCCAAAGAAATTAACAAATAAAATATTCCAACTGTGGATTTATCAGCCATATTATTTGCAAGGGTGGAGAATCCACCCTTGTATCGTAAATGGAATATCCCAAACAATAGCAGTAGCAAAAACTGTGCTTTATTTTTAACAAGTTCGGCGGAATTCCCCTTCCACTCCTTCGGAGAAGCAAGCTACAGCGTAGCAGGAAGGGGATGGATAGCCGGACGATGACGATGCCGCCTCCGACCAATATCAACCGTCAGGTTGATTAGGGAGCGGGGTGGACGCTGTGTAAGACCATCATCGGGTTTAGTCCCGAATATCCTTGCGGTATCCCTAACGTGGCAACGGCGAATGAGACGCGAAACGTTGATGGTTGTTTCTATGAGCGATACGCTTGACTCGAAGCAAGCCGGAGTACTTCACTGCATCGCTCTTATGTACTGACAGTATTGCTCGATAAAAATATAAATAATTACCGGAAAATTCGGAAGCTGAATCGCTAAAAGAGTAGTTATATTAGCTGATAAAATCTTTTGGGTTTGGCAAGTAAGTTAAACCTTTAGTTGAATTTCTTTTAGGAATATGGATTTAATAAAATACAGAACCTCACCCCTTTTATTTCCCTCTCCGTTTATGAATAGGGGGTGGGTAGCAGAGTGAGGTTCCATATTAAAATTGCACTTTATTTTATCCACATTTCTTAGTTAAATTTCTACCAATAAATTTTTAAATTAAAAAATCAGGAATCTACCATCTTTGGCTATGCATACGCAAAATATCCCGGAACTTCTCCAACTTTTTTTGGAACATACACCTGTAGCTGTTGCCATGTTCGATCGGGAGATGGGTTACATCGCAGCTAGTCGCAAGTGGTTAACAAATAATGGTTACAGCGAGTCAAATTTGATTGGTTCCTGCTCCTGTCATTGTCAAGTTTTCCCAAATTTTGCTTTAGAGTGGAAAAATATTCACGATCGCTGTTTGACTGGTTTGACAGAAAGATGTGAGGCACAGAAGCTAGTTCAAGTTGATGGTACGGTTGATTGGTTGAAATGGGAATGTTGTCCTTGGTATGGCAAAGATGGTGAAGTTGGGGGGACAATTTTTTTGACTGAGGTGGTTACTGCGGTTAAGGATACTGAAGATAAGTTACAACAAGCAGAAGCAGAACTACAGCGATATCAAGAACAACTAGAAGATTACAAAAAAACTGAAGAAGAACGACAAAATTTTGTTTCTTTAGTCGAAAATAGTTCTGATTTTATTGCGATCGCGACACTTGATGGCAAAACTTTATATATAAATGAAGCTGGTCAAAAGCTGGTGGGAGTTGAAACTCAAGAGGAATATTTAAATACGACCATAGCAAATTATCATGCAGATGAAGATTTACCTTTTGTTGGAGAAAATATTTTTCCAGCAGTTACCCAAGAAGGTAGATGGCAGGGTGAATTTCGTTTTAGACACTTTAAAACAGGTGCGCTAATACCAATTGAATATAACGTTTTTACTCTTAAAAATCAAAAAACAGGACAACCCATAGCATTTGCTACTGTTACACGTGATATATCAACACGTAAGCAAGCAGAAGAAGCTTTACGTCAGTCGGAAGCAAAATTTCGCGAACTTGCACGTCGTGAACAACTAATCAATATTTTAGCTAGCCAAATCCGTGAATCACTTGACCTAGATCGAGTATTAGAAACAGCGATACTGGAAATTCGAGATTTATTACAAATAGACCGTTGTAGCTTTTCTTGGTTTAAAACTGATACCGAACCATATGCTTGGGAAACTCTTAAAGAATCAAAACATTCAGAACTTCCTAGTTTATTAGGGTGTCATCCTGCCAATAAAATTGGACCAGTAACCCAAATGTTTTTAAATCAAGAAATTCTCAAAATTGACGATGTGGAAAAATTCGATGAACCCATACATAGAAAATTTTTGAAACGTTTAGGTATTAAATCAGAAATAGTTCTACCAATCAAAACTCGTTCGGGTCAAATTGGTGTTATCGTTTGTGGTCATTGGCAAAAAATTCGTCCTTGGACTCAAGATGAAGTGGAATTATTAGAAGCAGTTGTAGATCAACTTGCGATCGCGATTAATCAAGCAGAACTTTATGCTCATAGTCAACAAGCTACACTCACAGCTACACAACAAACTCAACAAATCGAACTGACGTTAACAGAACTTAAACGTACTCAAACTCAACTTGTACAAAGTGAAAAAATGTCCAGCTTAGGGCAGCTTGTAGCTGGTGTTGCTCACGAAATAAATAATCCCGTTAATTTTATCTACGGTAACTTAACCCACGCAAATCAATATAGTGAAGATTTACTAAAGCTACTTAAACTCTATCAGCAAGAATATCCGCAGCCAACAAACGAAATTAGAGAAAAAATTGATGCCATTGATTTGGATTTTCTGATTTCAGATTTACCAAAAATAATGGGTTCTATGAAAGTCGGTTCAGAGAGAATTCGTGAAATAGTTCAGTCATTACGAACCTTTTCCCGACTTGATGAAGCTGAAATGAAAAAAGTTGATATTCATGAGGGGATTGAAAGCACCTTGATGATTTTGCAGCACCGTCTTAAATCGAAACCAGAATATCCAGCAATTGAAATTATCCGGAACTATGGGAGCTTACCTCAAGTGATATGCTACGCTGGTCAACTCAATCAAGTATTTATGAATTTACTTTCCAATGCTATTGATGCTTTGGAAGATGGAATTGAAAAAGGTAAGGTTTCAAATCCCACTATTAATATTGCAACCCAAATTTCGGAGAATAATCACATTATTATAAGCATTGCTGATAATGGTATTGGTATAGAGCCAGAAATTAAAAAACGCTTGTTTGACCCATTTTTCACTACAAAACCCGTTGGAGTTGGTACGGGTTTGGGACTTTCCATTAGTTATCAAATAGTAGTCGATAGACATGGTGGAGAACTGCACTGTAATAGCGAATTAGGTAAAGGAACTGAGTTTGCGATCGAAATTCCCATGTCTCAGATTGCCGATATAGAATAAGAAATTAAGATTAAATAAACCCCCTTGTATATTGGGACAGTCTATTTCTTGGTGTTCCCTAATTTGAGATGTTATGTGCGATCGCACAACGAAAGTAATTAAGAATACTAGTTTTTCTCAAAAATAAGCTATAAGCTTCTATCTGTTAAGGATTTGATGTGTTGAGCTTTCGCTAATATACCCTTATATTTTAGGAATAGTAATCAATATTCGTGTTGATTTTGAGAGAAACTTGGCGTTTTGATAAATGAGATATTTAAAAATATTAAGAGACTAATGATAGTATCTTGATGATTAATACACTTTCTTTAGCATTTACTCATATTATTCGGGAACCTGAAAAGTTGGGAATTAATGCAGATAAAATTTTATATTATTTTATGAAATCAATAAATTAGCCGTACTCTCATAGCTTAAAACTCCGTAGTCTTACGTAAACGGAAACAATTAAAAATAACTAATAAATAACTAATAGAGATAAAAAAATATTCTGAGTTTTTACTGCTGTCAAAGTCGAGCGCAAGCTCTAAATTAGATTTATTGTCACGTTACATTCCATTACCTATAACTAGTTAAATTCACATGCTTTAAAAGTAGTAAGTAAGAATTTTCTAGTTTTCGTAAAAATGGATTGATGTAAGCGCTTTTGGAGATTTATACTCTCTTAGCCTTGATGCTATTGAATTATCAGGTTGCACTACCAAATTGAGTACAGAAAATTTAAGCACAGATAAAATTTCTACCTCAGCTTAACTACTGTTCTTTTACTTGATAATTATTAGTATGAAAGGTAAATTTATCATGCAAGAAATATTAGATATTATTGAATTTAAAAAGCAAGAATTTGCTCATTTACCTTTGTTTAAATTTATGCAGGATAAAAGTATAGCTCCAAGGCAAAGGTTAAGTTTTGCTCCATGTATGGCTCACTTTATCATGAGTTTTAGCGACTTCAATAAGTATATTTTCAGGGTAAGAAACTATTACTCAGATAGTAAAATCCAAGAAGCGATAAATGAACATACTAACGAAGATGAAGCTCATTCACCTTGGTTTCTTGTTGATTTAGAAGTATTAGGATTAAATCCTCAATGTAATTTTGCAAAAACAATTGACTTTATTTGGGGTGAAGAAACTAAAATTACCCGTCAAATATCATATCAAGTTGCTGGATTAACTTTGCAAGCAGAGCCAGTTATAAAACTTGTGGCAATTGAAGCGCTTGAAGCTATGGGAAATGTATTTTTTTCTGTATCCTCAAAAGTTACCTCAGAATTAGAACAAATCACACAGAAAGAATATGTTTACTTTGGAGAATCACATTTAGAAGTGGAGACGGGACACACTATGGGTGCGTCTGAAGTCGAAAAATACTTTGCAGAAATTGAATTAACCGAATTGCAACGTCAAGAAGCGATAAATGCAGTCGAAAAAATATTCAATATTTTCTCACAATGGACTTATGAGCTATTGACTTATGCACATAATCATCCTGTAGAGCTTGCTCAATCCGAATTAGAGCAGTCTAAATCAAAATTGGCAATTTGCAGGTAATCATTTAGCACGAATTTACCTTTTTTAGTTCAATACTGTTCAGGTAGAGATGTAATTAATCGCATCTCTACCTGAATTATTTTTGTGTAGGCTCAAACTTTAGTATAAATTTAATATTTGTAGCGAGACACCATTAAAGTAGGTATTTTCTTAACTTGAACTCAATTGTGAGGTGAAGCTTTACTCAGAATAAATCTGTTAAATTGTGTTGCGATCGCTTACATTTTGCTACTTTTTTAGAGAATTAATCACGGAGATGCTGAATACCTAGAAGAGAGGGTAATCCAAAATCCTGTAAAGTCATACTATAACTTGTCTTTAAAATCTAAAATTTAAAATCCGACGAGAAACTGTAAAATTTTTGTGGAATCACAAAAACTAGGTGTGGAGCTTGCTGAAATAACTATCAAACTTGGTGTATCAAGAGTATGAACAAAATTAAGCTAACTCTACTGGCTTTTTCGACGCTCAGTTTATCCATAATTGGGCTGTATGGGCTAAAAATTCAAACACTACCACTCAAGGCTATTTCTCCACTCGCAAAATCTAGTAAGCTTCCTGTATCCCGTCTTAATCCTGAAGTTCTCAAAAAATTCCTTGATAACAAGGATATTAACTCGGCAATTATGCATGTGGAACTGGGTTGGAAGCAGCAGTATGAGGAATATGTGCAGGGGAAACTACCTTTTAATCGAGTTATTGAAGTTAAAGAAATTAGACAGACTCTGAATAATATCTCCCAACAAAATGGGAAAAAAAGTGCTTTAATATACGCTATTCCAACACCTAATCATCTCGAATTAATATTGGTAACACCTGGAAAATCTCCAATTCACAAGCGAATTCCCAAGGGTAAGAAAGACATTTTAGTAAATATTGTCAGTAAATTCCGTACTGCTATTGTTAACCCTAATTCTCCGCGTAGCGAGTATTTAAATTTGGGTAAACAAGTACATGATTTGCTGATTGCCCCTTTAGAAACTGAATTACAAGCACAAGGTATTAATAATCTGATATTTTGTTTGGGTGGTGGATTGCGAACTGTTCCTTTAGCGGCAATTTCTGATGGGAAACAATTTTTAGTTGAGAAATATAGTTTGGGAATTATTCCAGCTTTTAATTTACTAGATTTTAAACCTGTAAATATTAGGCAAACTCAAGTTTTAGCAATGGGAGCATCGCAATTTAAAAATCAGGAACCTTTACCTGCCGTTCCTTTAGAGTTATCTAGTATTACCAGTAATCAATGGCAAGGAAAATCTTTGTTAAACCAAGATTTTACCCTGGCAAATCTCAAGAAACAACGTGCTACTTTCCCGTTTGGAATTGTACATTTGGCGACTCATGCTGAATTTTCCCCAGGTTCTGTGAAAGAATCATATATTCAGTTTTGGGATACACAAGTTCGTTTGGATGAAATCAAAAATTTGGGTTTGGATAAACCTCCAGTACAGTTATTAGTATTAAGTGCTTGTCGTACTGCATTGGGTAATCCCCAAGCTGAGTTGGGTTTTGCTGGGTTGGCTGTACAGTCGGGTGCAAAAGCTGCTATAGCTAGTCTTTGGACGGTTGATGATGGAGGTACACTAGCTTTGATGACTCAATTTTACCAACAACTTAAAGCTAATCCAATTAAATCAGAAGCATTGCGACAAACTCAAATTGCGATGCTCAAACAGCAGGTAACTTTAAAAAATAATCCGGCAATTCGTGGAAGTGGTTCTTTACCCGCAAATATTGTTGCTAATCTTGATAATCGTGAGTTGTCCCATCCTTATTATTGGGCTGGATTTACATTGATTGGAAATCCTTGGTAATGTGGATTTTGGATTTTAGATTTTGGATTTTAGATTTTGGATTTTAGATTTTGTGTTTGCGTAGCGTGTCGAAGACAAAAGTTACGTGCAAAGAGAAGTTGCTGGGAGATTTATTCTTCCAGCAAACTTCGGAGGGTTCCCCCGTTGAGAGAAGTGACGTTAACGTCAAACTTTTCAAGACGGATTTTGGATTTTGGATATTAAATCTTGAATTTTTAAATGTTGAATTAATTATGCGTCCACGTAAAAATATCACCGAACTTTTTTCTACTTTTTTACAATTTGAATCCGATCGCTTTAGTGGTTGGATAACTGATGGTAAATTAAACCGCAGTATGAGAATTTGTTTAAATCAATTAAACGAAACTCAAGCTAACGAAGATTTCTGGGCTGTTTATTGGCATAAATCTTGGCAAAAGTCCGAAAAGCCAGAACTTGCTTTAGGACATATGTCAGCTTATTTGCAAGAACCTTGCTACTGGACTGTAAACAAAATGATGCCCCGATCGCAACAGTCCAACGATAAAATGCCAGACTTTTTTCAAGTTGCGATCGCGTCTGTTCCGAAAATCCTCAAATCTTGCAATCCTGATGTCAGTGGCAGCGTCAAAGCTTATGCTAGTATCGCTTTTGGTAATATCATTCGCGATTATCTACGGCAAAATAAGGAAGCTGATTTTTGTAATAATTGGGCTTTGTTACTCAAAACTAGTCGCAAACTCTTGACAGAATCGCTACAAAATGCTGGACTCGAACCCGCAACTATCGAGCGTTATTTACTAGCTTGGACTTGTTTTGAAACTATCTATGTACCTCGAAAAAATCCCCAGTTAAGGCAAATATCAGCACCAGAACCGGAAACTTGGCAAGCTGTAGCATCAGCATACAATCAAATGCGTCACCAGCTTTCTTCTCCAGGTGGGGAGTGTACTAAGGAAACTATCGAACGTTGGTTAACGGAAGCTGGGAATCAGATTCGTAAATATTTGTATCCTGCGGTGAAATCGCTGAATTCTCCGAAACCGGGATATGAGGAGGGGGAATTGCAGGATGAATTAGTAGATGGATTTCGGGAAACCTTATTAACGGAATTGATTCAACAGGAAGAACAAGCTGCACGTACCGAACAAAAACAACAAATTAATGCTTTTTTAGAAGATGCGATCGCAAAACTCGATACAACTGCCCAACGATTGCTAGAACTCTATTATCAAAAAGCTTTTACGCAGCAGGAAATTGCTAAGGAGTTAGCAATTCAACAATACACTGTGTCTCGTAAGTTATCGAAAACGCGGGAATCATTATTACTGGCTCTAACTCGTTGGTGTCAGGAAACGCTGCATATTTCTGTAACTTCTGACGTGGTTAAGTATATAAGCACAGTATTGGAGGAATGGTTGCAAGCACATTATCAAAATATTGACTCTTAATTCTCCAATTCAAAATCCAAAATCCAAAATTTCCAAACAAAATTTCTAAACCAAAATTTCCAATTTAAAATATTGAAAAAAGACGTTCCACCGGAACGTCTCTACCAACAATTCCCAATCCAAAACCCAAAATCTAAAATCCAAAATCTTATGGCTTTCCTATCCGAAAATCCTACCCAATTAGAATTGGAAATATCTTCAGATTTAGCACAACAATCTTGGTTACATAGCCAATCACAACCCACCGCAAAAGGACAGTGGAATGCATATTTAAATCAAATTTGTTTGCAAACTCTTCTCCCTTGGTTACAAGCAGAATACGAACTACAAACGAGCGTTTTATTAAATGAAAGATTACTCCCTAGCTTTTGGTCTGTGGTTAATGGTACTGCTTTAAACTGGGGAAATAAACGTTTAATTATTATCCCCGAAAAAACTTTAGATAATAGTGAATATCGTATCCCTCAAGAATGGGTAGATGTTCCTAAATTAGTGGGAGATTATTATTTAGCAGTTCAAATAAATCCAGATGACCTATCAATGCGAGTCTGGGGATATACTACCCACGAAAAAATCAAAACATCGGGTATTTATAACGCTATTGATCGAACATATAGCCTTGATGCTCAAGAAATTATTCAAGATTTAAATGTGTTATGGGTAGTAGCTCAACTTAATCCTAATGAACAAACCCGCGTTGCTGTAGCTAGTTTATCACCTGTACCCGTAACCCAAGCCGAAAATTTATTATCCAGATTAGCGAATCCAGAGATTATTCAACCCAGATTAGAATTACCATTTGTATTGTGGGGAGAATTAGTCAGTAATGATAATTGGAGGCAAAAACTTTATCAACAACGTCAAGGACAATTAGAAAGTAGTTTAACTCCTCGCAAAGTTGTTGTAAATATGAGTCAGTGGTTGCAAAATGCTTTTGAAGAAAGCTGGCAATCTTTAGATAGTTTATTTGGAACAAGTGCTAGTTTAGGTTTTAGTTTTAGGAAAACACCAGAAGAAAACGATGCAATTATTAAAAGGGCAAAATCTCTAGATTTACCCAATAGTGAAGTATCCTTAATAGCAGGATTAGACATAGAAACAGATGGTAGAGTTGGTATTAGAATTCAATTACGTAGCCCAAGCCAAGAAGAATATTTACCATCAGGAATTAATCTCAAATTACTGTCATCATCCGGACAAGTTATTCAATCAATTCAAGCCCGTTCTCAAGATAATATCATTCAATTAAAACGGTTTAAAATCTCTACTGGTACTCAATTTAGTATTCAGGTTGAACTTGATGATTTTGTCTTAACTGAGAATTTTGAACTTTGAGATTATACTTTGATTTGACTTGTTCATTCTGGTTTTATCATAAGCGATCGCATTTTCTAAAACCCAATCATTTGATGCTGTCAATCATCCAGGTATTTTTTTATTTTGATGTGCTGAAGAAACCTAAAAGTCCCAATCAGGTAGGATAAAAAGAAAACTCTGCATAAAATTTACAAGTTAAATGTGTAAATTTTTAGAGGATTAATATTAAGGTAACACCAAAAAAGAAATGCTCCAAAATCGTAGGAGTGTAGTAATCTTGCCCTTAAAAATGATATTGTCGTAAGGGTAAACAACCAACTTTGGTTTCCCCTACGGTAAATTTTGATGTATTGTTTGATAATTTTACCAAACTAAATTTATTTAACTTGAAATAATATGCATCGCCTAATTGTTTTAAATTTAGGAAAAGGAGATTTGCAGCATGGTTTCCCAACTGCGATCGCACAGTTTTGGGAATCTGAAGAATTAGCTCCGATGCAATTTATTGGTAGTTTACCTGCTAATCCCAGTCTTGAGGCTCTTTATCGACGTTGGTTGCTATTATATGAGTCTTTGTATGCTAATTTAGCTTGGCGAAGAACGAGAAATATACATCCAGAATTTGAGATTGATGAGGATGATAGTGAAGTTACTAATATTTCCCATACCGAATTTGCAGAAGTTTCTCAAAATTTACAAATTCAATTAAATCGCTGGCTAAGTACAGATTCTTTTTTAACTATTGACCGCAAATTACGAACTAATCTAACACCAAAAGATGAAATTCGTTTGGTAATTGCAGCACAAGATGGAAATATTTTAAAGTTACCTTGGTGTTTGTGGGATTTTTTATCTGATTATTCCCAAGCTGAAATTGCTCTTAGTCCTCCTGAATATGCGCGTTCTTTAAAAACTTTAAATAAAGCCAAAAAAAAGGTCAAAATATTAAGTATTTTAGGTAATAGTAGTGGAATTGATACTGCTCAAGACCAACAAATATTAAAACAACTTCCAGATTCAGATATAACTTTTTTAATTGAACCAACTTCACAGCAGCTAAATGAAAAACTTTGGCAAGCAGAATGGGATATTTTGTTTTTTGCGGGACATAGTTCGAGTCAAGGAAAGGGTTGTATTCAAATAAATTCCACAGAAACTTTAACAATTGACCAATTAAAATACGGTTTAAGAACAGCTATATCTAACGGTTTAAAATTAGCAATTTTTAACTCCTGTGATGGTTTAGGTTTAGCGCAGGATTTAGCCGATTTACATTTACCTCAAGTAATTGTGATGCGGGAACCTGTCCCCGATAAAGTTGCTCAAGAATTTCTAAAACACTTTCTTGCTGCTTTTGCTGGGGGAAAATCCCTTTATCTTTCGGTACGGGAAGCACGGGAAAAATTACAAGGATTGGAAACAGAATTTCCCTGTGCAACTTGGCTACCTGTTATTTGCCAAAACCCTGCGGAAACACCATCTAATTGGTGGGAATGGTGTGGCAAAAAAAATAAAATTAAATTATTACCAAATCGTCGGGAATTACGCTTAATTCTATTATGTAGCTTGGTAAATACCCTGTTAATTGCAGGAGTTAGATTTTTAGGATTACTTTCTCCCGTAGAATTATTTGCGTTTGACATGTTAGTGCGATCGCGTATTTCCGAAAAACCTGACGATCGACTTTTGGTAGTAACTGTAACTCCCGAAGATATTCAAGCGCAGGATTTAGAACCGCGTTTTGGCTCCTTATCTGATACTACCCTGAGCAAATTACTACAAAAATTAGAAAAACATCAACCTGTCGCGATTGGTTTGGATATTTATCGCGATTATCCCAGTCGCAAACCCGAATTAGCCCAGCAATTGCAGCAAAGTCAACGTTTGATTGGTATTTGCAAACGTCCAGATACAAACGACGATCCAACAGGTACTTTACCACCACCAGAAATCCCCCAATCGCAGTTAGGATTTAGCGATTTTGTCCAGGATTTCGATGGAGCGGTTCGCCGACATTTGTTATTTTTAACACCTAGTACTAGTTCTCGTTGTACTGCTGCTTACTCATTCAGCAGTCGTCTGGCACTTAAATATTTATACGCAAAGGGAATTCAGCGAGAATTTACACCAGATGATAATCTCAAAATAGGTAAAAAAGTATTTCCATCGATAAGCGATCGCACGGGTGGATACCAAAGCATTGATGCGTCTGGAAGTCAAGTATTATTAAACTATCGAGCAATGAGCGATCCACAAAATATAGCCCAAAGAGTCACACTCAACGACATTTTTAGCGATAAAGTCAATCCCAAAGCCATCCAAAATCGGATTGTCTTGATTGGAATTGCAGATTTGAGCGCTGGTGATTATTGGTCAACTCCTTATGGTGGGGGTTCCGCGAACAAAATTCCTGGTGTGTTGATTCACGCACATATGGTTAGTCAAATTCTGAGCCATGTTTTAGATGGAAGACCGTTACTATGGGTTTGGTCTGGTTGGGTAGAACTTGGCTGGATTGCTTGCTGGTCGTTACTTGGCGGGTTTCTTGCTTGGCGCGATCGCAGGTTAGTAATTATGGGTGTGACTGTACTTGGTTCAGTAATAATACTTAGTGGAATATGTTGGATATTGCTTAATTCGGGTGGTTGGATACCTTTAGTTGCACCTGCGATCGCTTTGTTGTTGACTAACGGTGCGGTTGTTGTTTTGCTATTGAGTAATAAAAATTAACTTTAAATCCACGCTTCTATCACCAAAGTCACATAATCGAATAAGCATCAAAAGCAGTATCCACACTAATAATAGGTATTTTTTCAACCGTCGCTTGAGCTATTAACAGTCGATCAAATGGGTCACGATGATGCAATGGTAGGGTGGTAATTACATCGATGTGGTCAAGTCTAATATCGAGCAAATTAAAGTCATTTAATACCAACTGTTGTTCAATAAAAGTTTTGATCGGTGAGCTAAAATTTAGTTTACCAATACTCTGCTTTATAGACATTTCCCACACAGTAACAATGCTGATGAACTTTTCATTATCCTGGTCTTCAATTAATATTTTCATTGCCTCATTAAAACGTGCAGATCCCTGAAAAACCAAATTAAAGTGTGAGTATCTA
This sequence comes from Calothrix sp. CSU_2_0, assembly GCA_012034595.1. GTDB lineage: Bacteria > Cyanobacteriota > Cyanobacteriia > Cyanobacteriales > Nostocaceae > Brunnivagina. The sequence continues at coordinate 16,890 of JAAUPE010000093.1, read as the reverse complement.
ATAGCACTCGCATTACATATAATCCTTGAAATCTTCTAACGGTGCATCAAAATCATCTGATATTGTAATTAAATCTTTGGCACTACCAAATAAAGGAGGACGTTTTTTCTTGGAAATCACCGGAGTCAGCTTAACTGCGGGCAGTTCATCTTTAGTAATAATGATTTCTTCACCATTAATTGCTGCTTCGATTAATTCGGCGAGCTTCTGTGATGCTACTGCGAGAGTAATTTGTTGCATAACTATTACCATTTCACTATATCTAAATTGTGACATTAAAAATCAGTAAATAGTTCGCTTGTGTCAAGTCTGACAGAACTTATACATTTTTTACAACTTGCATATTTTCCCCTTTATCCATGTTAATTAAATGAGCAAGGTGGGAATTTCAGGTGCAACGAATGGTTAACATTACAAAAACTAATCCTAAAGGGGTTATGTGGTTGCAAGTGTGTGGTTTAGCTGGAATGCAGGCAGCCATTACGCTATTTTGGCTAATTTATAACTTATATATTCCGCAACTTCTCGTACAAATTGGCTTTTCACGAGATTTAGCAATTGGGTTACTCATAGTAGAAAATGTCTTAGCTATCATTATAGAACCCTTGGTGGGTGGACTTTCTGATGATAGAAAACGTTGGATTACTGGTCGTTTTCCGTTTATTTCCCTGGGTGCGATCGCATCCTCAGCTTTGTTTATTTTGATACCTGCAATAGTCACATTTTCCCAACCTTCGGAAGTTATACGCTGGATTTTTTTGTTTGTTGTGGTCACTTGGTCATTGGCAATGGGAATTTTTCGTAGTCCAGCGATCGCATTATTGGGGAAATATGCAGGGAGCGCAGATCTACCACTAGCAGCAAGCTTATTAACTTTAACAGGTGGGATAATTAATGCTTTTCGACCTGTTAGTAATAATTTTATCCTCAGCTTGGGGGCTGTTTTTACCTTTGCGTTTGGTTCGTTTGTGATGCTAGGAGCTGCTTTTGTGTTGCGGTTTCTCGATCCACCAGAGAAACCGATTATTGAAATTCCGAAAATACCAACTACACCAGAACACTTACCAAAAAAATTATTTTTACTATTAGGAACTGGTTTCAGTGTTGCTTGGGGTTCTCGATTATTTATGGATATCCTCAGTAAATTGCTCAAAATCGAGCTAAATGCCGATATTGGGGAAATGGGGGGAATGATGTTTATTTTGAGTTTAGCAGTGGCTTTTGCTGCATTACCAGCAGGAGCATTAGCAACCAAAATCGGCAATCGTCAAGCAATGGTTTGGGGTAGTTGCGCGATCGCAATCTGGATGTTGTTGATGCTATTCTTTGGCGCAAAGCTAATTTTGATTATATTAAGTATTTGTACATTTAGTTTTATTCTCAACGGTGCAATTCCGTTTGCGCTATCGTTAGTATCAAACCAGCGTGCAGGTTTAGCAATCGGAATGTATTTTGCTGGTAGTGCCTTAGCTGGGGCTTTATTCCCAGTTTTTTTTCCCCAACTAGCAACTCTTTCACCTCTACCGGAAACATTCATTAGTGCTTTAGCATTTAGCATCACAGGTATTTGTGTCACCGCTAGTTCTACAATCAATCAAGCCGAATAAATACTTAATTTTTGATATTGTTGAATTAGAATATGCATTGACATTTTAGGCATAATAAAAAATAATTATTAGCGCTTTTGGGTGAGACAATCACTTGCATAAACTAAAATACTCATACGTGTAAATAAATTAAATATCTAAAGAAATTTATTCCCTACTTCATTTGTAAACTGATTAATTGACCAACCATCCCTTGATGGTACAAAGCAAGCGGTTCGATCTGTGGAGTCAATCCAAAATCCAAAGCTTGTACTGAGCGACAGCGAATGTATCCAAAATCCAAAATCAGATGACTTTATTTAAATTATGAAACCTACAGAAAGTTACACCAAAATAGCTAATTATAGAATATTTAAACTACTCACAATCTTCGCACTTTGTACGAGTTGTGGAATAGGTTCTGGAGAACAAATAATAGCTCAAAATCTAAATTCAACATCAATCAAATTTGAGCCACCACCACCACCACCACCCACAAGACGCGGAGAACCTACAGGTAGGGCACAAGGAGGTGCTGGAAGAGGTTGCGAACCCACAGCCCTTGTACCTTTAACTAAATCGAATAAATCAAATAATGATAGTTTTTTGTGGGGTTTAACTATCGCCGAAAGACCAAAATTTTGGTTTAGTTTACCCAGAAGTTTGACATCAAAAGATGCGATTGAGTTTGTATTAACAGATAACTCAGGTAAAGCAGTTTATCAAACTAAATTAAATAGTTCTACAACTCCACAAGGAATAGTTAGTTTCGCTATTCCTCAAAATGCACCAGCTTTAGAGATAGGAAAACCGTACAATTGGTCTTTTTCTCTTTACTGCGATTTTAAAACTGTAGAAGATAAACCAGGAAATGTCAGAGGAAGTATCCAAAGAGTTGCTGTAAATCCTCAATTAAAAAATCAATTAGCAAATTCCAAAACTCCCGTTCAACAAGCAGCAACATACGCTAAAAATGGTATTTGGTTTGATGCTCTAACAACTTTAGGAGTTAACATTCGTGGAGAAAAAACTAAAGATATCTCCTTTGCTTGGACTGAATTACTACGACAAATTAATTTACAAAAAATAACCCCACTTCCCGTTACTAATTGTTGCGATACTTCAAAGGAATCACTTCCCGAACGCAAAAAACAACAAAATCAAAATTAAAGTAGGGGTGAACGTCTGTTCACCCCAACATATTAAATCAAATTGACAAATTCTTTCTACAATCCTAGTGCAACTCTAGTTTGTGGTCCTACTTTACCATCAGCTAGCAACCCATTATTAAGTTGGAAATTACGAACAGCACGTGAAGTTATGGAACCATAAAAACCAGTTGTCGGTACACCTAATACCTGTTGAACTTGTACAACCGATCTACCTTGAGAACCAGCACCAAGAATAACAGGACCACCAACACCAAGTCCAGGTGTGTTTCTTCTACCAGGATTTACACCAACGAATCTGGTAGCTACATAATTACCCGAAGATAAACGACTAAAGCCATTTTGCGTGTCTACTACAATAGCCAATTTGGAACCATTTCGCAAACATCCAACGACTGGTGAATTCAGACTTGGTGCAGAACGAACTCGCAAACAGTTACCATTTGTACGCACATAACCGATCGCACTCACTGCTGCTTGTGCTTGGGGAAGACTAGCAAGTAACATACCCACACTTGCGAATGCTAAACAAGCAGATTTAAAAGCTGTTTTGAAGTTAAAGTTAATTTTGCGGAGTTTTAATTGTGGTTCTGTTGTCGCGTTTTGATTTGCATCAGTCATGACAGAGTGAGCAAGATATTCCATATTGAGATTCTCCTTGGGGTTTTGTGTGTTTTTAATTTTTAAAAAGGTTCAATGATTGCAGAGAGAATTTCAGTTTTTGGGATACTCAATTTAGCCATAAAAATCTGTGTAGATATTTCACAATGCAAAATTTCTACAAGCATTTTGGCTATTACACAGAACAATTTTCAGACACAGAACTCAGCAACGCCGTTTTATTTCTCTGCTTCTTTATTGATTAATCTAAGCTGTATTTTAGATTACATATTATCTTAGAGGATTATTACTGAGAACTTAATTAAGAAAATATAAAAAATCAATATTTTTCCGGATAGTCATAAATTAAGATTGTAACCATAATGCTTGTCTTTAAATTTACATCTATCTAAATGAGTAGAATTGGTTAAAAAAATATTGACTCTGGGGCAAAATTGTTTGAAAGGCATGTGAATTAAGCAATACAGCTTTTCCATCTTCAATGCAAATAATTTATTTAGCGATATATAGCTACTTAGTCATTAACTTTTGTTCGTGTAAAAAATATCGCGACGGAAGCGAGAACCATTTCGCCAAATCTCAATTCCTGCGGGGGAAACTAGGTAAGAAAAACTACCATTGTCAGCACGATATTGGGCACTATTAATACTCCAGGCTGGTAGTTTAACAGGTTGATTGGGATTTTGTTTTAACTCGCCAATATAAAATAATTGTCCGTTTTCTTGACATACTTGAACCCTTGCATTAGTAGTTTCACCAGCTATTAAAGTTTTCCCGTTGCAGCGATTATTCGCATTCGGGTTATGGGAATTTTGAATTAGATTATTAGTTGTAGGAGTGGGTTTAATTTGAATATTTGGTTGTGTGTTAGTCGAGCTAATAATAGAAGTTGTCTGATTGCCTTGTCGTAAAAATGGTATTGGATCGAGAGCAACTCGTCGATTTGTTTTGATTTCGTTTGTGTGAATTTCAAAGTGAAGATGGGGAGCGGAACTATTGCCTGTGGAACCCATCTCTGCAATTATCTGACCTTGATTAACTTGTTGTCCTTGGCTAACTAAAATACGACGGTTGTGACCATACACTGTTTTTCTACCGTCGGGGTGTTGAATTTTGATAACATTACCTAATCCCCAGTCATCCCATCCAACTTGAATCACTTTACCCTTAGCTGCAGCTAAAATCGGTGTTCCTGATGCATTGGCAATATCAATCCCTTCGTGTTGGTATTTGCGGAAACCTTGGGATAATATTCCTTGTGCGGGATAAATCAAGTTTGAATTGGAATTTATCGTTTTAGTGGCTGATTGTTTTTGGGAACTATCAATGTTTTGTGTTCTGGCAAGAGTATTTGTACTTATTCCTACTGTCAATATTAATCCAAGTAAGCTATAAGTATAAAGGCTGGGAACAACAGCTTTTTTCATAATTTAGAGCCAAATTACAACTATATCTGAGACGACATTTTTATACATAGAGTTTCTAGATTGGTAGAGTGGGTTGAAGCTGTGTAAAAACTCCATTTTTGCCGACAGTTTAAATGAAAGTGTTGTAATTCACTGATGATAATGGTGCGTTACGTTACGCTAACATACCATGCAATAAATTTAATTAATCTGGGTATGAATTTATCTTATGCATAGTCGCAGAGAAGAAGAAAAGAGTTTTATAAATCTAAATTTTTGGATTTCATACTTCAAATCAGCAACACCTAATTTTTTCTTTGTAAATGGTTTCTAACAGTGCTAAATAAAGATGCGATCGCGACTTTTATTGTATCCCTTTTTTCCAAACGATTTGGAGATAATTGATTCATAATTTCGTCTTTATCTCCCGATATCCAATTAGCAAAACGCTGTGCGGAGGGAGGTACAAATACTAAGGGATTACTAAAACCGGAGAATAGATAGATATTTTCATGTTGGGGAACTGTGCCAATGATGGGAAGATTATCTTTACTGAAGGCAACTAAACAATGATGCCATGTAGCGGGTAAATTGGCTAACGCAGGTAAAATTTGGGAAAGTTGCGATCGCAACCAATCTTCGCTTATTTTTGCATCAATTCTGGTGTTAGGATTAACTAAAATTCGGCTAATTTGTCCCAATCGAAATCTACCATCTAGAAATTGTACTGCACCAGTATCTAATATGGCAGTTTCTATTTGATTTCCGTCGTTGCACCATAGTTCGTCATTTTGAGTAGAGTTAGCTTCTAATTGAAAGCGTTGTAATTTTGCAGGCATTACTAATGTACTCAGTTTAATTTCAGTTGGTGCAGTTTCCAAAATTTCTGCATGGGTAAAATATGTTTGTGTGGAAATACCCGATTCTTTTAATAGCTTCCGGCTAATTCCACCTGCACAAATGGCAATTTTTGCCGATTCATATTTGCCTGTTGTTGTTGTGACTGTTGTGGATTTATGGAGAGTATGGAATTGCAAAACTTGGGAAATTTTCAGTTTTCCACCTAACCGTAAAAAGGCTTGAATGTAAGCTTGTGCTGTTTTTTCAGGTTGAATATGTCCGTGTTTAATTGTTAAAGCACCTGAGATTGCATCTGGATTTAATAAAGGTTCTAATTTACATGCCTCTTTGATTGAAAGTAGTTTTGGGGGTTGGGTAACATGGTTGTAAGATTGAAGAACAGTTTGCGGATTATTTTCTTTATCTATAGTTAATAATAAATCCAATTCTCGAAACTCAATATTAGCATCTAATTCTGATGCTAATATTTGATAGCGTGTTTTACCCTCATCGCAAAGTTGACGAGTTAGGGTTGTACTTCCCGACCAAAAAGCCAAACCACCGTAACTGTAACAAGTTGCATTGTCAGGTTGCGAATTTTGTTCCAATAACAATACTGCAAAGCCCTTTTTTGTAAGTTCATAGGCAAGTGCTGCACCTGTAAATCCTGCACCTACTACTATCCAGTCGTAATTTTTCTGCATTCTAATGCTCACTATGAGATGGATAAAATTTCTTGTTATAACTAGAATAAACTTTTGTAAAATGTGAAGATAGCTGTAATTTGAGCGATTCGTAACTACTCCTTTGAAAATTTAATCAAGCTAACTTTTGAAAGCCAGATGATTACTTGCTTATGAATGCAAAAAATAATGATACATTAAAATATTACCATTCCGCATCCGCGCAGTTCATTTTGCATCAAACTAAGGGAAAGAATAAATTTATTCACCTAATTAACAATTAATTGTATGACACAAATCAGTATAAATTTAAAGGCATTAATCAGGCAAAAAATTAAAGACGGGAATTCGATTTTGTCTGGCTACACTGCCAATTATGCCAAAATTCAAAATTTGCATAACTTTTCAGATTATTTATATAAATGGAGCGAAATTAGCACTGAAATTAAAAAACGCTCTGGATTCCCACAAATTAACGAAAATCGCCTATGGAACATGCAACTAGCAGCAAAAAATATTCATGGTTTAATTTTATTACCGGGACAAATTTTTGACTTTTGGAATCGGATTCCCCGTCCAACTCTTGCCAATGGTTATAAAGAAGGTCCAACTTTAGTTGGGAATAAATTAATTAATGACGTAGGTGGTGGATTATGTCAAATTTCTACTAACGTTTTCCAAGCATCACTATGGGCTAACTTAGAAATTTTAGAACGTTCCAACCATTCAATCGACGCTCATGGAGAAGGACGTTTTTTTACTTTAGGACAAGATGCGACCGTAGCTTATGGATATAAAAACTTAATTGCCCGCAATCAAAGTCAAACTGCTTTACAGCTACGTTTAGAGATACTTGCAGAAAAATCGAGCGTTATTGCCAGCGTTTGGGGAACCGCACCAAATACTTTGAGTGTAAATATTTCTTCCACTATTTTAGAAAAGCTGCCACCATTGGGCAATAATAGAAAACCTGGTTGGCGAGTAGAAACTGTCCGCTCCGTCGGTACAGAAACTAACCCCACTAGCGACTGGCAAATTAATTACCGTGCGCTCGATATCTACCATCCCCATGTCTGAGTACATCAAAGTTCCAGCTTCATCCCTGCATGATTTTCTCGAACGGGTATTATCACCCTACCAGCTATTACCCGAAGTTGCGATCGCACTCACAACCCATTTAGTAGAGGCAAATCTCTGGGGTATGGATTCCCACGGTTTGCAGCAGATTTTTGGTTACGTTAAAAGTCTAGAAAGCGGACGTATTCATCCCCAACCGCAAATAAAAATAAATTGCGATCGTCCAGCAATGATTCGGATTGATGGTGGTGCTGCTCCCGGTCAGTATACAGGTAAACTGGCAATGGAAACTGCGATTACCCAAGCTCGGAAGTTAGGCATGGCAGTGGTGGGAGTGAATAACAGCAATCATTTTGGTATGGCTGGTTACTATACCAAAATGGCAGCAGAAGCGGGAATGGTGGGTTTTGCCACAAGTGATACCAATGTGGTTGATTTGGCTCCTTACGGGGGACGAATCGCTAAAATCGGGAATAATCCCATTTCTGTGGGAATTCCCACGGGTACGTCTCATCCTGTGGTGTTAGATATGGCAGCAGGAGCGGTAAGCGGTGGTAAAATAAAACACTTTAAATATCAAGGATTAGCGATACCAGCAGGTTGGGGAATTACAGCAGCAGGACAACCCACTCAAAACCCCCAAGAAGTCGCGGTAAATTTGCCTGCATCGTACAAAGGAGCAGGTTTAGCATTGATTGCTGATTTATTATGTGGTCCAATGCTTGGTACTGCTGCTGCGATGTTTAAACAAAAGGCAATCCACGATCGCGCTAATGGAACGGGGCATTTTTTCTGGGTATTGGATATCGCAGCTTGGACAGATAAAGAAGAATTTACCCAACAAGTACAAAGAGCGATCGCATCTTTGAAGGAAACTCCCCGTTTGGACGACAAGCAACCTATTTATTATCCGGGAGAATTGGAAGCAATTACCCGCGATCGTCGTTTGCTAGAGGGGATTCCTATTCCTAGAAGCTTAGTTGATGAGTTGAAGAATGTGTATGAAATTCGGGATATTGTAGCTAATTTCGGTAGAGAGGAAAGTTAAATAAGTTTACGGAAAATTGTCGCTCTGAAGTTAATTTTAGAAGAAGCGATCGCGTTTACTTGATTGGGATTAAAGAGTGCGATCGCCTAATAATCATCACTCAATTAGGAATGCTTCGCGCATATTCCCTTGCTTATTGAGGTTGTTGTGCTGCTTGTCTAACATCATCTACAGTTAAACCTAAAGCTTGTGCTACCTGCTCCACAGTCAACCCAGCAGCTAACATTGGTGGTATAGCAAGTAACTTTCCTTCTTGTCTTCCTTCCTGTTTTCCTTTCTGTTCACCTTCTGCAAAAGCTTGCTGATATACTCGTGTTTGCTTCAATTCGCTTAATCCAAACATTTGTTGTATCTCCTGAATCTCCATACTGGGAAATTTATAAACCAATATCGTCTCTATTATTTGCAATAATTTTTGCTGTTGTCCTGAATCGACTTCCTGGCTGGTTCTATTAATTAACTCCCTGGCTGATTGTATTGCCCTATCTTCATTGTCTATTACTAATTTAATCGTAGCAATGCCAATGGGTAGAGATGCGGTTTCCCCTAACTCATCTAAGTAAATGCGTGTAACTCTCCCGTTTGCGAAAGACTCGCGGTAATGGGTAGTTTTTGCCGTATCGATGCTACGAGATGGATAAATCACCACAGCAAACCAATCATTTTCAGGTTGGTTTTGTCGCAGGTATAAATGAACTTCTGTAAACAGCCGCGAGTAAATTCCTGAGTCTGGTTGAAACTGGACTTCTGCGAAGTAAATTGGACTTTCTTCGGTTTCCGGAAGAAATACACCATCGATTCGGAAAGCAGTTTGCTTGATTTCAACTGATGAGAATTCATACCCTGCGGCAGTTTCTGGAGAATTGCCAATTAATTCAAAGAATATATCGGGAAATTCTTGAAATAGGCGATAAAATATGCTATCTGTTTTCACGAATTTGAGTATTTAAACGCAGAATTATTATAGTTTTTAAAAATACCATGTTTTTAACTTTTCTTCTGCAAACGTTTAACTAATAAATCGACTTCAGGTAATTCTAACCAACTAACTAATACTGCAAAAATTCCCAACCCGACACCAGATGCGATCGCAATTTCTATAACTTGCCATACCCAACCTAAATTACTCCTAAACCTTTCCCAAACCCCAACAAATCCCCAAGCGGCAATTCCCCCAACTCCAGAAGCTACGATTAATCCCAAAATCGATATACCCCATTCCCCTAAAGCTAACCCATGTAGACGACGATGCAGACACCATAGCATCATCAACATAGCAGTCAAATTGACTCCCATCGATGCTAAAACTAACCCTGGTGCGCCGAATTTGTTGACAAGAAAGTAATCTAAAATAATGTTTAATAGGATATTAAATATTGAAATCTTTAACGGTGTTTTTCCATCTTCTAAAGCATAGAAAACCCGCACCAACACCCCAACTGCCACACTCGTAAAAGCTCCTAAACCGTATGCCATTAATATCGATGCTACTAGCTTAGATGCCTCTCCATCAAATGCCTGACGTTCGTAAACAACCCTGACAATTGGTAGAGATAAAGCAAAGAGTAATGCCCCAAATGGTAGCATTGTTAAAGCTGTAAGAATTATGCTTTGGCGAATTTTTTGTTTTAATTCTGATGATTTTTCTGGGATTGCTAATTGGGAAAAAACGCTCATATAGGGAATTAAAATCGCGCTAGTAATAATCCCTTTGGGAGTTTGAGCGAGTAATCCTGCATAGCTTAAACCAGCAGCAGCATGGGGAATATAGGAAGCAAAAAATAAATCCACATATAGATTAATTTGAGTCATCCCAGTGGTGATAGTGGCAGGAAGCACGATCGCGATCGCATCTCTAACACCAGGAAGATTCCAGTTCAAGCGTAAACGTAATCCTCCCATACCTTCGCGCCACTGGACAATTAATTGTACCAACCACTGCCAGACAGCACCAGCTAGGGTTCCTCCCGCTAATATCCAAGCTCCCAATTGCCAATATTCTGGGGAGTTGATTTTATCTCCCAATTGCCACGTAAACCATCCCAAGCTCAACATCACAGCTAAACTGGAAAACATTGGACTTACGGAAGGCAACCAATAATGTTGGGCAGCGTTGAGAGTTCCAAAACCAATCCCGATTAACCCTGAAAGTAGGGCAATGGGAGCCATGATTTGTAATTGGAGGATGGTAATTGCTTTGACTTGGGGTTGTAAACCGGGGGCAATTAAATCGATTGCGAATCCAGCACCAAATATTAAGATAATTGTAATTATTAGTAATACAGCACCAACAATAGTAGTAATTGTTTCGACTACTGGAGCAGCATTATTGCGTTCGCGTTTGGCTAAAACACTCACTAAAGCACTATGTAATGGACCATTAATACCACCGAGAATTACTAATAAAAATCCAGGAATAATATAAGCATAATTGTAAGCATCGGCAACAGCACCCACTCCAAATACCGCAGCGATAATGGTTGCTCTTAACAAACCGAAGACTTTGCTAATTGTAGTTGCGATCGCGACAATACCCGCAATACTAAAGAGCGATCGCTTCATTTTTTTGCCACCTTTCCCTAGAGGTATTTAAAATCATCTCAATTAATTGCTGGTAGGATAATCCTGCTGCATAGGCTATTTGGGCTAATGAACGTTGGGGATGTAATGTGGCATCGGCATTTATATCTAATAGATAGGGCTGTCCATCTGTGGATATGCGAAAATCAAATGTGGCATAATCTAATGGTTTTAAAAGCTGCATTAATTGCCAAACTATTTGTTTAAGCTTTTCTAAATCGGGAGCAGATAAATCAACACCAATTTTTTGATATTTTCCCTGGCGTTTGGCTTGTAAATCTAAAATTTCTTCTTGCAAAAATTCACCTTTCGAGTTCACCGTTTCCACTCCTCCTAACAATAAAGGTGAGGAATTACCAATCACCCCCACAGTAATTTCTCTACCAACAATAAATTCTTCACAGAGTATTGGTGCTGCAAATAATTCTCTCATTTCACTGACAATTTGTTGGAGTTTAGTTAATCCCTCCTGAATATCAAAGCGTTGTAAACCTAACGAATAGCCTTCGCAACTAGGCTTTAAAATTGCAGATGACCAAGGAGGTAAAGATTTGACATCTTCTGGTGAGTTATAGCGATACCAATCAGGTGTAGAAATTCCACACCACTGTAATAATGGCTTGAGAAAATCTTTATTGAGAGTTAAACTTTTTATTGTTGTATCACCACCAGTATAAGGAATATTTAATTGTTCTAAAATTGCTGGTGCGAGGGCAGTTCGATTGCGAGAAACCACACCTACAGAAAGATTCCAGACAAAATCAGGTAATTGTTGAAAATTGCGATATCGTTGCAATAGAACATCTAAATTACCTATTTTATCTACCTGATACCCTAAAGCTATTAAACTTGCTGTCACCGCTTCCACTTCTGCCAATTCTCGCCAATGATAATGTGTTGCTTCAGTCGCAGTCGGCAAGGACATAATATCAACTTGGCTTTCAAATAATAATCCAATTCTGGTTATTTGCTTTTGATTTATATTCACAGTAATTTTGTCAATTAATTACAAATTAAATTGAATTACAGTACTTTTCATATACTTTCCCATACTCTTATTTCTGTATCTTTAATTCTGTGTCTCTGCATCAGATAAAAAACATGATTAATTTACCTGAAAATGAATGTAAATAAATTTAGCTATCAATCCAACAAGTATCTTTTCTAATATCAACTAACATTAACTCAGGCTTATCAACACCTCTTCTAACTTGCTGCCATTTCGTCACCAACTGCATAGGGTTCCCAGGAATAACCCCCACTAATTCTAATTTGCCATCCTCATGGGTTAGTATATAGCGAAACCGTTTTACAGACCCATTACAAAGTCGTCTCACAGCTTCTACTAACTCTATTCCTTCAACTATGGGAAATTGAAAATGAGTTGCGTGTTTAACTGGACGGGGATGAAATAAATATTGGGGAATTACACCATAACGATGCAACTTTTTAAAAAGCTCGCTTAACGTGTCTATAGAATTATTCACACCCTTCATTAAAGCGATTTGGGAAGTTAGTAAACAGCCAGCTTGTTGTAAAGCATCTAAAGCACTAATAGATGCTGCTGTTAGTTCCCGTGGATGGTCATAATGACACTGAATCACAATTTGAAATCGCGATTTATATTCCTGTAAAACCTTAATCAATTCCGGATCGCTAGTAAATCGACTTGGTAAAAATGCTGGTAATTTACTACTAATCCGAACTTGCCAAATGTGGGGTATAGCTGCTAAAGCTTTAAAAATATTTTTCAGACGATTGGTGTGACAAATCATTGGATCTCCACCTGAAAGTAACACATTATCAATCTCTGGATGATTGGAAATATAAGCGATCGCTTCTTGTAAATCTTCTATAGTCTCCTTTACCAAGACATCACGACTCATCAAACGACGACGAAAACAATAACGGCAATGTCCAGCGCAAGCTTGAGTCACAATTAAGACTGCCGTCTGGTCATATTTATGTTGTAAACCTTGAACTACCGTTGAAAACTCTTCCCCACTAGTATCAAAACTCCCAGCATCATCAATCTCAAATTCTGAAGGTAGTAATAGCTTACGCAAAGGATCGTCCGGGTTTTCCCAATCAATCAAATCCGCATAACCAACAGGAACCATCATCGGGAACTGTTGCTTTGCTTGGGAAATGCGTTCACGAAGTGACTCCAAAAGAGTATCGCGTTCAACAGCAGACAAAGGTAACAACTTATCTGCTTGTTGGGAAATCTTTACACTTTCTATTAATTCTTCTTTCCAATTCATTGGGTTCAAAATCAACTTTATTATGGGGAACAAATAATTTCAGCTTATCAGATAATTGTCCATGCCAATTGCTAACCTAACTCTACTGATTAAATTCTCTTGTCCTACGTCGAGGAAAACCACCAACAGCAATTATTAAAAGTAAGAAGATAAATGCAACTATAAATGATGATTCTGGCACTTTAACTTGCGCTTTACTGCGTCGAATTGCGAGTAAAGTTACATTACTTTTGTTGATAAAAGACCGTTGCAATGAACCTTGAATCAATACCGATGCACTTTCTTGATTACCTCCAAAATCAGCTTGTTTGGTTTCACTTGTGAACACTATATTTTGGCTATGTTGAAAATCGATAAAATCTTCAAAACCGCCAGTATTTAAATTACCAGCCAATTTAAATGCGTCTAAAACATTGTATTTAAAACTTATATTATTGTTAGAGATATTAGAAATAAAATTAGAAAATAAATCTTGAATATCAGTTAAAGGAATATTAGTTGTATCCAATAAAAAGAAAGAAATATTACCATTTGCATTCGCTTCTTCTACAACTGGATTATCAATTTCCGTCGTTAAACTCACAATCGTATTAAAATCAAACGAAAATAATTCACCCGCATCCACATCAAAGTTACCCAAAATACCAGCTTGAGTTTGTGCGCTTCCTGTATAATTACGGCTATCACCAAAAGCTAGACTAAAAGCTGAAGAATTAACTTCTGGAGGTGCATCAGTAAATTGATTTGTCGCATTATTTTGACCACCAAATAAACCCCCGTTAGTCTCACCTGAAATACTCGCTTGGTTAACAAGATCGATTGTGGCAAGACTTTCGCTAAAATTTGTAAATTCTACATCGACTTGTGAAAAAGCTAATGTCGCTGCATCGCTGGGTATGCTAGTTGCCAGAATTGATGTTGCGATCGCAGATGGAACTATCAACAACCATTGTCGAATTTTTTGCAATTTTAAATTCATATAATCCTCATTTTTTATTAGTTTTGAGTCTGAATTTAGTTTTGTTTAACCGAGTTGATTTGGAGAATAATGTGCGTTATATACGTAAGTATTTAGAAGATAATTAATACTTCAGCACATAATTACAAATTTCGGAAATTTTCGCCAATATATTGCATATTCACGTCTAATATGTGCCTCGCAACTGCTGTAAAAGGTATTTTCCTGCCAAAATCGGTGCGTAGTTCGGCAATTCATCCCCTACACAACTTGGCACGAGAAAAACCCCCACATGATTTTGCAGGGGTAGATTAAAAGATTAAGCGCTAGTGAGGAATAACATTACATCCCCTTCCTTAACAACATATTCTTTTCCTTCGCTGCGAACTAATCCTTTTCCTTTTGCACTTCCCATCGAACCGGAAGTGACCAAATCATTGTAAGCAACGGTTTCAGCACGGATAAAACAACGCTCAAAATCGGAGTGAATGACACCTGCTGCTTGAGGTGCGGTCATTCCTGCGTTGATTGTCCAAGCACGGGTTTCCTTTTCTCCAGTAGTGAAATAAGTTCGCAAACCCAATAGCACATAAGTAGCACGAATTAATGATTTTAAACCACCTTCTTCCACACCTAAAGATGCCAAAAAATCGGCTCTTTCTTCGGGTGGTAATTCGATTAATTCCGATTCCACTTGTGCGGAAACGACAACAACTTGCGCTCTATCTTGTTGAGCGATCGCTCTCACTTTTTCTACATATTCATTGCCCGTTGCCAAGTCATCCTCAGATACATTTGCAGCATAAATAATTGGTTTAGCTGTTAGTAAACCTAAAAATTTAATCGTTTCTTTTTCTTCATCGCTTAAATCGATTTGACGTACCGCTTTACCTCGATCTAATTCCGCAGCAATTTTCTCCAAAATCACCAATTCAGCTTGTGCTTCCTTGCTGGAACGTGCTTGCTTCTTAGTACGTTCGATGCGCTTATCGACTTGTGACAAATCCGCTAAAGCCAATTCTAAATTGATAGTTTCGATATCACGCACCGGGTCAACCGAACCCTCAACGTGAATAATATCATCATTCTCAAAGCAGCGTACCATGTGAGCGATCGCATCGACTTCGCGAATATTTGACAAAAAAGCATTACCCATCCCCTCACCTTTGCTTGCACCTTTGATCAAACCAGCAATATCGACAAATTCAACCTGTGCTGGGACAAGTTGTTTAGAACCAGAAATATTCGATAGAACTTCCAATCGTTCATCTGGAACCGAAACAATACCGATATTTGGGTCTTTGGTGCAAAAGGGGAAATTAGCAGCTTCAGCTTTGGCATTTTCGACCAAAGCATTGAATAAAGTAGATTTTCCTACGTTCGGTAGTCCGACAATCCCAGCTCTCAGCATATCAGCAATCAGCGTGTTTTACTCTTGTCAGGATATCAAAAGGAACGCACTGTTGTGTGGGAATGGGGAATTGAGCATTGGGAATGGTGAATTGGGAATTGGGAATTAACAGTAGAGACAACCCATCGGTCATCTTTTAATTTCGGTAGAATATCCGAAAATGAATATAAGTAACAAATTACAAATATTTTCTGTATCAAACACAGCAATTTATCAATTTACACTATTTCACAAATAATTAATTTCACCTTTTAGATAACTCCGGTAAAGTAATTTTATCCCACGATGATAACGCCACAATAACATCATGATAATTATGGGAAAATCATTCCTACGTAATAAAGTTTTATTTTCTGCGATCGCGCTACCAATGTTTGTACTCACCTCACAAGTTGCGATCGCAGAAGAGTGTCGCGTTCAACTGCACAATAATAGCAGCTTTAAAATCCGCGAAGTGCGGATGTCCCACGTCGGTAAAGATAGTTGGGGAAAAAATCTAGTGGATGATATTGACGATAAAACTGTCTGGCAAGGTCAATCTGTAAATCTTGAATTTGAGGATAACGAAAATCAGTGCGAATATGACATGAAGATTGTTGACGAACATCACAAAAAAGAACAACATCGTATCAATATTTGCAATGGTTCTGATTTTGAAATAACCGATGATTAATTATTATTAATAGTCAATTTTACCACATAGTAGGGGCGGGGTTTTCCCGCCCTTAAAATTATAAATACGATTGATATTTGCTAATTTGGGATATTTTATTTTCTAAAATTCCCTAACCATTAAGGAACTGTTTGTGGAATTGGTGCTGGTACTGTTTGCGGAATCGGTGCTGGCACTGGTTCTGGTACTGGTGATGGTGTTGGTTGTGGAATCGGTGCTGGAACTGGTTCTGGTACTGGTGATGGTATTGGTTGCGGTATCGGGTTGGGTACGGTTTCTGGTGCGGGATTTGGTGCTGGTTTTGGTTCGGGGATGACGATAAGTTGAGGCATGATTATTTTAGGAAAATTGCTTCTTTATCCTTTAAACTTCAGATTCTAGGTATTGCCATCTACCGAAATGACCATAATTCCTTGATTCTACAGATCGATCCAAAATCCAAAATCCAAAATCCAAAACCCAAAATCCAAAATCCAAAATCCAAAATCCAAAACCCAAAACCCAAAACCCAAAACCCAAAACCCAAAATATTGTTTTAAAGACGATTCCACCGGAACCGTCTCTAACGAAAATC
>JAAUPE010000274.1 GCA_012034595.1 Calothrix sp. CSU_2_0 | reverse complement strand
CTATATTTGTTTTGGGGGTAAAGACGACCCGATGGGTCGTCTATATTTGTTTTGGGGTAAAGACGATCCATGAGTCGTCTATAAAAGGAGCAGATGGAGACGACCCACCGGGTCGTCTGTACAAGATAGCCGCTTGATTTTTGTATTTTCTTATAGTTTTGTTAAGTAAATTAAAAGCGATCGCATATAGCCGGATATGATTAAATTCTAGGATTTAGACTCTGAAATTTAGAACTTATAGATTTAGAACCTAAAACTTAAATCCTAAAATTTGTAAGTGTGTTATTTAACTTTTTAAGACAAGTTCGGAGGAAATAAATGTTTGAAGCTTTGGGAAACATTAATTGGGAAGTTATTTTCCAGCTAACTTCGGTTGCTCTAATCCTGTTAGCTGGTCCAATCGTTATTTTCCTTCTGGCTTTCCGCAATGGTGATTTGTAAGAGTTAAACATGCTCAGTACTATTTAAAGCTTGAATTGCACTTTGAACAATACTGTCGTAAGGGGGTTGAGAAATATCAACCTCTTTTGCGTCTTGACGGTTGGTTCCCAAAAGTCCAATATTCCCGCTTTGGGGTACTGCTAAAACTTTACCTTCAGAATTTTTAATTCTGAGTTCCTGTGTGGAACCGTTTTTGTAGATACCGCAGGTATATTGGCGATTTTGATGTGTAAAATTTATACCTCGTTTGTTCGATGTTGATATTAATGATAGTAGAGTTTCTGGGGTTTGATTGGGTTGTCTAGCACCAACTATTTCGAGTTCAATGTTGGTTTCCCCATTAAAGGTATTTTCGCGGAGTTTGTAGGCAATATCAATATAGGCTGGGATGGGACAATATTCTTTCCATCGCCATGCGATCGCTTTGATTGTATAACGTACATTGTCGATGGTTTGGGCTAAAGTCATTTTAATATGATTTTTGCCGATGGTCGCTTGTTCGACGACACGGACATTGGGAGTCCAAAATACTGGATCGGGGTTTTCAATTCCGCAAGGTTCCAATGTACTTAGTTGTTGGTAAAGTACGCGATCGATTTGATTTAAATTCGCTAGTGCGTCAATTTTAATCAGTGGTTTGAGATGTTGGAGTTCGAGACATTGATTGGCAAATTCCGATAAACGCGTTCGCAATAGCGACTCCCTGGAGTCTCGCACTTCTGCTAAATTATTAGCAGGTATGGAAAAACCTCCGGCTGCCCGATGTCCACCGTATTTACCGAGCAAATCGTGACAAAATTCTAGCGCTTCAAACACATTAAATTCGGGAATACTCCGTGCCGAACCGCGAATATCTCCATTCTCTTCGTATGTTCCAATAAATACAGGCACACCGTAACGTTCGACTAACCGCGATGCCACAATCCCAATTACACCATGATGCCAGCCATTATTAACTACAACTAATACCCTGTCATCTTTGAGGGATAAGAGAAAATCTTCTTCAACAATTGCGATCGCTTCCTGTTCGATTTGCTGACACATCTCCTGACGACGAGCATTAACACCTTCGCACTGCATTGCCCGTTCCAGGGCGATTCCCATATCATCGGTTGTCAACAATTCTATAATAATTTGTGGGTCAGAAATTCTGCCGATCGCATTAATTCGGGGACCAAGACGAAAACCGATATCTTCAGGTTTTAATGATTTGGGATTTTTAGATTGGGAATTGGGGATTGGGGATTGGGGATTGGGAATTGGCATAATACCACCTTTGTCTTCCCCTTTTTCCTTTGCTCCGACTCCCACACCAGCCATTTGAATCAAAGCTTGAATTCCCGCTAATTTTGATTTGGGTAATTGCTGTAAACCGCGTTTAACCCAACGACGGTTAACTCCCGTTAGCGGTGCTAAATCTGCAATAGTCCCCAAAGTGAAAAGCTCCAGCATTGGCTTGAGAATGCCAGAATTAGCTTGTCCGAGTTGTTGCGCGAGGGAAACCGCCAAAATGTAAGCAACACCCACACCAGCGACACCACGATAGGGGGAATCTTCGCGGATGAGTTTGGGGTTTAATATGGCATTGGCTGGGGGTAATTTTTGGGGAATGTCGTGATGGTCTGTAATAATCACTTTTATACCAAGTTCGCGGGCACGAGCGACAGGTTCGTATGCAGATATGCCGTTATCTACAGTGAGAATTAGCTCGACACCTTCGTTGTGGAACTCTTCAACAATGCGTTTATTGATACCATAACCATCGTGCATTCGACTAGGAATCGCATAATCAACCTCTGCCCCCAACCAGCGCAAACTCCGCAATAATAAAGCCGTGCTAGTCATACCGTCAGCATCGTAATCACCACAAATAGCGATTTTAGTTTGGGATGCGATCGCAGTTTGCAAAAGTTCTAAACTTACTGCTAAGTCGGGAAAATCAACTAATGGTGAAGGTAAATTTAGAGATTCAGGTTCTAAAAATATTTGTGCGGGTTCAGGTGATTCAATCCCGCGATTGATTAATAATTGGCTAATAATTGGCGATAAATTAAATTTATTGGCTAATTCCTGCGCTAAATCTGGCTTTTGCGGATATATGTACCAGCGTTGGTTAGGTAAACGTCGGCTATTATTTATCGGTGAAGGAGAAGTCGATTTATTAAACATCAAAAATAAAGTTAGGAATTAGGAATGTAGAGACGCGATATATCACGTCTTTATGGGAATTATGAGTTATGAGTTACAGAAATTTAAATTTGAGCAAAGTAGACTCTTTATCCGCATTTATCTGCGTTTATCTGCGTTCATCTGCGGTTTTTGTCTCTATATGTAACTCCCCACTCCTCAGCATTAACCCTTAACCATTAACTCATAACTCTTGCCAATTAACTCCTAAGTTTTGCTACATCTTATAGAAGATTAACCATTCCATCATCGCGCAAATAAACCGAGCGATCGCCTGGTTGATACCAATTAGGACGCAATTCAACCCGCAATGTCGCGACGTTAGGTTTCGAGAGCTTTGCAGTCAATGCTCTTCCTGTCTCATCCCAGAACAGCAAAGACATATTTGGTTCCGTTACCCGTGCTTGCTCAAACTTCAATACTTGTCCCGGTTGAATTTGGATAAAATCGGAAGACTCCATTTTCTGTAATTTCAACATTCTTGGAGTTCTATTTACAACCTCAACGCGCACTAATTGACCGGGTACAAACTGAAGTGGACGCTTGCCACACTTCGAGGCACAGGTTTGAGCCGAAGCTATATTTTGATTCTCAAACGCTCCCAATAGCAGCGTTGTCGCGATTAAAGTGGCAGATACTAATTTCAACATAAATATAGAATTAGAAAGAACCGAGTTTCTCAAAAATTTATCAAACTCAAGTGTTACATTTGATACTCTAGGTTAACATTCAAATTTATATTTTGGGAATTGATAATTGGGAATTGTGACCGTAGCCAAGAATTTCTGATTTCCCGCACTCCCCTACTTAATTATTGCGAACCAGGTGAAACTGTGTATATTGGACATCTCCGGAAAATATGTCTAATGTAAAGTATGGCGTAATGCTTGACTACTATACATAAATCATACGTATTTTTTTTGAAGCGAACAATAAAAATCCGTCTTTTTTGCGTTTTTTACGGAATTCAGAGAATATGACGCGGCAATTTTTACTTACGGATTGAAGGAGTTGTATTTTATTTAATCCACATTCCTAAAGAAGCTTTAATTGCGTGTCATTTGCAACTGCTGATAAAGTATTCACTATTTGGGGAGAATTATTCTTTTCTGTAACTTCCTGCCAATTCTCTTCGTTTTCCGACATTAAGTGATTTGCTGCCTCTAGCATTTTTGCAGAAATTTCCTTCAAATCTTCACGATTATTTAAATAGGTTTTCAATGCTTCCATTGGGTCTATACTGCTACTTGCACTCAGTTCGGGAATACGAGGACGTGCAAGCTGGCTAATTAATTCGGGATTAATGGTGTAGGTATGTGAAGAGCTTAGAGCTTCGTGCAATGCCGAACTTTCAATTAGATCTAACTGCTCGGAACGCAGTTTATATATTAATCGAACCACCGCATCTTCAAGGTCATGTTTAGAAATAGCTTTCATGATTGCTGCTTGCGGATTTTCGATTTTGGAAACATCAAGTTGGATAGTCCGAAAAACTCTTACTTCTAACGGACAAAATTCCCAATCGACATTACCCCGTTCCAACTCAACCATGACATAACCTTTGTCTTCCTTCTCCTCACTAAAATCAACCCGTTCAATACTTCCTGGATAAACAACAGGTGGATTATTTTGTTTATTCAAATTTTGGTGTTTGTGGACATGTCCCAAAGCCACATAATCAAAACAATCGCGCACTAATAAGGAGAGAGGCAGGGTAAAACCTTTGCCAACAGCTAAGTATCTTTCCGCACCCAAAGTTGCATTATCCGCCATCAAGTGCGCCAAAAGTACAGTCGGCACATCAGGATCGAGACGACGCACTTCACCTTCAATAACTACCCGCAGCCTTTCCGTCAGCACTTGATTCACTTCTGACATTGACATTCCCTCAGTATCTTGCCTCGTCATTAGTGTCGAACGAGTCAACCAAGGCAGTGTTAACACTTGGACAGGACCACTTCGAGTTTGGATAAAATGGGTAGTTAAGCTATCACCAACAATAAAACCGGGCACACCAAGAGTACGGTAAATACAGAGACTAGCACCACCTTGCCCTTGGGAATGTTGATCGTGGTTTCCAACTAATAAAACCGTGGGAATATCAGCATCAACAAGACGACGAAACTGCGATGCAAATGCTTCTTGAACAAATGGAGGAGGAGTCGCATCAGGAAAAGCATCACCACCGAATATTACCAAATCCACAGGCTCTGCGATCGCGCGATCGATGCATCGTGATAAAGTGCGGACAAAATCCTCTAAACGGGTATTTAATCCTGTTTCCGGGTTAATACGTCCGTGGGTAAAACCGCTTCCCATATGGATATCGGAGAGATGAAGGATTTTAATCATAGGAATTGGGGATTGGGAATTGGGAATTGGGAATTGGGAATTGGGGATTGGGAATTGGGAATTGGGAATTGGGAATTGGGAATTGGGAATG
>JAAUPE010000092.1 GCA_012034595.1 Calothrix sp. CSU_2_0 | reverse complement strand
ATTTTTATACAGACAGCAAGTATAGTCGATAATTCCTCTGGCTTAGATTTAAATTAAAAAATCATCCCATTTTAATGTATTCCCTGGGACTTGTATTACTTTTCTTTAGTCATAATTGTTACAGTTCCATAAATTATGATTAAATGTATATCGTTGTCAAATTTTCTTTGTACATTATTTGTAAGTATTTGTTTGACTATGCGATCGCTTTTAGTACCTAAGCAGCCGTAGCTATTTATACTCTTTTTGCTACGTAAAGCAGACTGTTTTAAGTGTCTGGCAAAAACTCTCTGCGCCAAATATTGGGTTTTATAGAAATTCAGGGTCTTCTATTATGTATTCGGGTTGGATGTTGGGTTTTTCTTGTCAAAACTCAAAACTTACACCAGCTAAAAGCAAAAATATTTAATCAATTGTGAGGATTTAACTGTGCAAAATGCTGAATTAGTAAACTTCAACAGAAGTCCGCTCTCCCCAGAGATAACGAATAACACTAGCAATACATTTGACGACAATTTTCCAATTTCCACTTCATCTGCTCCCCTAGCTGCGGATGTTGTTGGTGGTGACCAAACACTTATAAGCACTGGTGGTAGCAAAAATTATGCGTCTACAGCTATAGTTGTCGATCCTAATTTAACTGTTTCTGGTACTCAAACTTTAAATGCAGCCAGAGTCTTAATTGGTGGCTTTATTGCAGATAAAGACGAATTAGGTGTCTCTGGACAAACTGGAACTTCCGGTACTCTCACTGGTGGAATTAGTTGGAGTTACGACGACACAACCGGAGTTCTATCTTTAGATGGAGATTCAACTGTTGCTAACTACCAAGCAGCTCTACGTTCCATTACATATACTAATGCGACTCCTACCGACCCTGGAACAGCCCGCACAATACGCTTCTCCTTGGGTAATTTGCTATCCAACCCAGAGAATGGTCATTTTTATGACTTTGTCGATGATAATGTGGGAATTTCTTGGACTGCGGCTAGGGATGCTGCTGGTGCTGTCGATAATACATACTTCGGTAGAAAGGGCTACTTAACAACAATCACCAGCCAAGAAGAACAGAACTTTGTTCAACAGCGAGTAGCTGGTAATGGTTGGATTGGTGCGAACGATGCAGAAACTGAAGGTACATGGAAATGGGTTACAGGTCCAGAAGCTGGAACTACATTCTGGAATGGAACATCAAATGGTAGTACTCCTGATGGTCAATATGCTAACTGGGACACCGCAAACAATGAACCTAATGACGATGTTTTCGATACAACAATAGCCAGTGGTGAAGACTACGCTCACATTGTTGGTAATTCAGGTGCGGGGAATATAGGCAAGTGGAACGATCTACCTGATGACCAAGATTACTCTCAGTTAACAGCCTACGAACCTCAAGGTTACATTGTTGAGTACGGTGGTTTAGCAGGAGATACCACTCAGTCAATTGCTGGTAGCGTTACGGTTAACTTTGGTGGAACTAATCTCAATAACCCAATTACCACACCTGATTTTAACGGCGATGGTAATCCCGAACTTCTGTGGCGTAACTATAGAGTATCCGGTGGGGATTCTGGTAAAAACCATCTTTGGGTACTTGATTACGATCAAAGTGCGACCAACAAGTTCCCACTCAACCCGGCAACACAAGCTATCACCCCAACTGTAAATTCCAACTGGGAAATAGAAGGACTGTTTGATTTCAATCAAGACGGAATTACCGATATTGTGTGGCGTAATTACGGCACAGGTGCTAATAAAGGTACAAATACGATTTGGATCATGAAGAATGATGCTAACGGTATTAGTGTAGATACAACCAAGAGTGGTGCCTTCGATGCAGTTACCGACACTACTTGGGAAATAGAAGGAGTTGCGGATTTAGATAAAGACGGCAATCCAAATATTCTCTGGCGTAACTACGGAACAGGTGATGATAAAGGTAAAAACGTGATTTGGGAAATTGACGCAACAAGCTTTGCCATCAACGCAGCAGAAACTAAGTCTCTAACAACAGTCGAAGATACTACCTGGGAAATTGAAGGTTGGTCTGACATGACTGGAGATGGAACACCCGATCTTATTTGGCGCAATTACGGAACAGGTACCGATCAAGGTAAAAATGCTGTTTGGAAGTTGAACGCTGACACCAAGACTGCAACTACCAATGCTTACTATAATCCGACCACTGACTTCTACAGCCTGACAACAGTTGCAGACAGAACTTGGGAAATCGAAGATGTGATTGACTTTGATAATGATGGTATTGGTGATATTCTATGGCGCAACTACGGTACAGGTGCTGATGATAAAGGTAAAAACATTATTTGGGGAATGACTTCTGGAGGTGACTTGAATCCTGCTAAGTTTAGTCCAATTACCCGGGTTGATGATACTACTTGGGAAATAGAAGGTGTTGCGGACTACACCAGAGATGGTATCCCTGATATCGTTTGGCGCAACTACGGTACAGGTGCTGATAAAGGTAAAAACATTATTTGGGGAATGAAGATTGAAAACAGTAAAGCTGTGCTAGACACAACGAAAACATCACAGATTATTCCTGTTGAGGATTTAGCATGGGAAATCGAAGGTCCTAGCCCGAAGAATGAATTGCTTTAATTATTTGGCAAATAATTACTTATTGAGTTAATTGTTGAATTGATACTTGAGTTATGACTACAAGCATGGTGGGCTTTACAGCCTATCATGCTTGCTGCTTTTGGTACGTTAAGTAAAATCTATACAGAAATATAATACCATTTTGGATTTTATACCAATTCAAACACATCCAACGGTAGAGACGTAGCAGTGCTAGTTTCTACAAATATCTATCTGTCGCAATTATTTTTCAAATTGGTATGATTTGGTTGTTTGTTGTTAAACCTCATCCATGATGAGACTTTAACAAGTTTTTAGTTACAATTTTTACTAATATTACCCGGATAATAACGTAGGCTTTATTGTATCTTCATCAAAAATTTTCTTTTTCTACATATTAACTTCACAGTAATTGTTTGAAATTACCTAGAATTAAAGATATGTTAAAGCTGACAGTTAAGTGGATGTACTAAGTGGACATTACTAGTGAAAATTTGATGTAAATGCCAGATTGTCGGGAATTTGGCTTCTCGTGGTCTTTTTTTTATGTCATTACTTGAACTAGAATGATTTGCTCTTGTACTCTGCTGTTCTCAATCTGGCATCGCAGCAAATAAACTAGATTAAACCTGTTTAGCTGGTTATAAACTCTATCTACATGTAATGCGATCGCACGCTGATACCACACGCTGGTACTTGGTATGTTACTAAAGCTAACTACATTAATTTGAGTTGGCAATGCACCCTTGACGTTAAGCTTTGCTTATCGCATATTCAAGTATTGTTACTAATTAAAGTAATTGCGGAGATTTAAAGTTTCATTTTTGGTTTACTTCTGTAATTTTGCTGTCTCAAAAGCTAAAAACTACGGACAAGAATTTTCTCAACTGGAGTGACTATCGCATGGAGATTTGTACTGCCTGCCATATAACAATGTATCAAAAAACAACAGTACTAAAATTACAATTGGTTAAGATACAGACAGTTAATTACCTTTGAACTGTTGAAAATAATGGAAAGTAGCAAAAATCAAATCTTACCGATGGGATATGTCTTTTGATAGTTAAATTTGTTCTCTGATTTTAATAGCCTTTAGTGATATTTACTGTAAACATCGAAAAATTTTGATTAATACATTTACCTATTGGCTGGGAGGAGGAATGCAATGAGAAAATTGGATAGTCTAAAATTTTTGGCGATACACCATGCTAATCTAAACCGTTCTGCGGTTACGTTAAAAATCAAAATGAAGCGGCAGTTAGTTTGTTGTAAATTACTCTATTTGCTAGGCAACTAGTAGAGTCTTAGGAATATTACAGTTAGAGCTAAAATTGCAGTCTTTAGCTAGATGTATTTATTTTTCTGTAAGTTTTGTTTAAACTTGTCATACAATGAACAACTTGAGACTGAAACTTAAAAGTCAATCATGGTTGTTGAAATAAAAATGACTGTAGTATTTCCCTCTTAAAAAAATGACTTGGCTAGTCACAGGCTAATTAAATATTTAGGTTAAATATCACTTATTTTGACAGTGGTGATGAGGCAAATAAATTTACTAAATGTGACTATCCACGACATGACAATGCAGGAGCTTCTAGACAGACTGCGAGATGGTGGAATTGTGTTTACTCCAAACGTCGATCATGTCATGAAGTTACAAACAAATCGCGAATTTTATGGTGTATACCAAGAGGCAGACTATCGAGTTTGCGATAGTAAAGTTTTGATGTACGTATCTAATTTTTTGGGAACACCAATCCAAGAGAAAATATCTGGTTCAGATTTATTTCCAGCTTTTTACTACTATTATCAGCACGACAAAAATATTAATATATTTTTACTCGGTTCCGAAGCAGAAATAGTTGACCAGGCAGGGAAGAATATAAATACGAAAGTTGGTAGAGATATGGTTACTGCTGTCCATTCTCCTTCTTTTGGTTTTGAGAAAAATGAACAAGAATGTCAGAAGATAGTTGAGTTAATTAATCGATCTCAAGCAACTGTTTTAGCGATTGGAGTGGGTGCTCCTAAACAAGAAATGTGGATTGCTAAGTATCGGGAACAGTTGAAATATGTCAAAATATTTTTAGCAATTGGAGCCACAATTGAATTTGAAGCTGGTAGTATCGAAAGAGCGCCAAAATGGATGAGTGAAATTGGTTTGGAATGGTTATATCGGCTTGCCAATGAGCCACAGCGATTGTGGAAACGTTACATCCTCAGTATATTTCCTTTCTTTTATCTGATTTTACAACAGCGATTACAATTATATAGAAATCCTTGGTTGGGCATTGACGAAAAAACGGAGAAACAGTTGATTTCAATGATAAAAAAATAATTCAACTAAATTAAATAACGAAAATTAAGAATATAAATGAGGTATAAAATCTGGTAGTTAGTATTGTAATTTTTTTACCCAAATTTTAGGAGAACAAAGTAAAAGTAATAAAGAAAAATGCAAAAATGATTCTGTAATTTTTTCAGGGATTTGAAATGTTAGCTTTAATTATCACCAGGATATAAGCTAAAACACATTAAAATCCCATTATCCTAATAGAAATAACTTTTGTGGGATGCCCGTCTGAATATACAAAATAAACGTGAAACAGTTTATACCAATTTAATCTGAGGGTGCATATAATAAAGAACCCCATCCCCACTGTTGCATACCTTCACAGCACTTACTAAGGGAAGGGGTAACAATATATATAACTTCACAAAACATTGCTATTAGCAGTAAATTATTTTTTTAGTAAAAAACAAAAAGTATGGAGAAGCAAAGTCATCCCGACGATTTGGATTTGCACAACTATTGGTTAGTTTTAAAACGACGCTGGCTAATTGTTTCGGGAATTTTTTTGACATCGATTGCATTATCTGGATTTGCCATATCACAGCAACGTCCAACTTATGAAGCTGAGGGGAAATTGTTGTTTGAAGCAAATCGGACTAATTCTCTAACTGGTGTTGGTGAAAAATTTCGGGATTTGGAGAGTATAAGACGGGAAGCAAATCCGCTTTCAACTCAGGCAGTGATTTTACAATCGCGTCCTATTTTACAAGCTGTAGTCGAAAAACTTAACTTGCGCGATCGCAGAGGAAAGTTGATAGATCCAAAATCGCTGGTTTTTAAGGTAGAACCGGTTGCTGGTACAGATGTACTGAATGTTTCTTTTATATCCGAAAACCCGCAAGAAGCCGCAGCAATAGTTAATCATCTGATGCAGTCCTATGTGAGTAATAACGTCAGAAATAACCGCTCGGAAGCTTTAGCCGCACGTATGTTTATTGAGACACAATTATTGCCCCGCGCCAAAGGTGAATTAGATAAAACTGCTGAAGAGTTGCGAGGTTTTAAAGAACAAAATCAGATTATTAATTTAGAGCAAGAGTCGAACGAAACAGTTAAAACGATTGGTGAACTCGACAAGCAATTAAATGAGACGCGATCGCAGCTTGCGGAAGTAACTTCTCAGCAAGCAGAACTTCGTTCCCAGGTGAAAATTAAGAGCGATCGCGCAGTTGATGTTGCCTCATTAAGTTTGATTCCTGGAGTTCAGGAGGTTTTAGGTGAACTACAAAAGGTTCAAACCAAGTTAGCCACTGAACGAAGTCGCTATACTAGCACTCATCCTTCCATAGCCAATCTTAAAGAGCAGGAAAAAACACTGACTTCCCTATTGGAACAGCGAGTCAGCCAATCGGTTGGCTCCAAAAATAATCTGAAAATCGCCCCTAATGCTTTACAATTAGGCGCGCTCAAGGAACAGTTAGTAGGAGAATCAGTCAGACTTCAAGCACAGCGCTTGGGTTTTGAAAATAAAGTCCAAACCTTGGGGTATCTGTACCAACAGTACAAAAAACGCGCCAATGTGCTACCAAATTTAGAGAAAAAGCAAGGTGACTTAGAACGACGACTGGTAGTCGCTCAGGAAAGCTACAAACAACTTTTGACCAGACTCCAAGAAGTCCGTGTTGTTGAAAATCAGAATGTTGGTAGCGCTCGCATTGTTCAAGATGCTGCTGTTTCTAACCAGCCAGTACGCTCAAAATTAACAATGTATCTAGCGGCAGGTGGTGTATTTGTGGGTTTAATGCTAGGGATTGCGGCTGCATTCCTGATTGATGTTGTCGATCGCTCGATTAAAACAATCAAGGAAGCTGAGAGCATTTTTGGTTATACATTACTCGGTTTAATCCCCAAGTTTGAGACTAGTAACAACGGGAACGAACGAATTTTGATCGAAGGAGCATCACCAAGAGTCATTGTCGCAACTCTACCGCGATCGCGAATCCACGAATCTTATCAAATGCTTCAGGCAAATCTCAACTTTATCAGCCATAAGAAAGTTCGTACTATTGCGATCGCTAGTTCCGTTGCCAGCGAAGGTAAATCAGAAGTCGCTGCCAATTTAGCAGCTGTGATGGCACAAGCAGGCAAAAGGGTATTGATAGTGGATGCAGATATGCGTAATCCCACTCAACATCACCTGTGGGGAGTCATGAATTTGACTGGATTGAGTAATGTGATTGTCGGTCAAGAACAGATTCGTCGTTGTATTCAACCTATCACAAGAAATTTATCAGTATTGACTGCCGGAGTCATTCCACCCAATCCACTAGCTCTACTCGATTCCGAGAGTATGAGTGCATTGATTAAAGCCTTATCTGCCAGCTATGACTACATTGTTTTTGATACTCCACCCCTGGCGGGAACTGCGGATGCAGCAGTCTTGGGAAAGATGGTAGATGGTGTTTTAGTCGTAGTTCGTCCTGGTGTTGCTGATACAGCTAGCGCATCAGCAACTAAGTCTTTATTAGTCCGTTCTGAAGCCAATGTATTGGGTATTGTTGCTAATGGCGTAAATGTCAAGCACGAACCTGATGGTTATTTCTATCACAACAATGCTCGAACTGAATCTGGTGGTCAACAATTGGTGAGTCAAAGTGTTATTTCTGACAAGAAATAGTCAGGAAGCTGGGTAAGTAGAGAATCTTAGAGCTAGAGGGGTAGAATTTATGGATGTTCCCGTCGATTCGATCTCAAATACGAACGACACAAAGGCAACCAGCTTAAGTTTTTGGCAGCAAATCAAAGAAGACTGGATTGCTCACGGATGTGATTGGACAAAGCCTGGATTTCGAGCGATCGCGGTGCATCGTTTTGGCGTTTGGCGAATCCAGATTCAACCCAAGCTGGTACGTGCCCCTCTTAGCATTCTATATCGAATGCTGTATCGTAAGGTTCGTAATACTTATGGAATTGAATTGCCTTACACAGTAGAGTTAGGACGACGTGTAGTTATTGAACACCAAGGAGCAATAGTTATTCATGGATATTGTGCGATTGGCGATGAATGTATAATCCGTCAAGGTGTTACTCTGGGAAATCGTTATGTGGACAAACCTCTAGAAGCACCTAGATTGGGGAAGCGTGTCAATGTTGGTGCGGGAGCTAAGATTTTTGGTGATGTCAACATCGGCGATAATGTCAATATCGGAGCGAATGCTGTTGTTTTGCAGGATATTCCCCCAGGAGCAACAGCAGTCGGAATTCCAGCCAAAATTATTGATAAATCCATCAAAGTTTACGAATGATATTTTTGCGTTTGAGTTTGTCTGACTGGATCGATATCAGTCAAGACGAAGGCAGCGCATGAGGTAAAAGTACTTATGTCTATTGTTCAGTTCGTGCATCTATCTGTTGAAGTATTTCTTTCGATTGCTGCATCTGGGTTATTTATCCTAGCTTTGGTTTTGCTGGTTGAATGTATCGCAGCGCTTTTTCCAACAATTAGACTAACAGAAAAAGAAAAGACTCTAGATGAGTTATTACTTAATCCTAAAGTCGCAATTCTAGTTCCCGCTCACAATGAAGAGAATGTCATTAGTAGTACATTAACCAATCTAATTTCTACGTTAAAACCCCAGCAACAGATTGTGACGATCGCAGATAATTGTAGCGATGCGACTGCGGAAATTGCTCGAATGACTGGGGTTAAGGTGATTGAAAGACAAGATTTAGAACGATTGGGGAAAGGATATGCACTCGATTATGGATTACAACATATCGCGAACATTGCACCAGATGTAGTGGTGTTTATTGATGCTGATTGTCAAGTCGAGCGAGATGCGATCGCAATCCTCAGCGAAACCGCAATGGTAACGGGGAAACCAGTCCAGGCAAACTATTTGATGGAAAAGCCTAGCCAACCAAACCCTAAAAGCTCAATTTCTGCATTCGCTTTCAAAGTCAAAAATCTCGTTCGTTCCCGTGGAATGAGTCGTTTAGGTTTACCCTGTTTACTTGCAGGAACCGGAATGGCATTTCCTTGGTCGGTAATTGATTCGATCGATGTCGCTAGCTCTGATATTGTTGAAGATATGAAACTTGGACTCGATTTGAGTATCGTCGGTCATTCACCTGTTTTTTGCCCGGAAGCGCGAGTAATTGGGAATTTACCCCAAAATGCCGAAGCTGCTAAAAGTCAACGCACACGCTGGGAACATGGTCATCTGCAAACTCTGTTAACTTACGTACCTAAGTTAGTTTTGGCAGGAATAAAACAAAAACGCTCTGAATTGTTCATCAGTGCCCTTGATTTGTGCATTCCACCACTGTCATTGTTGGTAGTATTCTGGGTATCAATCATGTTCGTTTCACTACTCTTTTATTTAGTGACATCACTGTGGATACCGTTAGCGATCGCAGCAATTGCAGGCTGTGCGATCGCGGTTGCCATTTTGATATCTTGGGCAAAGTTCGCTCGTTCTGACTTACCGTTGCGAGAACTTTTATCTGTACCAATTTATATTCTGTGGAAGATTCCGTTGTATCTCAAATTTTTGATTCAACCTCAAAAAAGTTGGATTCGTACTAAACGGGATTAAGGGGAAAAGTATCAGTTCTCAATCACAATACGTTTTTAATTTTGTATCCTTTTACAGACGAATATGAAACAGTTTGATTTTTGCATTATGACTCCGAGCTATGCACCTGATTTTCATCGATGTAAGGTATTAGCTTGGAGTGTTCAAGCATTTGTTTCTCCATTGGTTAAGCATTATATTATTGTTCCCGAAGCGGATGTCAGTTTGTTTAAGCAAATTGAGCAACCAAATGTGGAAGTTATTACTGTTGAGTCAATTTTACCTGTGTGGATTAAGCGCATTCCTTGGTTAAATAGTTTGTGGTTTAGTCGCAAACATTTTGGTAAAAATTTTCTAATCCGAGGTTGGATAATTCAACAAATTATTAAACTTGCGACTGCGGAATATCTCACTGAGGATGTGTTTGTAATTGTTGATTCTGATATCGCTTTTATTCGACCTTTTGATTTACAAAATTTTATTGACGACGAAAAAGTACGTTTATTCAAAGTTCCTGCTGAGAGTTCTGTACAGTCAGAAATAGGTAATCGGTGGTATCGCACTGCCCATAATTTACTAGTTTTGGAAAATTTTACTCTGCCTGTACCCGGTTACATTGCGCCAATTATTACTTGGAGACGCGATAATTTATTGAAGCTGTACGAATACATCGAAAAACAGACAGGGAAAAAATGGATTGAAGCTGTTTGCGATGGTTGGGATTTGTCTGAGTATATGATTTATGGGGTTTTTGTTGAAAAAGTTTTGCAGGAGACTTCTGGGCATTATTACAATTCAAAACGCTTGTCCCATGAATATTGGTCTACAGAACCCATGACAAATGAGGAGTTAAATCAATTTTTTGTAGACAATCTAAGTGAAGATTTTGCGGTGATGATATCAGCAAAGGCAAATATTTCTATGCAACAATATGAGAAATTAATTAAAGGATTTTATGAAAGTGAATTATTAATGGTTAATAGTTAATGGTTAATGGTTAATGGTTAATGGTTAATGGCTATTCGTAGATATAGCAATCTTATTTGATTTATGAAAATTAGCTATTTAATTCCAGAGTTTCCTGGACAAACACATATCTGGATATGGCGTGAAATTTCCCACTTACGTGAATGGGGAATAGAAATAGATATCTTTTCAACTCAAAGACCTTCACTTAATGTTAAAGCAAATCACAAATTTTCAACAGATGCAGAACAAGAAACATATTATTTGTGGAAACAAAATTTATTCAATCTTTTCACAGATTCGTTTTGGGCAATATTTACCCATCCTCTAGGTTTTTTGAAGTGTATTTTTCTCGCTTTAACTATAAATATTGATACTCGTCCTAAATTGCGTTTGACTTTACCTTTAATTTTCATTTCTTGTGTTTTAGCTCGTGAAATTTCCAAACGGAATATTGAACATTTACACTGTCACAGTTGTGCTAATTCCGCAATTTTAGCAATGATGGTCAAACGTCTGACGGGTACTCCTTACTCGCTCACACTAAATGCAAATATTGAGTGGTGGGGAGGAGCAATGAAAGAAAAATTTTCGGATGCGAAATTTACGATCGCGATCGCAAAGTGGTTATTCGAGCAAATCCAGCAGGATTACCCAAATTTGCGCGAGGAACAAGTTGTTTTAGGACGTATTGGAGTAGATACAAAAAAATGGATTTGCCCAACCAAAAATCAGCATCATCGGGTTTTCCACATCATTTCGGTTGGACGCTTACATCCCTCTAAAGGTCATATTTACCTGATTCAAGCGGTTAAATCTCTCGTTGATTTGGGAGAACAAATCGAGCTAACTATAATTGGTGCAGGTTCGGAATCTGAAAATTTGATGTTGCTGGTAAACGAATTACAGTTATCCGATACCGTGCAATTTATTGGTTCGCAATCGGAAGAGGAAATTATTAAATATATGCAACAAGCTAATGCATTTGTACTGTCAAGTCATGCCGAACCTCTAGGTGTAGTTTATATGGAAGCAATGTCAATGCAACTTCCAACCATTGGTACAAATGCTGGAGGAGTTCCAGAAATTATCTCGAATGGTGATGATGGTTTATTAGTAGAAGCACGCAATCATCAAGCTTTAGCTGAAGCGATCGCATCGTTAATCAGAAATCCGCAGTTGTGCTTAAAACTTGGACAAAATGCACGGCAAAAAATTATTCAAAACTTTGATAGTCGTATTGGTGCTGCAACTTTGTACCAATGCATCTTTGGCAGTTTACCCAATGATTATCTACCTTTAAGGGCGACAGATGTTACATAGTTCTCAATATTCCCAGTAGATTTTCGGTGACAAAAAATATTACAATTAGAGGTGATAAATCAGTTAATCGTTACATGGTAATCAAAAAGATTGTAAAAGCTTGATAGTGACATCATAAATGCTGATGAGAAGGAGTCAGAAGACGGAATACCCCTACGGGGAAGCAAGCTACAGAATACCCCAAGCAATCAAGTCAGGGGTAACAGCCACGGAAAGAATTTTTTCTTCTCCACGTAGCTTGCTTCTCGCTTTGCGAGTATAAAATTGGGGACTTTAAACTTCGATTCTCCATCCAGTCGCACAGAATCCATTCTGGATTCTGGCTCCTGAATTCTTCTTCGGTAGTAAAGAAAAATTTCCCTAATTTGGTGTATATGTTTTTATTTTCAGCTATTTTTATAATCTAGTTGTGTATCATTACTAATCGAAAATCCAAAAATCAAAATGCCTAAACAGCTTCGGATTTTGTATGCAGTTGGACCAGAAAATGTAATAGAGTCTTACAACTGTTGGATCGAAGGTGAGAATGTTTCTTCGCAGGTATCGATTACCTACTCCAGCCAATTTTATGAAGCTTGTAAAAAAGTAAATGCTAAAGGTTATGTAATCGCTCAAGCTGTGAAGAAGCAAATAGTTAGAGAAGAACAATTTACGATCGAACATCGTCCAGTTCTATTCCCAAACGCCAGAGGTATTTTCTATCACTTACGACAAATTTTGTTGGGTTTACATCTACTAATTTCAGCTTATCGTTTTCAAGCTAATGTGGCGATTATAGATAGTGGTACAACCTACTGGTTTATTTTAGCGCTGTTTCGATTACTAGGAATTGAAGTCATTCCATCACTCCATTGTGCGCTGTGGAGGAAGTATGGAAAGCAGACTTTAGGTGAAAAAATTATTTTAAAATTGAGTCAGAACATTTTTTCTAGGGATTCTCAAGCGATAACTGTCGTGTCGCAGGAAATTGCCGAGCAAATCTCCCAGTTAACAAAAGGTCATCATCCCCAGGTTTTGGTGTTCTTACCGAGTTTTAGTCGTGCTGATTTTGCCAATATTACTCCACCTTCAGAAGTGCGATCGCCTTGGAGGGTATTGTATGTCGGTAGGGTTGAATATGACAAGGGTGTGTTCGACTTGCTCGAAATAGCTAAACGCTTGGCAAATGAAGGGAGAAAAGATATTGTTTTTGATATTTGCGGCAATGGTTCAGCATTAGAGACTTTGCGTTTAGCTGTGCAAAAGTCAGGAGTTGAGGCAAATTTCTTTTGTCATGGTTACTGCCATAAGTCAGAAATGAAGGCAATGTTTAGCCATTCTCATGTTGTGATAGTACCGACTAAAAGTGATTTTGTCGAAGGTTTTAATCGAGTCATTGCTGAAAGTATTTTATCTGGTCGTCCAGTTATCACTTCTGCCGTATGTCCTGCTATTCACTATGTTAAAGATGGGGTTTTTGAAGTTCCTCCTGATGATATTCGAGCTTATGGGAATGCATTGCTAACTCTATGCGATAATTATCAGCTTTACGAACAAAAAAGACTTGCTTGCTTGAAATTACAAGAGCAATTTTACGACCCAAATAATAGTTGGTGTGCTGCACTCAAATTAATATTTTTAGCGATTCAAGAAGAACAACAAGTTAAAGAATTTATTGCGAGTCATAATTCAAATAATTCACCCAGTACCTAACTATAAAATAATTTTAATTCTAATTCTACCTTCTGTCTTCTGCCTCCTGACTCCTACCTTCTGACTCCTACCTCCTACCTTCTGACTCCTACCTCCTACCTTCTGTCTTCTGTCTTCTGCCTCCTACCTTCTGTCTTCTGCCTCCTGACTCCTACCTCCTAACTCCTACCTTCTGCCTCCTATATTTAATTAATTTTTTAAAACCGTGATTGGTATATTTGAAAACCTATTTGCCTTAATTGGATTACTCTTTTTTTCTGGTGCTTTGTCTCAAATTATGCAAGGGACATCAATCACACTACTTCGCTATTTTGTTTGGGGAATTGCCAGCATTTTACTTTGTTTGCGTTGGAAAAATTCAATTACAACAGCACTCAAAGACAAATATTTGCTGTTACTGACAATTATGATTCTGGCTTCATTCCTTTGGTCAGATATCTCGATTATAACTTTTAAAGACAGTCGTGAAATCATGCAAATGACATCTTTTGGATTGTACTTTGCCTCACAATTTTGCATGAAACAACAGGTAAAACTGATTGCATTATCATTTTTTATCGGTTCTATCATGAGTTTAATTGTTGCTTTTGTAGTGCCGACCATTGGTCTTCATTTTATCGACCATCCTGGAGCTTGGAAGGGTGTTTATGGATATAAAAATATCCTTGGTAGTATGATGATAATTAGTTCCTTAGCATTTTGTTTTTTACCAAAATATCAACCAAATTCTCAGAGTATTATATCTAATTCGATTTATCAATCATATAAATGGATTGGATTGGTTCTTTCTGTCTTTTTGATGTTTCTTTCAACCTCAAAAACATCTTTAGTTGTTTCGATTGTATTGTTACTAGTTTTGTTTTTTTACAGTCAATATCGCTGGCAAGGAAAAGTCACTGTTGTGTATTTAGATATTGGGATTCTCATACTTGGTGGTATTACTACAATTTTAATTGGTAGCTGGTCAGAAATAATCACAGGAATAGGACGGGATCCAACTTTAACAGGACGAACACCGATGTGGGGGGTTGCGCTGAATCGATTAATGGAAAGACCATTATTGGGTTTTGGACGTAGTGCATTTTGGGCACCAGGAAGCAAATATGCAAAAGAAGCAGGTTTAGCTTTAACCGATGGTTTTATTCCTCCTCACGGGCATAATGGTTTTATTGATATGGCTCTTGATGTTGGATTAATTGGTTTTACTTTGTTTGCAATCAGTTTTTTTATTACCTATTTTCGGAGTCTAAAATTAGCCTATGCAGCGAAAGAACCAGAAAATTTATGGTATCTAGGTTTTTTGATTTTTCTGATGATGAATAACTTAACTGAAAGCTTTTTGCTGTACAAAACTAATATTTATTGGACTTTGTATTTAACTGTTGCTTGGAGTTTGGCAAAAAGAGAAAAAAGCATTCATATAACTTAGTTTTTTAACTTAGTTTTTTAACTTATTTTTTGATAATTTAAATTTGTTAAGTCATTCTGTTGGAAACTGGACGATATCCATGAGTACGATGGTAGTCAGCTCTTGCTACTGCAATTTTTTGCTGGAATGCTCTGAGGATAAATGTGCTGATTTTACTGAGTTGATTACTTTTGCTCCAGCGAATATAACTTTGGGGTACAGATGTTGCTAAAACATTTTGCCATTTTTGAGCAACATTATCTACTGAATATTCCTCAGCACGCTTTTGACCATTAATAATAATTTGCTGATAGAGATTGGGATTTGCTTTGAGTTTTTGAATTACATTTAAAGCATCTTGAGGTGTTTTTACTTCAAAATAGTCGAGTTGCGATCGCATAATTTGTTGAAATGCTGGTTCGGGACCTAATAATGCTGGAACCCCGGCTATCCAAGCATTCACTAGTTTACTCGCTGGTTTGACTAAAGCATCCTTTTCAGTTAAATCACGTACTGCTAAGACCAAATCAGCATCGCTGTAATCATGCCATTTCAAAGGTTGATTTTCCTGAAAACTATGAATTTTAAATTTCACACCAAGCTGTTCTAGTTCTCCCATGAATTCTTGGGAACGGAAAGCTTCATATAGATTACTTTCGCTGCCTTTAAATACAATATTTTCAATGCGATTTCCCCGTGATTGATTCCGGGGAATTAATCCCGGTTGACACCAATGAGGGATAAAAAAATCGGTTTCTGACTCGACATTTACTTGATTTTGGACAATCGCTAAATCGCATAATGTCGGTTGTGGTCCATCCGAACGACAACCAACTACAAAAGACGAGAAAGTTCTATCTTTAATTCCAAAATCTAAAGACGTAGCAACACAAATTTTTCCCGGCAGAAAGAAGTCTGATAAATATACATTTAATCCTCGACGCTTTAAATGTAAATAAGTTAAAACAATCCAACAATCTTGATTACCAATGATGCGATCGTAAATTTCATCAGGATGGGGAATTGAGCTTTCAGATGCAGCAAATAAATCAGACCAACGTTTGCGATCGCGGCAAACGAAAGTCACCGGAAAAGGCAAAGGAGCAAGCAAATTCTCTAAATATTCGGGTTCCATCTTGATAACTCAGCTCTCTTAAAACACTTTACAAGATTTTAGGTAAGCTGACTCTTGTCTCTTGCGGTAAATATCTAATAGCTTTTTTGTTGCTCGATAATGCATAGGTGCTTCATTTCTCATTGCACCAAGACTAATTAACCATTCCGTAACCGCAGGATGACTCGAACTCATCGATTCAATAAAGCTATCCCAAAACCAAGACCACATTGAATCATGATAATGAATAATTTTTGCTGTTTTCATTTTCTCTGGAATGTACCAATCATGAGGAGCAATACTACCAATCCCAAAATTATGTGAGTAAGGTAATTTACGCCAAGGTATGCCCATTTTTGTCACAGTCAAAGCTAAAGCTACTTGGTCATTAAAAAATAACCCATTCTTTTGCGAAGCAATCCGGGATTCACATAAGCGAATAAATGTTTCTAAATAATGTTGCGAAAAAGCGATCGAACGTCGATAAATAAACACACCACTATTCAGATAAAAACGCATTTTCTCACCTTCTGGTTCGCTATGAATCCAGAATAAATCTTCAATATCCATGTCAAAATATTGGCAAATTTTACACCAGTAATTTTCAATTGACTTTTCTGTTCCTGTTGCTCCCAAGTTCTGAGTATCCGAAGGACAGGCAATGAAACAATCATTTGGATTTAAATTAAATTCATCAGGTTCATCAACAAAGATTAAATCACTATCTAACCAGCCAATAAACTCCGAGTCAATTACTTCTTCAACTTTAATTAATGCCAACAGCTTATTTAAAAATTTGTTCCAAGAATATTTATTCTGATTGACAAAATATATATGTTCTACTTGATAGCGTTTAAAAAAATGTCGTGTTTTTTCAGAAATGGGAGGACCAAAACGAGGAGTAATAGCAAATATGGGAACATTCGCAAATTCACCTCCCCACCTTCTTAAACTTTCTAACATACGTACAGTATGAGTTTCTAAATAGCCAGACTCAACACAGCACACAAAAACAAGATTCGATTTAGAAATCATATATAACTCTATTCATTTAAATTTACAGAGAATATCTAAGTTTTGTAATTTTGTATGCTGGATGCGGCGACAGCCCAACCCAACATTAATGAGATGATAACATTGGGTTGCGTTCCACTCCACTTAAACAAAGGAGAATATATCTTTTCAAAAACTTCAGATTTCAACATGGATGAGGTTTAATTGAAAAATAATATCAAGGATAAAATCTTGATTATGAAATTTACCCTCCACAAACTTCCGAGATGAAATATAAAATATCCTTCAGGTATTATCCCCTAGTCATAAGAAATAATCCTACAAACTCAAACACTGCTATTTCATATACCTTGAGGATGAAACCAGTATAATTCCTCAGACTGAATTTAAATAAATTTTTATACAAGCTTTTGCAGTCATCTACTCCTAAATACTTGTTTGCTGTTTTAATCACCTTTGAATCTGTTTCTAGTCTGTACCTGCGTGATAAATGTGTACATATATACTTAACTTCATTATTTTAATTTATCATTCACATTAGTCAGATTTAGTGTTACCCAATATGGTAAATCTGTTAGATATTTGAACTTAGTAAGGGCATAACCCTCACTCCTCCTGCTTATATTTTCTGATACTGTTCGTCATTATTCATCGGCGACAAAATAAAGTGATTTGAGCCTCAAAAATTAAAGTTTAGCTAATGGGAAATAAGGGTGTAATGTCCAAATTGCAACTGGTTGGTGTTGTTGCGATCGCACGAAATGAAGGTAATCGCCTTCATCAGTGTCTTTTATCATTGCAATCAGAAGGAATAACCATTGTTTATGTCGATTCCGGTTCGACAGATGACAGTGTGACTTTTGCTCGCTCTTTGGGTATAGATGTCATCGAACTCGATTTAACAATTCCATTTACTGCTGCTCGTGCCAGAAATGCCGGGTTTGAGTATCTACTCACAATTAAACCCCATCTCGAATACGTACAGTTTATCGATGGAGATTGCTGGATTGCCAAAGGATGGCTAGAATCTGCCGTGAGTGAGCTAACAACCAATCCAGACGTTGTAGTTGTTTGTGGACGCAGACGGGAAGAATTTGCCAGCGATTCGATTTACAATCGCTTGTGTGATATTGAATGGAATACCCCAGTCGGAGAAACCAAAGCTTGTGGTGGTGATTCAATGATGCGAGTCAGTGCAATCCAAGAAGTTGGTGGTTTCGATCCGACTTTAATTGCTGGGGAAGAACCGGAATTGTGCGTGCGTTTGCGTCAAGCTGGGGGCAAAATTTTACGGATCGATGCTGATATGACATGGCATGATGCCAGAATGACTAATTTGCTTCAGTGGTGGAAGCGATCGCAACGGGCTGGATATGCTTATGCTCAAGGTGCTTGGTTGCATGGTAGCAGCCCAGAGCGTCACTGGGTTAAGGAATGTTTGAGTATTTGGTTTTGGAGTTTGGGATTGCCTTTGTTTGCTGTTGCTACTTTTTGGCTTACTTCTGGCTTTAGTTTGCTTCTAATTCCCATCGCTTACACTTGGCTATGCTTTAAAATCTACAAATACTGTTTGGGACTAGGTTTGACAGTCTCAGATGCTGCGCTTTTTTCATTGCATTGCCTATTTGGTAAATTTCCCCAAATACAAGGACAAATTCAATTTCTCCTAACACACTTGCTCAAGCGTCAACCCAAGTTAGTTGAATACAAAGTATAGGGGATTGGGCAATGGGCAATGGGGATTGGTGAGTTCAGAACAACCATGCTTAGGAATGTGGATAAAATCAAAGTGCAAATTTAATATGGAACCTCAACTTTTTTATTCTCCTCTTCCGTAGCTTGCTACTTACTTTTATCCGCTTGTGCGTCTACCCGTAGGGTATTTTGACGGAAGAATAATCTCCCGTCAAGTTCTCTCCGTTTACGGAGAGGAGATGCGTAGCAGGGATGAGGTTCTGTATTTTATTAAATCCATATTCCTCAATCATCAATGCCCAATTTCTAATGTATAAGTTACGAATTTAAAGATTTTAATATTTATGTCACAAAATATGACAAAACTAAGGATTGTGCTTACTTGGGAAGGATTATCTCTGCGTTTGTCCACGGTTTATAACTCGCATATTTTGTGTTTAATGATGCCAGAAGGGGAAATGAACGCTACTGTCTTCATAGTAACTTTACAAAAGTCAGCGATTTTAAAGCTTAACTTCACATAGCTAAATTGATTTTCTCCGGATAAATTATTATCATTCGTAGTAAAGACTGTAAAAATCACATACGTTAGCCTGCGTATCAAGCGCTCCGTAGTGCTGAATAAAAAAGAATTAACACTGAAACTTAGTACCGCATAGTTTCAGAGCATCAGTTAAAGCCAAACTTGAGAACTGAAGCTC
Organism: Calothrix sp. CSU_2_0; assembly: GCA_012034595.1. GTDB lineage: Bacteria > Cyanobacteriota > Cyanobacteriia > Cyanobacteriales > Nostocaceae > Brunnivagina. Next base: position 11,354 of record JAAUPE010000092.1, on the reverse strand, counting down.
CAGAATTGAATTGATTGTCAATTGACTACCTATTCATGTGGTGCAACAAAGGTCAATATGAGAATTGCATATCTGGTGAATAAATATCCAAAAGTAAGCCATAGCTTCATCCGACGCGAGATTGAAGCGCTCGAGGCTATTGGTTTGTCAGTAGCAAGATTCTCGATTCGTTCTTGCGAATCTGAATTAGTAGACCCAAAAGATAAGCTCGAATTCCAAAAGACACAAGTAGTTTTAGGTGTTGGAGTCTTGGGTTTGCTAGTGAATCTGATCGGTTTTGCGATCGCGAAACCCATTTCTATCTTCAGAGGTATATATTTAGCTTTGAAAATTGGCTGGAAGTCAGATGCGGGAATTTTGCGTCATTTGATTTACTTAGCGGAAGCTTGTGTTTTGTGGCGTTGGCTGCGGAAAGAGCAAGTGACTCACATACATTCACACTTTGGCACGAACTCAACCACCGTAGCGATGTTATGCAACGCCATTGGAGGTGTAAGCTATAGCTTTACGGTTCACGGACCAGAAGAGTTTGACCGTGCAGAAAATATTTCTTTGACAGAAAAAATCAACCGTGCCAAATTCGTGGTTGCGATTTGTTCGTTCGGCAGAAGTCAGTTATATCGTTGGTGCGACTATCAGCAGTGGTGCAAGATTCACTTAGTTCGCTGCGGAGTTGATGAAGATTACTTCAACCAACCAGAAACATTCGTTGCCAATATTCCTTCCGCCATACCTAATTTGGTCTGTGTCGGCAGATTATGCGAACAAAAGGTCAAATCCTGCTCTTGCAAGCCATCAAAGCTCTTGCCGCAGAAGGATTTGAATTAGCTTTAACTCTGGTAGGTGATGGAGAATTGCGATCGCAGATAGAAGAACTTATTCGCGAATATGGCTTGGAAAAACAAGTCAAAATCACAGGTTGGGCAAGTGGAACTCAAGTTCAAAAGTATATCGTAAATGCTCGTGCTTTGATTTTACCGAGTTTTGCTGAAGGCTTGCCTGTAGTTCTAATGGAGGCATTTGCACTTCATCGACCTGTGGTAACTACTTATGTGGCGGGTATTCCCGAACTCGTTCAATCCGATGTAAATGGCTGGCTAGTACCCGCAGGTTCGGTAGAAGAATTGACATCAGCAATCCGCGAGGTGTTACAAATGCCACCTGATGACCTCAATCGCATGGGTAGCGCTGGCACAATTTCTGTAACCGAGCAACATAATGTGGCTCAAGAAGCTAAAAAATTAGCAAAATTATTTAATAACTCATCTCTTGAAGAGAATTGGTCATTGGGAATAGGTCATGGGGTATTGGAAATGGGGCATTAAATATTTAATATTTAGATATTGGCTTGATTTAGTCAGTATTTCCCAATCCAAAGTTCGTAATCAGCATAGATACTCGGAAAATTGCTTCCCACAAGGGTAGGGAATGTATTCAATAGCCAAAATCTAAAGCTTGTACTGAGCGACAGCGAATGTATCCAAAATCCAAAATCCAAAATCCAAAATCTAAAATCCAAAATGTTATAACTTCTAACTCCCCACCTAAATGACAACCCTGAAAAAGCCAAACTTAAAAAAACTTGCCATTAATGGTGCATTCTGGACAATAGCTGGTTATGGAGCTAGCCAAATTTTGCGGTTTGGGGGCAACATCTTTCTAACTAGACTGCTTCAACCAGAATTCTTTGGTTTAATGGCAGTAGTGAACACACTTTTGATGGGTTTAGAATTATTCTCCGACCTGGGGATTAATCAAAGTATTATTCAGAATAAGCGTGGTGAAGAAGACAGATTTGTAAATACAGCTTGGACACTGCAAATCATTCGTGGATTTATGATTTGGCTGATTTGTCTGACGATTAGCTATCCTGCTGCTTTCTTTTACAAAGAACCACGACTGTTGTGGCTTTTACCCATTATGGGATTAGTGACAATAATCCTGGGGTTTTCCTATCCATCCCAATCATTACTAAACCGTCGCATGGAACTAAATAAAGTCATTATTTTTGACTTTATTATTCAAGTGGTTTCCCTGGTGGCATTGATTCTTTTAGCTTGGTGGTTAAAGGATTTATGGGCATTTGTCATTAGCGGCATCATATCAGGACTAATGCGAGCGATCGGAACTCATTTTTTAATTCCAGGGAAAAAGGGCAAATTTGCATGGGATAAAGATGCACTCAACGAAATTGTATCTTTTGGTCGATGGATGTTTGTCGCAACGGCATTAATGTTTCTGGCAGAGCAATCCGATAGATTAATTTTGGGGAAATTGCTGTCATTTGGAGTCGTGGGGGTTTATACAATTGCAGCAACACTGGCAAATGTACCGCGTGAAGTCATCAAGGGTTTGAGTTTCCGTGTAATTTTTCCAATTATTTCCAATCAAGTTGACTTGCCCAGACGTGAGTTACGAATCAAAATTATCCGGCAGAGGTGGAAAATCCTGCTTGGTGCGATCGCATTACTAGCTTTTCTTGTTAGTACTGGTGATTTAATCATTGCCACGCTTTACGACCAAAGATACACTGAAGCGAGATGGATGATGCCAATACTTTCCTGTGGTATATGGTTTTCGATATTGTTTTATACAACAAGTCCTGCTTTGCTGGCACTGGGTAAACCTTTTTACGCGGCACAGAGTAACTTACTTAGATTCCTGATGATTAGTTTGGGAATGCCTCTAGCATTTACCCTCAAAGGTACTTTAGGAGTAATCATTATTGTTGCGTTGAGCGATTTGCCATTATACATAGCTAATCTTTATGGAATGTGGCGTGAAGGATTGTTTTGTGTTATACAAGATGTTCGCGCAACTGCATTATTTATGGGAGTATTAATTTTATTCCTTGCAATTCGTAATCTTTTGGGTTTTGGAAACCCATTTATTTTAATGAGTTAAGAGGTTGTTTGAAAAGTCTCCTTCTATATTATGCTGTATCTTGCTACTTACTTTTATCCGCTTGCGCGTCTACCCGCAGGGTGAAACTAAGCATCTCAGAATGACAAATTATAATACCTGACCCAACTTTTCAAACATGCTCTAATTAACAGTTAATAATTTATAGTTGATAAATAAAATTTTAGATTTTTCTAGGCTCAATCACTCCTAATTTATGAATCATCATTTGCTAATTACCTAATTAAAAAACAGTCATGTTTAAAACTGCAACTTTGTGGAAGTGGCTATACTCAAACTGGGAAACATCGAGCGATAGACCAACTCCTGGCTACACAATCTTGTTACCTGTTCCCGGTGATTTACCTGTTTTTCTCAAAATAGCCCTAGAGATTTGCTCTAATCAAAAACCGGATAATTTAGTCGAAACAATAGTAATTCCAGACCAATCAGTTCCTGGATTTAAAGAATTACTTCAAGAATGGACAAAAGACTACTCAATTAGTCCAATTCGTTTAGTTAATCCTAAACCACTAGAACAGTTTATTTCCGCTTACAAAAACCATCCGCATCACAACTACGCTTCACAAGTGATACGTGGAATAAATGCAACTCGTAGTACCCATGCACTTCTACATGATGCAGATTTATTCATTACCAAAGATACATTTTTGAATATCCATTACGAGAAATGTAGTAATTTCCATCTCTCTTGTTTAGGAGTTAGTCCTGTTTGGGATAGTTGGTATAAAGAACAAGGTATTTGTCATTTAACTGCTACTTGGGAACTAATATTTGATGTTAACTGGGCACGTAGTTTTAAACCTTGGGAACATCGGGGTCATGATAATGAAATCGATGGAAAACCTCATACATTCGATGTAACATTACTTCCACAATGCAAAACATCTCCTGAACTTGTTCAATACCATCAGGAAGAATGGGGCTTTGTTCACTTTAATTACGTGATTTGTACCTATCGTTGGTTTCAGAAAAGTAAAGGTTCATTTGAAGATGATTCTTTCCGTATTTTGTTAATTCGATCGCTAATAAATGCCTTTGACAAATCAGACTGGAAATATGATGTTCCCGAACTTGATGAATTAGTTAGAGGTATTACCGATAAATCAAATTGCGTGACTTACACGCAACAGAGAACACGGGAAAATTATGTAGAATTTCGCTCGAAGTTACAAACGCTCATCGACAGTCAACTTTTAAATGAAGAGAAGGCTTCTATTTTGACAGATAGTGTGGGTGATTTTGATAAGGTTTTTGGTTAAAACAGAGAAATAAGGGTAAAAACAATAAAATAAGGACAAAAACAATAAAATAAGGGCAAACAGCCGTTTGCCCCTACAATATTTATTACAACAATTATCCCAATTTATTAAATAAACACCTTATCCACAAAATTACCGTGTAAACCATAGGGAACATGATGTTTGAGATGCAGTTTTGCGACTAATATCAAGTTTTTAGCATCCAAAACAATCACATCTGAACGCTGGTGTTCGGAATCGTAAATCAACCCCAAAATCCAACCATTATCTTCACTAGTTGCATTTGGATGCGGGACAAAAATTGGTTCACTTGCAAAACCTCGTGGTGCAGCACTCCAAAGTTGTTCTTTACCCGTTTCTAAATCGACTTTGACAAAAGCTTGTAGAGGTGCATTTTCTGTTTCTCTATGTGCAGCTGCCATGTAAACATAACGATATTCACGTCCAACTTTATTTGGATGTAAACTGGGGAATTCACAACTTCTTGATTCTATTATTTCACGATTGACGGTTTCTGTTTCTAAATTCAAATGAAAACGCCAAAGTTGTCCAGGTTTGAGTGCGTCAAAATCAGTTTGACGAAAATCACTTTCCGGTTCAACTTCGGGTAGGGATTCGTAACAAATGGAATCAACAATTATTTCACCATCTTTCTCAAATGAGTTTGCATGGTGAAATACAAAACCCGATTCTATTTCTAATATTTTTATTTCCCGTTTTGAGGGTTTCTAGAAACCACAATTGCGCGTGTTGGTTGCTGAGGTTGAAACTTGATACATTCACCTGCTCCACGCATTCCTAAAGCGAAGGGAATGGGATTAAAAGCAACAGGATTTTGGAAAAAGATACAGTAATTTTCGGTAATTGCAAAATCATGAATAAAGCAGAAACCTGGAATATCATGGGCATGTTTTCTAATTATTTTGCCAGTTGTATCTAATTCAAAAATTGTTATTGTTGTTGAAAGTCCTGGTTTAATTGAGAAATTCACTAGGCAAGGGTTTCCACCATCCATTGCACAACTGGGGTCAAAATGGGGATGGGCAGAAAATGCTTCACCTGTGGATAAAACACCATTAAAATATTCTTTACCCAAAGTCTCTAGGGTTGAAGGATTGAGTTGATGGGGTTCAGCAGCTTCCCATAATGCCAGTAATTTTTCACCCCAATAAATAACATTTGTATTGGCAATATTTTTTAATTTGAAATCAAAAATATTTGCCAACATTCCGCCTGATTTCTGTGTGCCAAATACACCACGATATAAAATTTTACCAGCTTTTTGTTCTTTTCTGTACGCTTCTGTTTGCACAAAACGATTGCTGTAATGTGCGCGTCCATTAATAAAAGTAATTCGACTAATCATCCCATCTCCATCGAAGGGATGATGTATTTTTTCCCGTTAATATCTAATAAACCGGGACCATTTCTAAATAAAGTTCCTTCGAGTTCTTGAGGAATTTCTCCCTCAATATTTTCAATCCAATAATCGTATTCTTTTTTGAGTGATTGATATCCACCTTGCCAGTCTTCACGAGTATAGGATTTTTCGGTGCTGGTGGATGATGATTCGTAGATACGCATGAATTTTGATTTTTATATTTTTTTATTTGTTGAACGAAGATGTTCCACGGGGTTTTGAAGAAGATGTTCCACGGGGTTTTGAAGAAGACGTTCCATGGGGTTTTGAAGAAGACGTTCCATGGGGTTTTGAAGAAGACGTTCCATCGGAACGTCTCTACGTTCGGTTGCTTCTTTTGCCGACTGTTGCAGGATCAGTTCTGGCACAAATTCGGGTATCAATGGTTGCTCGTTTGTCTGCCCAATTCCTGGTGGGAATAATGTACTTGTTGTAGTCTCAGAATCGGCAGCAGGCAACCAATTCAAGAATGGTAGTGGCAAAATTGTACTGATGTTTGTGATAATTACTAACAACGCAAGGTTATCAAAATTACTTTCGGTAATTCCCATCAAGTGCATCAATCCTGCACCTAATTCATAGGAAAGCAATCCCGCTAAATTGGAAACTGACATTAATAAAGCAAAAAAAGTCGCTTCTACACCAGGAGGACATAACCTTGCCGCAAGTACCAATACTGGCATGTAGGCAATTTGTCCCATGACGGTGAGAACTAAACTATCACCCAAACTAAACCAATGGTCATCGATACCTAAGCTACGATTGGTATGGGTGACTAGCAGTAACATTGTCATTCCCAAAATTGCCGAGAGAACCGTACTCCAGCCAAAAATAACCCGAAAGGGAACAGTTTTCAGAAATCTCTGGAATATCCAAACTCCAGTCAATGAAGCAATACTTGTAACTAAACGCACTCGTCCTAAAAATTCGGGTTCAAAGTGCAATTCATTGGTAGTAAAAAAGAAAAAGGCAGAATCTGCTGTAGGTGTAGCTTGCCAAAGAAACACAAATGCTGTAGGTAGCCAAATTGCTTTTTGGGTTAAGGCTTGACGGAGTTGCTTTAATTGATGTGCGATCGCAATAGATTCGACTTCCGATTGATTTTTTTCTTTGCTGATGGGTGTTTCCGCAATTAACCAAGCGACAGCAGAGACAATCAGGGGGAAAGAAGCGGTAATTCCAAAAATGGTGCGGGTTGTGAAATGTTGTAGCAGCATTCCGCTAAAATAAGCGGTTATTAATCCACCCAGGGCAGAAGCACCCCAACACAGCGATTGTAGGGAACCAGCATCCGCTTGCGATTCACTTCTAGCACGTTCTACAACCAGCGAGTCAACAATAACATCACTGACGGCAACAGAGAGAGAACCTAATGCGATCGCGATCGTGGCTGCGACGGATGTATTAACTATTGTTGCTAGGCATATCCAGGAAATTGTCCCCAGCAATCCCGATAAAATCAGGTAAGGACGACGACGATAGCCAAATATGGGTAAGCCGTCGGAAATAAAGCCAAACAACGGCTTTATAATCCAAGGTAGGGCAACAATCCCTAAAAGTGCGGAAACCTGCGCTGGACTTAGCAGCAGTTCATCTTTGAGAAAGAAGCTGACGGCTAAACGCGCCAACCCCAAGATACCTTGGACAAAGTAAACAGTCAAAATCGCGATTAATTCGGCACTTGGTTCGTTACCGAAGAAAATTTTTTCTTTAACTGATTCTTTTACCTTGGACAAACTAGAGGAGGAAACCAGCATTGATGAATATTTTTTAAGATTTATGACTTTTCTATCATATCTAGTTTTTCCAGAGAACTGTACAGGGGTGGGAATATGTCAGGAGATTTTTAAGGGATGGTTTGAATGGTGCGATCGCAAACTGTTGCGACTCCACAATAGTTAGAATTTGGTATGGTTTGGTAATGCGATCGCAAACTGTTCCAATTGCGGAATAGTTAAATTTGGGATGGTTTGGTAATGCGATCGCAAACTGTTCCGATTGGGGAATAGTTGTATTTGGGATGGTTTGGTAATGCGATCGCAAACAATCACCACAGTGACTTCGTTAAACTATTCCGCATTTAAATCATAAAAATCTAAATTACATAATTCCGTAAAGAATGCCATCTCCCACAGGAAACCATTGTTGTGGCTTTAGTCGCTGTTGGAAGATGACTAGTAAAGTACTAAAGCTAATGATGGGAATGATGACAATAATGAATTTTAGGAGTTTCGGCATGTAAATAGTTTAGGGATGTCTACGACGGGCTACGTCTACACATAAAAATAATTTGTACGAACAAGTTTATTTAACCTGAGTTCGGGTATCCGAACATGTAAAAATGAAAGCGTAATGACTACAGTTAAAGAATAGTAAAAAAGTTAGTGGTTAATGGTTAATGGTATTACATCCAACAACTAATACCTCATGGCTAGTATTCAACAACTAACAATCAACACCAAGTACTTACTTAACAACTCACACAAAACCTATGACAGAAAGCGCAACTATCTCAAAATCCACCAATCCTTTATTGATTGGTTCGGGTTTGCCGAGCTTTACGGAGATTAAACCCGAACATGTCGCTCCAGCAGTAAATCAGTTGATTAACGAGCTAGAAAATCAACTAACGCAACTCGAAAACACCGTCGAACCGACTTGGACAGGCTTAGTCGAACCGCTCGAAAAAATTAGCGATCGCATATACTGGACTTGGGGTGCGGTGAGTCACCTCATGGGTGTAAAAAATAGTAACGAACTCCGGGAAGCTTACGAAAGTGTACAACCTTTAGTAATTCAGTTTTTGAATAAACTCAGCCAAAGTCAACCTATTTACAATGCATTTAAATCTCTTCGTCATAGTAGCAATTGGTCAAACCTAGAACCAGCACAACAGCGTATTGTGGACTCGGCAATTCGGGATGCGGAACTTTCTGGTGTGGGTTTGCAAGGAGAAGCAAAAGAACGTTTCAACGCGATTCAAATGGAATTGGCAGAACTTTCCACCAAATTCTCGAATAATGTTCTGGATGCGACCAAAGCATTTACATTAAAACTAACTACCAAAGAAGATATTCAGGGTTTACCACCTAGTTTACTTAGCCTTGCCGCTCAAATTGCCCGGAGTCGGGAAGATGGAAATGGCGATAAAAATGCTACTCCTGAAACTGGACCTTGGATAATTACACTGGATGCACCCTGTTTTGGTCCCTTTTTACAACATAGTACCCGTCGCGATTTGCGTGAAAAGTTATACCGAGCTTACATTACCCGCGCTTCCTCTGGAGAACTGGACAACAACCCATTAACCGAGCGTATTTTAGGACTGCGACAAGAACTCGCAAAATTATTAGGTTACAAAAATTACGCCGAAGTCAGCCTTGCTACGAAAATGGCTCCCAACGTCGAAGCGGTAAGCAAGCTATTGTCTGAGTTACGTACTTCGAGTTACAATGCCGCAGTCAAAGAATTAGAGGAACTCAAAGCCTTTGCAACGTCGCAAGGTGCCCCCGAAGCTAAAGATTTGCAACTCTGGGATATTAGCTTTTGGGCAGAACGTCAACGTGAAGCTAAATTTAATTTTACCGACGAAGAATTACGTCCTTATTTTCCCCTTCCCCAAGTTTTGGATGGTTTATTTGGCTTAGTCAACCGCTTGTTTGGTGTGACTGTTACCCCTGCTGACGGACAAGCACCAGTTTGGCATGAAGACGTGGGTTACTTCCAAATCGCCGATGAAACTGGTACACCCATAGCTTACTTCTATCTTGACCCCTACAGTCGTCCCGCCGAAAAACGTGGTGGTGCTTGGATGGATAGTTGCATCAACCGAGCCAAATCGATTGAAAATGGCAAAAGTTCAACCCGCTTACCTGTAGCTTACTTAATCTGCAACCAAACCCCACCCATCGATGGCAAACCCAGTTTAATGACATTCTACGAAGTTGAAACCTTGTTCCATGAGTTTGGACATGGGTTGCAACACATGCTTACCAAGGTTGATTATACGAGTGCGGCTGGGATTAATAATGTGGAATGGGATGCGGTAGAATTACCCAGCCAATTTATGGAAAATTGGTGCTATGAAAGTCGGACATTATTTGGAATGGCAAAGCATTACGAAACAGGTGAAACCCTACCCGAACATTACTATCAGAAGTTGCTTGCTGCGAAAAATTATATGAGTGGTAGCGGCATGTTGCGACAAATTTATTTTAGTATTGTCGATGTGGAATTACACAATAGTTATGTTCCCGGTGGTAGTCAAACAGCAGAAGATGTGAGAAGAGCGATCGCACAAAAAACTACTGTTCTCCCACCACTTCCCGAAGATGCCTTTTTGTGTGCATTTAGCCACATTTTTGCGGGGGGATATGCGGCAGGTTATTACAGCTATAAATGGGCAGAAGTATTGAGTGCTGATGCTTTTTCCGCATTTGAAGAGGCAGGATTAGAAAATGAAACTGCTGTCAAAGAGACTGGTAAACGTTATCGGGAAACCGTCCTTGCCCTTGGTGGTAGTAAACACCCAATGGAAGTATTTAGAAATTTTCGAGGTAGGGAACCTAGTACTGAACCATTGCTGAAACATAATGGTTTAGCGATCGCATCTGCTTAGTCGCACTTTGTCTCGATTCCAGGTTTTACGAAAATTTACAAAAAGAAAGAATGGAGTCGGGATATTTCTGACTCCATCATTATTTAACAAGTTAAATTCTGCCGATGCTGTGTAAACCCAAAATTACACCAATTCCCAGAATGTGACCAAAGCTAGTAGAAGCTAAAACCGCAGGCAAGCCAAAACCACCAAACATGTTACTAGCTGGCATTGCCGGAGCTGAATTAGGAATTTTGATGCTTGATTTAGCAAAAGCAATGGCAATAATATTGCAAAAAACCATGATTCCTCCCACAGTTGGACTCCATTCGAGAGGTGTTGCCGCAGCAGTTGTTGCAATTAACGATGTCAACACGTGATTTGCTCCTTGGTGATTCTTTAATTTTTTGAGAATATGGCTTGAGAAATTTTTATCAAAAAAGTGAATCTAAATCTCGTTTTCGTATTACTAGTTCATATTTTGTCGTAATACTTCATATATGCTCATAAATCGGAAGCTAATTTAAGCAGTTGATTGCAAGAGATAATTGATTTAATTGCGATCGCTTGAGATTTAACAGTTCTGCCAATATATTCTAACGAAAAGAAGCAACACAAAGCGTCTGTAAATACTATAAACTCAAGATAATAGACTTAAATTTAATCACTTGTTCCCGTTGCTGTTATGTCGTTTTTGATTGAATCATTGCCACCAACCTTGGCGAAAATTGTCCAGCGTTTCCAACGTGCAACAGACCAGAAACGGCGTTATGAACAGCTAATCTGGTATGGAACCAAATTAAAAGAATTTCCCGAAGCTGACAAAGTGCCAGAAAACAAAGTTGCTGGCTGTGTCTCCCAAGTTTTTATTACTGCCACCCTCGACGATGGCAAAGTTATATATCAAGGGGAATCCGACTCGCAATTAACGAAAGGATTAGTTGGGCTGTTAATTGAAGGGTTAAATGGATCGACACCTCAAGATATCATCCAGTTAGCTCCAGATTTTATCCAAGAAACAGGTTAAATGTTAGCCTAACACCTTCACGCGCCAACGGTTTTTACAATATTTTTTAAAACAATGTCAAAAAAAAGCTTTGGAATGCCAAGCAAACGCAGCCTAATCCCCAATCCCCAATCCCCCAATCCCCAA
>JAAUPE010000273.1 GCA_012034595.1 Calothrix sp. CSU_2_0 | reverse complement strand
TCCTGCGATACTTCTACTGTCAGTGTGGCAGTTTCTACATGCGGACTCATCATTGTTCCCTGTTAGACTTATATCCCTCTCCGTATTCTCTCTTAGTCTTGTTCAGAAATCAAATAGGAGTCCTATAGATAATTCAGTATCAACAATTACTTGATGCACTGAAATTAGAAAAAATATCATTTTTGTCGATCGATAAGTAGAAGATATGCTCTATCATTTGAAATTATACAAACCAGCGCGTTGCGGTTTCTAAGGATTTTCTTGTATTGCCGCCACCAAAATAATGCATCGGTTTTATTTTGTGTACGCGCTTGTTTGGGCAAAGACACGAGTAATAGCGCTTCTAGATTCCGCGCTCTCAAACTCGGAGTATTGAGTTAGAAGCACTCAACAATTAATTCGTTAAAAGCGAATTTTGCTTTTTTTACATTTATTTACATTGATGCATGGAGGTGATTGTTACGGTTGCTCGAAGTCCATATTAAAAATGCCGCTCTGTAAAGCGACATTATCGTTGGATTAAAGCATCCAAGGGCTGTAATAATCTTATTTTTATCAATTGAATTAGGAGCGGAGCAGAGTTACTCTCCATTAACCTAGACAGTGCCATTAAGTTTGCCGACCGAAAACACTGAAAAGGCTATTAACTAAGAGGCAACATCGTGCGCCGTGATGAGTATATATCCCCCTTTGGAGTGGAAATATAGCCCCCTTTGGAGTAGGACTTTACCCATTACGCATAATCTTAGCATTGTCGTTACCAAGTTTCTATCACTTTTAGCAGAGTTTCACATAAATTTTTGGTGAGTTGACCAAAACCTTGACAATTAGGCACTTTCAATTTCTGCCAAGCAAGGAATAAAACTCTGATAAAGCAAGGATTCCAGACAGGCTAAAAGCGCACACTCCCTCCAAAGTCCACCACACAATACCTTTGGAGAATAGCCATGTACACCAAATCATCTAAATCTCATCATCAAAACGTCGTCGAAACCGTTTCCAAATATCCGGGAACCCAGTTTTTACATAGCTTTGACGAATTATCAATCACGAATTATTTGGACTGGGAATATGCCAAAAAACTCCAAGTCGGGGATAAAACCTTCCCGATATTGAACACGCAACTTGATGGCGATCGCACTTGGCAACAACGCCCTTGTGCCAAGAACAGACGAGAGCGATCGCTCCTGCCTGTTAACGTTTAGCGCGTGCCATCAGCCTCGCCCCAAGTGGGCATTACATCGAGTCGTAGAAAAATTAGAAGGCTGACAGAAGGTGGAACTTCCATCAGCCTCGCCCCAAGTGGGCATCAAATACTCAATTTGACCTAATTCTACTACGGCTCTCTCAGAAAAACCACACATCCGAGAGAGACTTTCATGGAATCTTTAACAAACACTGCCTCCAACCAAGAAAACAAGCTAAATAATTCTCAATCCTCCGCAGTTATATCTCCTAGCGAAAAGCTGCGGTTGCGGTTAAATAACAAGCATTATGAGCAATGCACCGTCAATAGAGGCTTATTGCCAGAATGGATTGAAATTAATTGCCGCAGCGTTGACATTTCATCGGCATCAGAATTATTAGGGTACACAGCAAAATCATCAGGTATCTGGCTCGAAGGTACAAACTATCAAGGACAGTTACGTCCTGATAAACCTTGGAGAAGCGACAATAAATCCAACGAAAAAGCCCCAAAATATCGCAGTCCTCGCGGCGAATATGATGTCATGCTGCCCATTCATCCAGTAATTTCAAATTATTGGGATGACTTAGAGGCATTAAAATTACTGTGCTACACCATTGACGGACATCCCTGCTTGGTGACAACAGAAGGATTTTTCAAAGCGATCGCCGGATGTTCCCACGACCTACCCACCATTGCCCTACTGGGAGTAGAAATGGGTTTAACTCCAGCCAGTGCCGATCCCCAAGGTAAACGCTACCTTGTCCCTGGTCTGGAAAAATTTGCTCGTGCAGGTTTTGGTTTTATCCACGCATTTGACGCAGACTGTGCCACAAACTCAAATGTGGTCATGGCTCAAAGAAAGCTGGTTAACCAAATTAAAAAATTTAAAGTACCGCAATATATCGTTACGGGGTTGTGGGAAGTTGATGAATCGTTTCAAAATAAAAACAAAGGTATGGACGATTACATCATGAATCATGGGGCGGATAATTTTAAACGAGAAATCCTGGCTAAAGCCGTGAATATTGAAAGGTGGGAGAAGTTATTCGAGTCTTCGGGTTCCTATGTTAACCAACAAAAAATAACTCCCAAAATTGCCATGCAAATACTAGCAGACCGTTATCGACACGAGTGGAAATATGATACAGAACGCCAGGTATGGCGCAGATGGAACGGAAAAATCTGGGAAGCAGAACAGGAGCTAATTTTCACCCAGGTGGTTTACCGCGCACTGGAAGAAATACCCAATATTAATTATGGTTACTTCTCCTTTATCGAAAATACAGTCAGGTTCCTCAAAAGCGAGCTAGTAGACAAGCAATGGCAAACCTTTAATCGCATGGAGTGGATTGCTTTCAACGATTGTGTCTATGAGGTGAAAACAGGTAAAACTCACCCACATGCCCCTGGATTTGGGTTTATTTCCGTCCTTGAACATAATTTTCCCAAATTGGTAGCAATTGACCCCACAAGCAGCTTACTCGACCAATTACGAATTAACGCCCCCAACTTTTATGCTTGGGCTATGTATTCCCAAAAAGGCGACCCGCTAAAAGTTATGAAATTACTAGCGATAGTTAACGGTGTGATTAAATTCCGGTTTGTTGACCTCCAGATGTTCGTCCATCTCCAAGGTGTTCCCGGTTCAGGAAAAGGGACTTACGCTCGACTGTTAGAAAAGGTAGTTGGGAAGCCCAATCACACCAGCGCCAAACTTCACAAGCTGGGAGACGACAATGTGATTGCCGCAATCATTGACAAACAGCTAGTTATCTGCCCAGACGAGAAAAAACGCACATGTGATTTTTCCGGGTTGCTCAGTCTCACTGGCGGTGACAATATCCCCTATATAGCCAAATACAAACCACAAGCTAACGGGAAATTCTACGGCACAATCCTGGTAATCAGTAACTCCAACCCATTTGTTGGGGATGTCACGGGCATAGACCGTCGCCTTTCCCTGGTAACATTTGACGAATCGTTGCCCATCAGGGATACAGATGTGGAGAACAAAATGCAAGCGGAAGTTCCAGAATTAACTGCGCTTGCCTTAAGAATGCCCGACCAACAGGTGACGAACTTGATCAAAGGGGAAGGGGATGCAGCAATTCCAGATTTTAAACGCCAACAGTGGTTACACAAGACTGAAAATGATTCGGTAGCGTTGTTCATGGAGGAAATGTTAATTCCTGTTAGCCCGGAAAAATTCGTCATGTTGGGTGGTAAGGGGGACGATGCCAGGACTTTGTACGGTGCCTATATTCGGATGTGTGACGAAAATAATTCCAAGTCTCTATTTACCAAAAACAATTTCCGAGGACATTTGCTCGAATTGTGCCGTGAAATGGGATGGCATTCCGTGAGAGAAGCAAGGCAGGGTAATGGCTGGAGGATATATGGGGTGCTGTTAAGGGAGGTATCTGATACAAGTTCTAGGATTAGCGATCGCTTAGGGGAGTGTAGGGAATGTAGGGAGTGTAAACCAGGTGTAGACCCTAATCCAGACCTGAACCCCTTGTTCAGCAAGGAAAGTGTAGGGAATGTAGATAATTTAATACCTGATCTATTATCTAAAGAGAATCAGATATCTCATCAACTACGACAAGACAATAGTCGTGAGGAGAATGTTACATCTTCAATGCCGCGTGGAGAAAATATTCGTGAGGAGAATGTTGCATCTCCAATGCCGCATGAAGAAAATAGTCATGAGGGCAATATTCCACCTCCAATATCGCGTGGAGAAAATAATCGTGAGGGCAATATTACATCTCCAATGTCGTGTGGAGAAAATAGTCGTGAAGAGAATCTTACATCTCCAATAGTCTACACTCCTACACATTCCAGTCAGGGAGAGGATTTGAGGTCTGCACAACCAGAAAAACAGGTCTACACTGCCTACACTGAGACGGACGCTGCTACCACTGAATTAAGCAATCACAGTCCGTCACTACTGCAAAAAATGCTTGATGTGTGGGAGACACAAGCCGTGCTAGGTGAATTGGTGCTTTCATTTTCTGAGACGGAGTTGGAAACCGCCACTGCTCAATGTACGCTATCGGAAATAGCCTATATAAAAGAGGCTGCTAATTCTGCATGGCGACCTGGCTTGAATCGGGATGCCGATTACATGGGCAAACGGGTTGAAATCATGCAAGCAGGTCAGAGTCGAGAAATTACAGTAAAAACTCAAGCAGGCAGTTTACTAAAAGTGAAGCGCGGTAATCTACGCCCCTGGCTTGGGTTGTGAGAATTAAACCCCATACATTTGGTGGTTCTCAAGATGGAAAAGAAGGTATAAGCTGTTCCACATCTAGTTTACATAGTGTGACAGGTAAGAATGCTCATCCCACAAGAGTTTAATCTTTTTGCGTAATAAGTAGTAGCGCAAAATTAATCATACATTCCGAAAATCCCAAACCCTTGTAAATATAGGATTACAGTGTCTAATGTCAACCGTCCAATCGGCATCACCGTGCCAAAACGGGAAAATCGTACGCTAAGGCTGAAAGCTATATACAGCAATACTTTCAGTCATGTATATCTGAAGTGATATTTCATTAGATAGAGACGTAACTTGAAATTCCGTTTAAGAAACGTTGATAGCTGCGTTTCTTACTTTGTAGCTGAAAGCCAGTTGTAGAGGGCATTTATCAAGCCTCAACCGCGCAGATTTGTTGCGCGGTCGCGGCTGTGAAATCTTCTTAGCGTACGATTTTCCTTTTTAGGCACGGTGATGCCTTCTTGAGAGAGGCAAGGAGAAAAAACGTATCTCCTCAATAAATCGGGGAAAGTAAGGACGCACTGTTCCAAGACAACCCCAGTTGGAGAATCATCGCTTTTTCATTGATAATCTTAGACAAAGAAGGAATTTCACAATTTTGACAAATGCGTG
>JAAUPE010000091.1 GCA_012034595.1 Calothrix sp. CSU_2_0 | reverse complement strand
ATTTCCGAACCGAAAGTCTGGCTTTGCTCAATATTTTGCTGACCAAGAAGACTATAATTTAGTCAATGCCACATGTATTGACTTAGGTGGTGGAACTTCAGACATTTCTATTTGGCAAAACAATAATTTAATTCACCAATGCTCAATTCAATTAGCAGGTAGAGATTTATTTTCACAATTTTTAGAACTAAATCCTAAATTTTTAAAACAAAGACTAGAAATTAAACAATCAGATTGGCAAGGATTAGAAAAAGGAAACTTTAATGCCAAACTAGATATATTCATGCGTTGGCAAAGCGAAAACTGGCTAAAAACTAAAAGAGCATTTGTAGAGGAAGAAGAAGACTTTCAAGGATTGCTGAGACTAATTGCAATGGGATTTGCTGGATTGTACTACTATGTGGGTATTATTTTGGGAGTTCTCTACGACGAAAAAATATATACCATCAACGAAATTACCCCTGTTTATATGGGTGGAAATGGCTCCCGATTGTTACATTGGTTAGCAATTGGAGGTCGATTTGATCGCCATTCTGATGTCAACAAGCTACTCAGTCGGATGTTGAGTCAAGGTTCTAGGTTCCCCGACACTGAAGAAATTACACGCTTAAGTACAAGACCAAAGGATGAAGTAGCTTGGGGTTTGGTACAAGAACGTACAAAGTTACAAGGCTTGACAAGAAAAACTAAAGACCTAATAATTTCTGGGGAAGATTGTGAAATCAACGGTCAGCCAGTTAGTTGTAGAGAACGCTTAGAGTTAGAGGAAAACATTGAAGAATTCCATGTTTCTGAAGAAATGTTACAACTAAGGAACTTTCTTGATCAATTTAACCTAGCCTTGAGAGAGTTAGAAATCGATGGACTTACGCCTTTACCCAACTACCAACCCAGTCAAGGGATGGAAGCGAATCAGAGACTTTGGAGGGATGTCTACAGAGAACTTAAAGGGGTTACGTTACAAATTAAAGGGGATGCAAAAAATATTCGTCTAGAACCACCTTTTATCTTGGGACTAAAAGCTTTGATGCGTGTTTTAGGCAAGGAATGGGCTGGAAAGTAATATGTTGGTTGGTAGAGTTTATCGGAAATTATTTACATCATTCAGCAATTGCAAAAATTTACCCCACCCACAACTCGCAAAATCAGACTTTTCATAATATTGAGAATAACCTCTCACTGGCGAATAAATCGACAAACCCTTAACCCGCTCAAATCTCAACCCTAAACCCACATTGGCTAAAATTAATTGCGGTTCAATTTCCATCACCATCAAATCGATCACACCATCAATAACCTGGATAAATTCATCCCTATCCCCAGCATATTTATCCCGCAATAATCTCAAAAAGTCATATAAATCTACAAAATCCTTATCCTCAAAACGCACTGCTTTACGTTGAGCATGAAACAGCGCATTCTCAGTATAAATATCCTCTTCTGATAGCGATCGCCGCAAAACATCCGCCAATTTTCCCAAAGTCTCAGCCAGTTTCTCAACCACCATTAAATTTGTCGCTGATTGGGTAACTTGAGACGTGCTACCTCGTGATTCTCCCCCATAGTAGCGTCCGTATTCCCGCACGATTAACTTTGCTAGGGCATCTGGTGTCATCTCTGCGTTGGCGGTTAAATTCTCCAAAATCGCTGTATAGGGATAACCTGACAACGGTTCCACCTCTTGGGATGCAACCATGTAATCAGCATTTGACCGCAGTTGGTACGCAACTTCCACCATGCTCATTAAACAGGCATCCATACCAATTAAACTAACCTTTTTACCTGTTTTCTCCTCTGCTTCCCGAAAAGCTTGCTGAAGTTTGGCATTATCCAGGAAATCTAAAGATGAATCATCGAATGCGATCGCACGGGAATCTTCATCCTCTAATTGCAGCACTTCCGTAATTGAGGAAAGGAAAAAAGCATGGGATAACCGTCGATTATTTCGGGTTAAAGAACGGACTTCATCCTGACTTGCTTGAATTTCAACACCACGATTTCTGGCAAATGCATAAATATCATCTTCCTTCCAACCAGTACCGTGATTCCAGAGGATGACAGCGTAGTTTTCGGCTGGATAATTCTCGGTTCCCCAAATAATAAAATCCCGTAGAGAGTCGGGGTTTCCCGTATTTTGCTCTGGAATATTTTGAATTTCCCGTTTTTCACCCTTGCTTGGGATATGTATACGATAAGTGTTTTCTCTGTCGCTGAGTGTATCGAACTGCACAACTACTGCCACTTCTGCCCTCGAGCCAACCGCTTCCATTTCTTGGATATCCTTCCATCCCTGCTCTTCCATTGGTGTCATCAGGGTTTTTCCACCTTTCAATTGCTCAAAAACTTTACCGTTATCCCCTGCCATGTAGACCATGAATGTCCAGCGTCGATTTGTTTTGGTCATATTGCGATTATTTTAATTAGTAATAATATCTACCTTCAGTTCTGCAAGTAAATCTTCCGCTTGATTCACATCGCGATCGCTAACTGCTAGTTGCAATTCTGCAAATTTTTCTAACAAAATACGATTTTTTGTTTTCTCTAGATTAATCACCCTTTGCATTCTGCTGATTTCTTCTTGTAATAGAAAAACACGTTTCGTAATTTCATCCTCATCCCGATGCGTGTTTGCTTCCTGTAATTTGCCTTCAACCTCTTCCTGAGTCAAACGGTAAAAACGGTCAAAAGTTTTTTCGAGAGGTTCTCCTTCCGTACTGCTATCTTCCACCAAAATATGGAGAATGCCATCCAAGTCAATTTTGAACATGCAACTAACTCGTACTTCTCCCGCAGGACGAATTGTAGCTAAATTCAGGATAACTTCGCCAATCAATTCATTATCCGTGGCAATTGGTCGTTCGCCTTGATAAACACGGAAACAAATTCTTTCTTGTCCATCGCGCTGGGTAGTAAATGCTTGGGAACCCTTACGCCATTTTGTAATCGGTATTTGCTCGTTGCTAGGAATGATAACATCCATTTTGCCGTTGGGAAGTTCGATTCCCAAGGATAGGGGTGTGACATCCCACAGTTTTACCTCATCCCGCAAATACCCGCACAATCTTCCCCCTAATACTGCTGCACCTCTCGCGACTGCTTCATCGGGGTTGACGGAATTATTGATTTTCCAACCATAGCGTTTTTGTAGCGCTGCTTCGACCGCGGGTAATCTGGTTTGTCCTCCCACCAGTAATACTTGGTCGATATCTGCGGGTTTCATCCCAGCTTTTTCGATGGTTCTATCACAAATTTCCAAAGTGCGATCGATGAATGGTTGCACTAGATTTTCTAATTGCGATCGCGTTAATGTTAATTCCAGGCGTTGCTGAATCATGGGATGATTTAGCCGTATTTTGAACGATTTATTAATAGTTTCAGCCGTTAATTCATCCCGCATTTATGCAACGCCGTTAATTCCAATGTATTTGGGATATTAATTTGGTATTCTGTGGTTTGGGTAAGGGCTATTTTGGCTGTTTCGGCTGCGATACGAAGTTGCGATCGCAAATTATTATCTTCTGCGACGGGTAAATCTATACCTTCCTGCTTGCAGATTTCCTGTATCCACTCCAAAACGCAAGAGTCAAAATCATCACCACCCAAATGGGTATCCCCACTCGTGGCTTTGACGCGAAACAAACCCCGTTCGATCCGCAAAATCGAAATATCGAAAGTTCCACCACCCAAATCATATACAGCCACAGTCTGAGGTTCCACACCCAAACCAAAAGCCAAAGCCGCAGCAGTTGGTTCGTTGATAATCCGAGGAATCCGCAACCCAGCTAATTCTCCCGCTTCCTTTGTGGCTTGGCGTTGGGATTCGCTAAAATAAGCGGGGACAGTGATGACAGCTTTGGAAATTGGTTTACCCAAACTTGCTTCCGCATCTTCTTTGAGCTTACGTAGAATTTGGGCAGAAATTTGCGGTGGTGTAAAAATTTGCTCCCCAATCCGCACAGCGACTTTGCGCTGTTGTACTTCCTCGATGATGTAGGTGACTTGAGCTTGGTCGTCTCGTACCCGTTCGTCACGAAATGTACAGCCGATAAAGCGTTTGACGGAGTAGATAACTTGATTGGGATGGGTGTTAATAAAACTTAGGGCTGATTTACCAACAACAGGTTGATTTGTTTGGGTATCGAACATGACAACGGAGGGAGTGATGGATTCACCCTCTGAGTTGGACAATATTCTAGCTTGTCCCGTTTCGGCTTCCCAGATGGCAATCGCTGAGTTAGTTGTCCCTAAATCAATCCCCAGGATATCTACTTCGCTCATCAACTAGCCCTTTGTTAGAATTTTGACTTGTATTAATAATAACGAATTCATCGGTGTGAGTTATGTCGCTTCTTAAAGTACAAGCATTGGAAAGATGTTTATAGGGAAAAAGTCAGCGATCGCATGATTTAGTCAAATTGAGAAATAACAATTTCTTCATCGGGAAAACTGGCAATAATTTTGAGATTTCCGCCAAGAGATTTAATATACCGAGATAATGTAGACACTTGAATATCATCTTGGTGTTCGATTTTTGAAAGTGCGGATTGACCTACTCCCATGTCATTTGCTACATCGGATTGGGTTCGTGCTAAAGATTCTCGAAGTTCGGCAAGTGTTAAATGTAGTAGGATAATTTTTGCTTGAATGTCGCTTTCTGCCTTTTGTTCCGGAGTCATTTTTGCCCGAAGTTCGCTAAATCGTTTGGTTTTCATAGCAATCCTTCCTTTTGTAATTCTTCTATATATTCATCATAAAGAGCATCTGCTTTGGGAATATTCTCTTCATACCACCGATCTTCTCCCCCTTTATTACCCCCCAACAACAAAAT
This sequence comes from Calothrix sp. CSU_2_0, assembly GCA_012034595.1. Classification (GTDB taxonomy): domain Bacteria; phylum Cyanobacteriota; class Cyanobacteriia; order Cyanobacteriales; family Nostocaceae; genus Brunnivagina. The sequence continues at coordinate 26,034 of JAAUPE010000091.1, read as the reverse complement.
TGCCGTTCTTCTAGGATCGAATGCGTAGAGTATTCGATATGGTTCTCCTTTATGTTGTATTCTCAATTCCCTCATGTGAGAATGCCTAGAAGCATTTATTTTTGAGCTATAGGGAAAAGGAAGTGCTGTTCCTTTGACTTCTAGAACTTGCACCACTGCGTCGATTGCCACTTGGGTACTTTCATCTAATCCCACCCACCAAGATTCAAATTCGTCTGTATACTCTACGTCCCAAGTCATTACTACTAATTACACGCGGTTCGTCAAAATATCACCTTTAACTCATATTACTGGCAAAGGCTTGATAAATCAAACTTCTATAAAAGTTATTTTACATCTGCACCATAGTGGCGATCGCGCTAATGAAACTATAATTTTGCTGTAGTGCGATCGCAGAATTGTTATCCTCGCCTGAAATCATTGGATATTACACGTTTTAAGTCGCGAACTGAGGGAAGATATTATTGTGTAACTTAGTTGTGTAATAATTCTTTCTTGCGTTCTTCCTGGCGCTATACTCTCTTGCGCTGCTCTCTCTAGTCTTCTCGATTCTATCTGGGCAAGCTCATTGCTGTCCCGACTAATGCTTGCTAAACCCGCCGCATCTAAATTTAAACCCGCCACTTTATCGTTCGAGATGGCATTATCAGGCATAATTTGGGAAATAAACTTATCATTAGTGGTGGGGAGATGCCCCTCTCTGGCTGAAGTATTGTAGGTTACATCGTAGTTAGTGATCCATGATTGGTTGACTCTCCACCCAACGCGGGTAGCAAACTTTCCGTAGTCTTTCCCAACACTTTCCCAAATGCGCTTTTGCACACTAAAGCCAAAGCGTCCATTGCTGTATTTTATCCAAAGTTGGTCGATAGTGCGGAGATCAGAGCAGGAAAAGTTGTTGATGGATTGCTCATCAAGCCAGCTTTGTTTTTCTCTCCCAGCTACTTTGAGCATGACAGTGAGAGTTTCTTTATCTGCTTGTTTCCAATTTTTTGCTACTAACAAATCTTCCAAACGCTTATAGTCTACTTTTGACGCTGTAGAATTAGCGATTAAACTCCCTGGAGTACGAGATATAAGTGGCGTGGGAGTAATAGATGTAAGTGGACTAGAATCATCTTTTGGACTTCCAGGCTGGACAGTTGCTTGAGTCTGAGTAGCTGCGGTTGGTGTAGTCGAAGGGGTCGGTGTAGGTATCTTGAAGAAATTTTGATAGATGGGAAATCCCAATAACCCAAATACAAAAACTGCTGCAATACCAATGACTACTTTGGATTGGGTGTCTTTCCTGTGCCTTTGTCGTTGCAACTGTTTTAAAGCCTTCACAGCGCCAACATCCTGACTAGAAGTTCCAGTTAAAACCCTTGTCCATAATTGTTCTGCTAAGTCAAAATTTTTGTTAACTTCAGCTTTTAAGGCATCTGCTTTTAAAGGTTAGATATCAGCTAAAGTTGCATATTTTGGTAAAAGAATTAGACGTGTCTTCTCAACAGGTTCGGCAATAATATATGGCGTTTGTCTAGCTTTATTATGCTGATGTGCTATTTCCGGTACGCGACGACTTAGATATTGATTCAGCCTTTCCACCGTCGCACATCGTCCCTGAACCCCCAAGCCTTCCAATAACGCACTGGTAAAAGCCCCCTGCTGCAATGCTTCGATTTCGTAGGAATACTCATTTGGGCTGCAAGAAAAAATACTAATTACACCTGTTTGTCGCGCTTCCTCTGCTGTTTGTCTTCCGACTCCTTCACCTTTGCTCCTACTTCCTTGATTGCGACATGCATCTAAAATTAAAACAACATTATCTGCACCACATCTTCGCAAACGTTCGCTAACAAAATGAATCGGAATTGCTGTATCTTCAATATCATCAGGATTTCCATCACTCGGCATAAGATAATCTCTATCAGCATGACGTATTCCGTGTCCGCTAAAGAAAAACCAAAAGTTATCCCCATTACCCATGAAGGGTTTTTCAAATAATTCCCGCAAAACTCGTCGTAAATTTGCACGGTTGGGACGGGTTGATTTTCCAGCTACGACTGGAGAGTCATCGGAGAAAAAGAAAATCCGTTCAAAACTGGCTTCATCTCTTAGAAAATCATGCATTAACTGTGCATCCCGCTTGGCATAGTTTAAGGGTTGCAGATAATCGTATTGATTAACACCAATGGTAATTGCCCAGTTTTTCGCCATTTGTCGATTCTGATTTGCGTTAAATTTCCGTTTTCCTTCTAAATGTCAGCTTGATTCCTCCCTTACCTCCGGCTTTTGTTCCGCTACCAAGTAACTTTACTTGCCCTTCGCCATTAATTTCCACTGATAATTCAATTTCATCAAGCTGCATTCCGGATTTTTTGCCCGATTTCGCTTCTGTTTGCTGTTCCGCACGGGTAAAAACTTTATCTACCACCAACAAAAAACGGCTCATTTCCTGCTCTAATTTTTCAGCATCCACCTGGACAGCGTTGTCTACACCTTTTGTGTTGGGTATTGTTTCCTCTCCCCAACCTCCATCTCTACTGTTTCCACCTTTTTTGCCGTCAGGAAGGGATATTTGAGGGGTATCGTCAGTGATAATCCAAATGCTATTGGGGTTTTCCATAGAGGCAGATACTGAAAATCTATTTTTAATTATTACATTTTCTCTATGTAATATTCCCACACAAACAAAAATAAACGCTTGGAGGTATAAGAATAGAGGATGTGAGGCGATCGCGATTGTCTTCTGTTTTAAGAGTATTTAGTAGCGATAACAACTCAAACCGCAAGCCGTACCGACCCATAACTGAGTTTCCCCAGAATCATCCCTACTAATCGCGATCGCAATCACCCGATTTTCCCCCAAACCGCTATTGCGAACATTGAACTCATTTACCACTTGCCAAGTATTATCCCGATATTGCAAGCGAAATAATCCCCTATCTGTCCCCACCCATAAACTATTGTCGTGAAAATCCCATACCAAAGCTGTTATTTGCCGATTCTCCAGTTCTGGTACAGTTTCCCATTTATCCAAATTTCCCGCGTATAATCCCTGTTTTGTCCCTGCAAATAGCAATTCCGAATCATTTCGAGCGATCGCGAGTAACACACTTACATCCGCACTACCCAAACTACCAGTAACTGGAGTCAACTGTTTGCTATCGGGTGTATATAAAAATAATCCTGCGGTCGTACCCAACCAAACGCGATCGCTAACTACCAGGGAAACACTTTGTACCCATCCCCTCACGGGTAAGTCGGAATTTGCGATCGCCAGCTTCCAAGTGGAATCATCGTACCGATAAAGACCATCAATACCAACAGCCCAGTAATTATCCCGTCCACCAGTAAATGCTAAAATCGGCTCGGAAATCTTTGATGCAGTTGGTAATTGTTTTCCTGGTTCCAGTCCTTGCAAACCCTTGCTCCAACTAGCAACCCAAATCGTTTCTTGTTCGGGAATATTGAAAATAGCACGGATATCTTGGGTATCAAAGCGACCATCACGTCGCCAATCATCGATCGATAAATTGTAGCGAAATAAACCCCGTGCTGTTCCAATCCATAATACTGAACGGTCTGCGATTTGTTGCACCGAGAGGGTTTGCACTAAGTTACTAAAAAATCGTTCTGGGGAAGAACCAATCACATCGGGGGGAGTATCGGTTAAATGCCTGCGGATATTGTCTTTCCCACCTTGCCAAAGTCCGTCGTGTGTTCCAATCCATACTTCCTCGTCACTCACTGCCACTAAGCTGGTGATAGGAGTGTTGAATCGTCTATTTTTCAAGGGTTTCCAGCTATTTTCCGTGACTATACCCACCTGTCCACCACAAGCAACCCAAACTCCTTGAGAACAAGGTGCGATCGCGGTGACTTCCCCATAGGGCATATTATCAATTTTGGGAGAGGTGTTAGTAGTTAAATCAATCCGTACCAATTCTCGAAATTTACCTAACCATAGGTTATTTCCTTGCAACGCGAGGGTGAGAATATCCGGTTGTGTGCCGTTAGCTGTGGCTATCCAGGCGGAATTTTGGTAATGATGCACACCTGTCGCGTTACACAACCAAATGTCATTATCATTATTAATAGCCATCGCTCTGGGTGGGAAACCAGGAGGAGGTAATTCTAATACGGGTTTGCTTTCCGGGTTTGCGATCGCATAAATTCCGCTATCGGTTCCTACCCACAATTTACTGGTGGAATCGGTAGTTAAACAGCTAACTTGTACTTCTTCCAAATATCGGTAAGATTCCCAGATATCGTTTTTGAGATAATAAAGTCCCAATTGCTGGCTACTCACCCAAACTTGACCCGAACCATCAACCGCGATCGCATAAACTGAGTTACCTGGTAATCCATGTTCGCTAGCATAGCGGGTAAATCGGTCTTTTCCGGGAAACCAATGCAGCACTCCTCCCCCCGTTGCTAACCACAAATCCCCCCGATTTAGGTCGAGTGCTAAATCTCGGATATGTCGCTGGCTGGCGATATTATGCCAATCGGTATATTTTTTATCTTTGGCAAATTCTTCTCGCGGTGCATTATCGCTGACGGGGATGGGTAAATCCTCGCCGCTTACTGGTACGGGTAAATCGAGTTGGTAGTCTGGGTTACTCACTGGATTACTCATAGGTTACTGCTGTTGGTAATTCGTCTCCAATCCTCCCGTAATCTGTCTAATTCCGCCTCTAATTCGTAATTTTGGTCTTGCTGCTGTTCCATACAGCGATCGAGATAATTGTGCCAGTAATCTGTACCTTTTTGACGTTGCTGCCAAAGTGCATAACGCTGGTCTTTTTGCAAACGTTCTGTAACTCGGTTTAAGTTTTCCAACTGCCGTTTTAAAGCTTGCTGCCAAATACTCAAACGATGATACTGGTCTTTGAAAGTTTCTTGCAAACTGCGCGTTGTCCACACCACACCCCAAGGTAATTGTTCTAAAACATCAGCTAAACTGGCGGTGGGGTCGGTGCATATTCCCTGAAGATTTCCCACTAATTCGGCATCTTTCTCATTAATATCGGATTCTAAGACGCGAAAAATATGTTCCAGTAGCATATCTTTTGCTACGGCTTCCGGGTCTTGTGGGCTAGGTTCTTTGATGGGTTGTAGTGTGCGATCACTAAAATCATCATCTTCCACATCCTGTTGCGATGCATCTTCTTCGTCTTGGGTGAAGCGTTGAATTTGGCTGCGAAGGGAGGCTATTTCTGCTTGTAAGCGCATCGAACCGCGACGTAATGTCCCGACTACAGCTTGAAACTCATTGTAGGTTTCTGCGAGATTGGTTTCCAGTGGTGCAATGTTTTCCCGTGCAGTAGTAATTCCCTGGCGCAGTTGTTGCATTTGCACCAGTAAATTATCAATATCCCCTTGAATTATTTCTGAAGTTGATACACTGCCCATTAACCGATACCTACTGGGGTCTTTGTTTGCTTGGCAAATGCCTGTAAAGCAGGAGTTTGAGCGATTTGATAATCGTGGGGACTGTACAAACCATAAGCCAGCCCTAAAGGATTATTATACTTCTCCAAGAAATATCGTCTAGTCTCGCACAATGCTTTACCAATCAACATTTTCTTGCCGATGAAAAATTCATAAAATACCTTGGCAAAAGCCGCAGCAAATACATCTGGCATTGGACAAGCGGTGGCAATAACCGCAGCCGCACCATACTGAATAAACTTATTCGGGAGGTTAAATGTTCTCCGCAATTCATCCACACCACCAGCCGATTGACAAGCATTGAGAAAAATCAAAGGTTGACATTGAAAGCCACCATTAACGCGACTAAAATTTCTGACTTCTAATTCGATTTGTTGATGATTATTATCTTCCTGTAGTGAAATAATCAGAGCATCCACCTCATCCTCATGTTGGCGACAAGGACGACAATGGCAAGCAAAATGTAAGATATTATATTGATTTTGATAGAAATGTTTTAAAAGTTCTTCCCCATCTTGGAGCTTTTGAATCTTTTTGGAAACTTGTAATAAATAAAATTTACCTTTATTTTTAATAATTAATTTTTCTATCGCTGGCTGTTCTTGATGGTGAACGAAATTTAAGGTTTGGTGCAGACAGAATAGCATTTCCAGAGATAATAAATATTTTCTCTCAGCCGGCTTGTTCGTTAGCGCACGGGAAACAGGATAGTGAAAACCCCAAAACATATCAACTGTGGGATTTTTATAGTCGTCACCTTCATACAACACTTCCCAAGGATAAATGAGGGAATTGGAATAAATTGTTGGCGCAAACTGCATTGAACTGCGATAGGAACGTAGTCTAGTTAACTGACTTTTAGCATATTGATTAAAGAAAAACTGCTCGTAAGCATCTCGACCACAACCAGCTAATTTGGTTAAATATACTTGGCATTCTTCCGAAGTAAGTGATAACTTATCCTCTGGGCTAAGATGCGACTTTTTTCTATCTGTAATCTTATGTTCTATTTCCTGAAATACCCGTAAAGTATCTTTAGTTAAATGCAACATTTCTTCGTTAGTTGCACTTCTTTCCCAAGAAAAACCATTGAGTCGATAATCGTCTTTCTCAATGATGATATTAAATGGAAAAGCTTCATTTTGACCTAATGATTTACTAATACCTTTACTCACCTATCTCACCTCCCTCGTTCCCAATCTCCAGAGAGAAAATGAGATTATCAATTGGTTCTTCCCTATCCATAAAGTAAACTTCCACCAAAACCGAATTACCAGCAATTTCTGGCGGTGCAGTTAAAGTAAACCAACCTAAATAATTCCCAGTTGGTGCTAGATTCATATTAATTGTTGAATCCGGTGTTATTTCTAAACCAGCAGCACTGATATGAACCTGTAAATTTTCAAACATTAAATCCTCCGCCACCTCCATCACCCTATCTTCGTGCCATACTGGGGGAGTGCGACGTAAACTGAGACGAAAACGCAGTGGCATGCCAACGGGCATTGGTTCATCGATATCCCGCCCAATCGGTTCCACCACCGCATAACCTTTACCTTCCACTGGTAAGTAAGGACGCGCCATTGGGTCGCCAAATAATACGTAGCCTAGCCAATCGAGAGAATCGGGAGCAACGGCACGGGCTAACTGGCGACTAGTATAAAAGGCTTCTCCTAATGATGCTCCAGCCCATAACTGATGGTAAAAATTACTCACAAAAGCCGCTTCCACAGAAGCTTCGACAGCCCAGAGGGAACCAGTAAAGCCGCTACACCCAGCCCGAATAAAAGCTGATGCCCAAGTTTTTTCTAACTCAGTCAATTCTGGGATATCGGTTTTCACGTAACCCAAAGTTACAAATGGGCGATTGCGCCGCAAGTTTAATTTAGCGGGACGTATTTTGGTTTCTATTTCTTCTACATCGTTGGTATTATCTAACCTGACGGGAGCATCACGACGATTAGCTGCATCTGCTGGTTGGCTATAGCGAATTAAATGCAGTCCCCGCATTGCTTCAGTGGAATCATGCAATATACCTTCCGGTAAAAGCTGGGGTGGAGGTGCGCCAGGGGCTGCAAGTAAAGTAGCCCAGAGTTCGGGTTGTTTCACATTGGCGTAATGGGCAATGTTAACTACACCAACGGGAAACTCGTAGGGACGAGTATCGCTTAATTCCTGTAACCAGCGTCCGATGATAAAGCGTTCCCCGAAAAATCTTTGACCGTCGTGCAATAGTTCCCAAGGTATGGAGACATCTTGATCGGTCAGCATGAGCAGGGTAAAAGTAGAATTTTGGGGTATGAAACTGCGAATATCGGCTTGTAATTCTGGGGGGAAGAGATGATTAAATAGGTATTGACCGAGGGAAGCTAAATGCAATGTTCCTTCTTGGGGTAAGCTACCGGATATATTTTCGAGCGTTGTTGTTAGCAATCCCCGCACCTGTTCTACCCAACTGGTTGAAAATGAGTTTGATGTATAAATGCTGTGACCGGGAAATAATGAAGGGAGCCGGAAACTTCTGAGTTGGTATTGGAATTTACAGGTGGAGTTGGTTTCGTCTGCGATCGTTTGGATGCGGAGGATAAAATCTGCCTGGGGAACGGGACGGGGTTGGGTGGTTATAGGTCGGGGGATGAAGGTTGCTTCGTCAATATCGGCGACTTGGATTTGGGTTTCGAGTTTTGTCTCGAAGGTGTCACCTCGGTAAAGTTCGGCGGTGATGGTTGCGTTACCTGGACGGAGAGCAGTGAGGCGGAAAGTTGCGGTTTGGGTTTCTTGGGTGGTGTTGGGATCGAGGGGTAAGCTTGCGGTGTTATCGCCGTTGAGTTGGAAGCCTGGGGCTTTGAGGATGATGTTTAGTTCATTGGCGATCGCATCATTTTGGGTAATTTGGAAAAAAGATGGATTCTCTTCATACTTAGCAGCTTGCTGTATGCCAATTAAAAATTTTATTTCTCCGGCTAATTTTATTATTTCAGGGGATACAAATAGTAAAACCTTATAAGATAGGCTAGTTTCTGGGTTTAAAGTTGGCGCAAAAGCTGAGGAATCTGTTCTTACTTTCTCGTTTGCAACGTAACTACTTTCTAAGTCTTTACCTTGAGAAAACCCCTCTGCTAAGATAGAGGGAATTCCTTGTAATGAATTTTCTCTTGCTTCTAGGTTATTTGCGTAATTTTTTACTGTTGATTTGAGGTAGTATTGCGGTACTTCGTCTACTTCGTCGGGACCAAGCAAATTCCGAATATTTGTTAGGCTAATTGGGCGATTTACTGTTTCTTCAAATGGTTCGCTAGTGTACTCAATCAAATCTTCTACTTGACAGTTCAGTGCCCTACAAAATTTGACAATTCTTTCTATGTGGTCGGTTCCTGTTCTACCACTTTCCCAGTTTTTGATTGTGCTTTGGGTCACGCCAACAAGACGTGATAGCTCAAGCTGGGTCAACCCCGCTTTTTCACGCAGAAACGCGATTCTTGGTGATGGCTTTTTTGCTGTTTCTTCAAATGGTTTGCTAGTGTACTCAATCAAATCTTCTACTTGACAGTTCAGTGCCTTACAAAATTTGGCAATTCTTTCTATATGGTCGGTTCCTGTTCTACCACTTTCCCAGTTTTCGATTGTGCTTTGGGTCACGCCAACAAGACCTGATAGCTCAAGCTGGGTCAACCCCACTTTTTCACGCAGAAACGCGATCCTTGGTTTTGCTTTCCTTTTCATACTGACCGATTTCCATCTCAGGGGGAACAGTTAACATAAATCAAACTAAGTAATCCCCAGTTGCCGTGGGTGTCATTATTAAAGAATCATCAGGAGTAAACTGCAATCCGGATGTGACGATAAAAACACGCAAATCCTCAAATGCAAGCCACGTATTGATTCAAACAAGCTCATATCATTAAATATACCAGCTTCTATCGATACTGGTGGCGGCGCTCCCGAAGACTGCAAAAGCTCAGTCCAAATTTCCGGTTGTTCCACGCTGGCATAATGGGCAACATTCACCGCACTTACGGGAAATTCATAGGGACGTGCTTTTTCTAACTCCCAAAACCACCGCCCAATAATTAAGCGATCGCCTAAAAATTTCTGCCCATCATGGAATAATTCCCAAGGAAACCAAGCATCCCCATCGGCGATTATCAACAAAGTGAAAGGGCAATTTAAACTGGCTATGGTACGAAAGGTACTTTGCAACTCCTCTGGGAATAGCGATCGCCAGAGGTACTGACCGAGGGAAGCCAGACGGGAATAAAAATCTCCAGTTTGACTAGTCGCGGCTTCCTCCAGGGTGGTTTGTAGTAATTGTCGCGTTCTTTCCACCCAAATAGCAGATACAGACTGGGAACTGCAATCAACACTATTGGCAAATAACAAACGAACCACGTTCAAAACTCTGGTTGAGAGTGTCAACTCATGCTCAAATTAAAACCCTACACCTGTCAGATGGAGTTGGGTAGGTTCAAATGTGGTAACTTCGTCTTCGGTTTCCAGGGTCGTTTTGTAGGTTTCGCCAACGTAAAGTTCAGTTCGCGTCATATACCATAACCTTGAAAGTCCCTCTGGGAAACTGTTAGCTCTTTTGTTTGGAGTAAATTCTATTTAAAAACCTTTAGAATTAGGAACTACAGTATTACTTGATTGAGTAGGAGTAATTTGTGGTTGATTAGTATTGGGAGATGAAGTTGCTGGGGTTGGACTATTTTGAGGTTTAGGAATAATATTTATTTGTATTTTCCTGGTAATGGTTTCTTGTTGACCATATTTATCTTTTACTGAAATTTCTAATTCGGGGATTACTATAATAGGTTCGGAACCTGTGACATTTACTTGTTTACCAGAATGAGAAAGAGTGACAATAACATCTTTTGGGTCTGCTTTAACTTTCCAACTCAGAGTTACGGTTGCACCTTCATCTAAAGATTGTGTAGATTGTTGATTATTGTTAATCCCGAAAAACTCAATCTCAAATGGTTTCGATGTAACGTTAATATTAATTGGATTAGAAGCTTTGAGATTTTTGGGGTCTTGAAAACGAGATTTACTTGTAGGTTGCAGAAAAATAGTATATTTCCCTGGTGTGCTGACTCCCATAGGTACTTTTTGACAAGTTAATGGATTACCTTCTTGGCATTTTTTTTGAAGTTGAGGGGGAATCCCTTTGGTAAAATCAAAGTTACCTACAGTAATTAATGTTCCATTTTCTTGTTTATTGATAATCTGAAGACTTGCTAACTGTTCTGGATTGCTAATTTGCCAACTTAAATTTACTTGTTGACCTTTTTCATATTGAGGTTTATCCGATCTAAAAGAATCATTTACTATTTCTGGTGCTGGTGGTAATTTTATCTCTACTGGAGATGGTGACGTAGGTTCTTCATCTACTATATCGTTTTTGTTTTTATACGCTTCTAACTTAAATGTATATTTTCCAGGTTGTTTAGCTTCTGTGATAAAATTATTGCAGGTCAGAGTATTATTTTGTATTTGACAGTTTTTGCCGTCGTTTAATTCGTTAGGTTTATAAAAATATGCTTTTGGCTCTAGGTTTTCTGCGGTAAAAGATAATTTTAATTTTTCTAGTTGTTTAACATTACTAACTTGCCAATTCAAACTAATTCTATCACCCTCTTGATAAGTAGGACTTGTTGATTCAAAAAAAACTATTTTCGCTGGTTCTGGATTTAATATTCTCCAAATAATAAATGCACTACCTCCCAATATTCCTAGAATTAGCAATAATAAGAGTACAAATTGCCACCAAGGACGGGATTTCCAAATGAAACTTCCTTGAGGTAATTTATCGGGAAGTGGTAATTGTTTTTGGTCTTGAATCTCGATTTGAAAGTTGATAAATAATCCTGATCCCAGCCAAGGTTGTCTCCAGGAACTAATTGGTTCAACTGTTAAGTTGACATCTGTACTTTTTTGGGGTAGTAACCTGACTTTTAATGGCTCAAATTTATAGTTGCATAATTCTTCTTCATCTTGAGTTTTTGCATCTAAAACAAGTTCACGTTCTGTATTACCTCGATTGCTTAGTTTAAGTAGATATTTACCAGCAGTATGGCTAGCTTTTCCTAAAATAGTATTTAACTCTACATCTAAATTATAAATTTCTGGTATTTGGAAATATACCAAATCCAATAATATTAAATCTGGTCTGTTTTGAGAATACAATTGAATTGTGGGTGGATATGTCCCAGAAAAAGCATCCGCAGGAGGATGGATTTCTAGTAATATTTCACCTTGAGAATAGTCGTTTAATTCTAGTCCATTTTCTTCTGAAAGTACCCCTGCTCCTTCATAACCTGTTCTTGGATAGCGAATGGTAAACCAAGTATCATCTAAATCCGGACAGGTTAAACGGAAACGGTCTACTTGTTGGCAACGATTGTTAACTATTACTGTTATCAATAAAGGTTGACCAGGTTTATAAATTAACTGATTGTTGGGATTGCTTGTAGGTTTAATTATAAAAGTGGGGTCATCTCCTCCACGTCTTACTGTTTGCTCTTTAATTAAAACCTGAATTTGTAGGGGAAACGAGATAGGTGTTTCTTGTGGATAATCTTCAGGAGCGTCTATGATTAGTCTGTAATCATATGTTCCTGGTGGAGTATTTGGAGGAATTTGAAACTCGAAGGATACTTCATAACTTTTTTGAGAAGCTAACGAGAGACATTCTTGTAATGGATTATTCGATAAATTTAAGTTTTGGAATGCTTCATCAAAATAAACATCAATTCGAGCATCTTTGTAACCTTGATTGGTAATAATTGCATGTAATTGTAGGATATCACCTGGCATCCCCTGTAAAATATCGGGGGGATTAATAATTACTTTCAGCACACTTGTATATTGATTTTGCATTCCATTATCCTGACTTAATTAAGGGTAATTGGGAGTGGCTTATATTTTTTGCCTTTTTGTGTTTGTTGATATTCCTCACCTCCGATAATAACCATATTTCCCTGGCTATTAATATCGATGCTGTTAATAATATGTTCTATTTTTTTGATTTGTTTGCCTTTAACAGATTCACTACTGCGTTTACCTTCTGGGGTTAATTGCCAAACTATTATTCTTCCTTCATCACCTGCACTTACCAACTTTTGACCATCACCAGAAACTGCGATACTACGAATAGCTTGTTCTCCTGCTTTCCAGCGATCGCGTCCGCATTCTTTTTGATAGAATGGCTGCTGTGGGTTAGATTTAATCCGACTTTGGCATTGATAGTCTAAAATTGTAATATAACCGTTTGAGTCAGCTATTGCTAGGAGGTCGGAACTTTTAGGTACAAATGCAATGCTAAAAACTCGATCATCATTTCCATAAGGACTCTTCTCATCTGCTACGACAAATTTACCTTGAGTGAGATTATTTTTAACTAAATCATCTTGAGTCAAATTATTTTTTGCTTGAGGAAGAGAATTAAGTTTATTTAAATCTAATAAAATCAGAGATTTATGATTTCCTGCTACAGCCAAAGTATTATCACCACTGCTCAAAGCCATTGAATATACATCAAAATCTACGTTAATACTTCTTTCTGGCTCTGCTTTGAACTCTTCTGTGGCGGAATTTCTAGACCATACAAGTACCTTACGATTAGGATGACCACTAATTAAATATTTTTTATCATTTTGAGTAAATACTAAGTCAAATACCTTGTCAGTTTTACCAACAAAATCTGTAACTTTTAGTTCAGCTTCTCGTTCGCGTTTTGCAACATTCCACAGTTGAATAACGCTATTTTTCATCCCAGCAGCAACGCGATTATTTTTATGTGGATCGAATCGTAATGACAATACTTCTCCACTAGTTACACCTAATATACCTTTTGGTTTTTCAGGTTCATCATTCCCTAATGGTGTAAGTTCGGTTCCACGGACTTCCCAACTTCTGATTCTGCCGTCATTTGAACCACTAACAGCCGAATAGCCATCGGAACTAAAACGAACTACATTAATTGAGTCGGTATGTGCAACCGATTCTGACCTCAATATTAAAGACAGTAATAATCCCAGTAAGGCAATTAAAGCTAATTGCAACCATAGAGGAAAAATAGGTAAAACTTTTAACTCTAAAGCTTGATTTGTCGGGTCTGTACCACCTAATCTTTGGTCTGATAATATGGCTTTAGCATCAAACTTCAAAGTTTTAAACCATCCAACCCAAGGACGTTTTGTTTTCACTTCTAATTTGACTTTGCTTGTTTCTCCTATTGCGAGTTCGGCATATTCAGGCGATATTTTACAAGTGCATTGACGGTGGTTTTTTCCTTGTAGCTGAATCTCTACTTGTTGTTGGAGATTGCTAACATTTTTAAACAGTAATTCAAAAGTTGTAGAATTTGATTTCCAATCAGGAATCCACCAACCTCGACGGGGAATAGTTTGTTGTTGGGGTGTGGCTTTAAACTCAACAAAACCCACCGGTAAAACTTCTAAAATACCTTGGGGACTATGGGACAAACCATCTCGACTTGTAGCTTCTACTGTGAAGGGATACTCTCGACTTAATGCTTGATTAGAGGATGGAGGTTGACATTGGAAAATTGTTTCAACTTGAGCATTTGCTTCTAACAATAATCGTCTTTCCACACCATCATTTAGCCAAGATGCTTCGATACCAACAAGACGCAACACCACATCAACAGGTTTGTGACTCCAGTTGCGCGATCGCACTGCTATATTTGCGGTATTGCGAGGATAAACTTGGAACCGTTCCACTGGTAATTCCACACTCACAGCTTTTACTCTGTCGTCTGCCTCAATTCTCAGGTACACAACAAGTGTCCGTTCTTGCCGCAACCGAGGTGAAACAATTCTAATTCGCAAAGTTGCAGTTCCAACAAAGCTCGGTATAGGTGAATCAAAAATAATAATTTGAAATTCTGTACTACTACCAGGTGGTTTTGCGGCAGAAATCTCTGGGGAAAGACGATACCATTGATTGCCGATATTCGGATTACCACCTGCTGGTATCACTTCGAGTTTAAAATCAGCATGTTGCTCGCTATCATTAATAACTGTTACTTTAAATACAACTGGTTGTCCACCAGGTTGAAATGTATGGTTTTGGGGATAAACGCTAGCTTTTATAAAGTTTTGTTCCATACCATAAATATAGTATTTGTATTTTATATAACAGCAATCGCTGATTTTTTATTTATGCGATTAGTTTCGTTTCTCTAGTAATTATTATAGTAATCATTATTTGTCAAGCATTATTTTGTTTTGTAATCTGTTTACTAAACTTAAAATTTCATTGCTTGCTAAAAAAGAAAGATAACTGATTTAGGACTGCTATAGCAGTCCTAAATGATTCGTGAAAATATCTAAATGTAGAGACGTGTCTCTACAGCACTATCGTATTAGATTCCTGACTTATCTTAAATTAGGTCAGAAATCTAATTTTTTCATAAATTATCTATAGCTGCTGTGTATTTATTTCTCACAACCCTCATCCCTACCTAATAACACTCCAGTAGGGCAATCGCGGGTAGAAGAGCGTTGAAAATTCTCTAGAGAAAATGTTTTGAAGTAGTTATTAATTACATCTGCTGATTTAGGTCTTTTTCCTGGTAATCCAGATCGAATTAGATTTAAGCTAGGTGGTGTAAAATTAAAAGCAAAAGTTTGAGGAATCTCTCTTTTTTGTTGAGCTTGTTTAGATTGAGAAATCAGATAATTAACAAGGATACCTAGACGTTGAACTTCGTCACCACGTCCGTGAATTCCCACCACTTGCGCTTGATTATTAAAAACAGGACCTCCACTCATACCACCTTGAGTTTTACAATCATAAAATAAACTATATCCGCCATCAAGTTGTGGTGGAGCTTGGATATTTAATACTTGTCCTAATTCAAAACGACGCTGCATTTTACCGGTTAAATTTTCAGGGTTAGGCCAACCAGATACAAAAACTTTATTTCCAGGTGCTGTGGGTTTATTGTCAATTGTGACTAATGGATAGTTTTTATTACTATCAAATTTCACAATCGCTAAGTCAAAACCAGTAACTTTTTCTCCTTCTTGTTCTCCAAAGCGGAAAATATTATGATTAGTTTTCTCATCATCTACTTTGTGTACTTCACCATCCGAAGGTGTATAAACTCCGTATATACCTCCTTTACCATAGACAACATGGAGGTTTGTTGCAACATAATAAGTTTTACCAATTTTTGCGACAATAACTCCAGAACCAGAAAAAGGCAGGTTGTTTGGGTTTTCGATATCCCCTTTTTCTAAACCAGGAGCAATAACAACTGTGGTTTGAGATGCAACGCTTTCTACCTCCACATCAGTTAAAACTTTATTTTGTTGTGCGATTTGGAAGTTTTTACTCTTTGTTATATTAGAATTGGGAATGCCTATATTGTTCTGGAAAGTCGCAAATTTAGCGAATGAAGGTGTGACGAAAAGTAGTGCGATCGCAATCCCTATGAAAAAATATTTAATTCCATGAAAAATATTCTTTTTAATCATATTTGGTCAACCCCAACGCCATAGATATTTAGGAAATAATAGTTAATAATAATTCTGCTATTTTGTAATACAAAAATACATAGAGTTCAGATTTTAGATAATCCACTGGTTATTACTCGCTCCCTGCAATAGCTTGCCTAAAAGCTGCTATTGGAATTGCCCAACTGAGACTTTCCATCTTCTGAAACATTTCCACAGATGGTCTAGTCCCATCCGCAAAAGTGAATACGTCTATTCCCTGTATTGGGTACTTTAACCGACCGTTGATACCAACAACTTGACCTGTCTGGTTAAAAACAGGACCACCACTCATACCTAACTCAACTTCGTTGGTATAACCAAGACGATAACCCTGTTTGAGCGAACCCTCTAAAATCATAGATATTTCCCCATTAGTAAAACGATATGCTTTGTTTCCCCAGTTGCGCGTATCTTCCAAGACAGTATCGTTGGGAGAATTGTAATTTGGGAATCCAGAAGCGTATACGACTTTACCCGTAGATAAAAGATTAGAATTGCCCAAGTCTGCTATTTTATAAGCTTTTTTACTTTGAAACTGGACAACTGCTAAATCCACGTCACCGAATTTGATTGATTTTCGCGTCGCTGGATGAGTTACACCATCAATAGTTAAAATATTGTAACGATTACTTTTATTACCAGCAACAACATGATCGCAAGTTAAAACACTATAAGTTTCCCCTTGACGTTCAATAATTACCCCTGAACCTGCTTCTGGTTCAGAGAGAACTCTTACTGTTACTTGCTTGGCAATTTCTTCTACTAGTCGTTGATTTTTTAGCTCGGTTAAATCTGGCTGTTTACTAACCTGAGGAGGTCGCTTTCCTGAGCTAGCTGTTGATGTATTGACTGTAATTCGTACAAAAGAACCGAACCAAAGAGTAACAGCAATTGCTAGGATACTAAAACCACCAAGTAGTATTTTTAGAGATGGCTTCACAGTTGTTAGTACATACAAAAGGAATTTCCTTATCTTATTTATTAGCGAGCTAAAAAGTTAAAATACTTATCGCTCTTACCGTAAAATGCTCCCTGATATATTTACCCTACGATTTTGAGAGTATGAAACAAGCTCAGAAATTTCTCTCAATAAAAATATACTTAAATTGAGGGACTGGAAGTAGGTTCCTTGTTTTCTGACTCAGAAGGGCTAGAATTAGGGGAATTGGTTTCAGTTTCAGGTGTTAATTTTTCTTCGACCCATTCTTCCATATTGATATATGGCATATTCCTATTCCCTTGTTGAATTGGACTACCAGTACCAAATGCACTAATACCTGACAATTGTTCTAAAATCTCTTTTTCGCGACCGTAATCTTGTTGTCGTAGAGTAAATAAGATATTTTTTGACGTACACATTCCGCTCTTACCGTTCACAAAACAAATTACACGTTCGCGACCTACCTTTCCAAAAGTTAAAAATAAATTACTTAATTTACCTCCGTTTGTGGTTACTGCATGATTGAACCGATTAGTAACTGCTTTGCAACGTGAATCTGGTGTATAACTAGCTCCGAACTCTCTACTTGTCCAATTAATAATTGGGACTGGGGTTTTGTTTCCTCTAGTTGCGACAGTTGAATATGTATTGCCATCTGCATTTTTGAGACAGCGAAAAACTGTTTTTAAGTTAGAACTACTTCCACGTGGAGTTTGGGAGAATACCAATTCGCTGTTTAAAGCAACGGTACTAGAAATCGCTACAGCCACAACCAATATATTACTTACCAACTTTAGCATCATATTTTACTCCTTTCCAAGCATTCCACCAAGTAACTAATGTAATCTACTGATTTTTTTCTAAGATTTACGCAAATAGGGCTTAAAGTTATTCTGAGACAGAAGAACAATATTTAAACCTTTAGTTTTTGCCCTTGCAGTCATATATATGATGATTTTGCTATATTTATGCAATTTATGCAGCTTTGGTATCTAGACCCACAAGTGTATGCTTAAACACACCTAATTTGACGAAATATACAGACTAATGTTCCATGTCATTAATTTTGGGGTGTTGTAGCACAGGCAGGATGCCTGTGCAGTGGTTAGGTAGGGATGTCTGACCCAAAAGACATTATTTATAAGTAGTTAAACAAAATTAATTACACAACATTTAGACATAAAACCCTTGCCCAGAGCAGATTCTTCTGTGTAAATAATTCTGCACGATTACTTACTACCAAAACTTTTGACATGAACTACTAATGTTCCATGTCATTAATTCTGGTGAGTTGTTCGTAGTTGCGCTTGGTACGCTCTTGATTATCGGAGCGCACCAACTTACATCGGTTCTAATTGCATATAATTACTTAAACTATTACATTTCAGTATCTAAAATTGCAATCAGACAACATTCTTTCCTTATTCCTCTTATAGAGGAATTTAGCTATTAGACAGAATTTTCAAATTCTGGCTGGTTGGCTACAAACACCCTCTAAAATATTTATGCTGCCAAAAACTTTATCTATCGGTAGGAAAACCCACTGTCAGTCCAGCAGGAGCGGAAAATGATTCGCTGTCGTCACGTTCTCCAATATTTGCGACTGGTATTTGCAGATAAATCGATTGCGTTGGGTTATTTGGGTCTGTTATCAAAACTACACCGCTTGCATCATCACCTTTGGTACTAAAACCTGCGTTGTAATTGGCTCTGGTATTATTAAAGTTGACATTTCTACCATTGATATTGACGTTACCATTGACGGTGACAGTGCCTTGACGCGGGTCGGAACCGCGAACAAAGTTGGAAAAATTCAGCGTCCCAGCAGGACTGACAAAGTTTGTACCGTTGAGGAAATCGCTACTGTCGGTATCCCTATTCCCTACGGTTAAAGTTCCCTGTGCTTGTCCTGGGGTGCGAAAGAATTGGTAAGCGTTGGAACCAAACTCAGAAATTTTCGCTGTGTCGCTGAATGCGTTTTGTTCGTTGTCTAAGGCAGAACGGAGGAAATCACCAAAGCCAAATCTTGGTAATTTTCTTTGTTCTTCAAAAAATGACGGTCTCAAACGAGGACGAGCGGGTTTTTCTTTTTCTACTTGTTGAGCATTGGCAATGCTACTAGTAATAAAGTTTATACATATATTAGTACAAGCAAGTAAAAGCAAAACTAGCAAGTAAAAGCTGTGATAAAACTGACGTAGATTGTACATAATGATTTTTCTTTTTAGAATCTAAATGTTGTCCGAATCGTACCTACGTAAATATTATTATTATCAGCTATATTTCCAGGGTTTGTGACCATAAATATGCCGGGTGTGATGGAAATATTATCGTTGACAGTAAAGCGATAGAAAGCTTCAAAATGATAGGAAGTTGCATTTTCTCCCAAACCACTGGAACCAGAGAAATCGCCAACTTTAATTAGTTTAGGAGGTTGACCAAACATCAGTGCAAACAAGTCTCCTTCTCTGCCAAAGGGGTCAGAAAACCCTAACGAAAACAGATAATTGGTACTCACAGCAAAAGCGTTTGTTTGCGATGCGTAAGTTCCCACAACTCCACCCCAGGTGGAAAATGTTAATTTTGGAGAAAGTCGCCATTGTAAAGTACCATTCAAAGCGTAAATATTTGATGGTTGGTTAATAAAACCGGAAGCATCTGCGATCGCACTACCTGTGAAGGTGTTTAAACGACCATCTGGAGAATAGCCGTAAACAAAGGTCAAACCTGTCAGTACGCTATTCCCTGGTAAGAGGAGTAGCTGTGCTGCAACATTGTGCGCTCCCTTGCCAAATACAAATCCGCGATCGGGATTATTTGCGTTGCTCGCACCATAGGCAACTTGCAAACGTGCCCTTGGACTCAGTAACCAGTCAAATCCGACACCAGCATCCAAGTCACCAATTTTAAAGACGGGACTTGCTTCCCCAAAGCGGGAAATCGCTCCTCGACCAGCATCAAAATACGGAGAGTTTGCAGTTAAAACACTACTTAGGCTAAAACCGACTGGTCGAATCGTAAACACAACTTTGTCATTAAAAGCTGGAAAACGATAATCGAGAGTTGCTAATTTTATACCATTACCAGTATCAGCTTGGAAAGACAACAAAGCTGTATTGGTATTGAGAACATTGGGGTCACCAAATCCAAAACCATTGAAGTTTCCTGCGTTTAACTCCAACCGCAATCTATCTTTACCACTGAAAGTTGAAGTAGTTTGCAAACGCACTAGTTGATTTAGCACTACATTTGCGTCTCCCTTCCCTGGTGGGTCTCCTCCAGAAGCAGTTGATAGCGCGAAAATTGCTTCTCCTCCAAGAATAGTTGTCGAAGAAGTAATCCTTTGCGCTTCTAGAGTCGCAGTCCGTACTTCTAAATTATCAATGCGCGATCGCACGCTAGCTAATTCAGTCGCAAAGTCGGTTTGCAGTTTGCTTATCGTTTCTAAATCTTCTTTGGTGACTCGGTTGCCAATTTCCGAGTTAATCAACTCGTTGACCTTATCCAAAGCAGCATTTAAACCAGCAGCAAACTCATAACGAGTCATGGGACGATTACCACGGAAAGTCCCGTCGTTATAACCTGCAATTACACCATATCTTTCTACCAAAGACTGCAAAGCTTGAAAAGCCCAATCAGTAGGTTGCACGTCTGATAACTGCGAAACTGAATTCACCTGAGACATTTCATTTTCAGATGAATCCAAATTTTCACCACTATTTAGTGGTATCGAAATAGATTCGGGAGCAACCTGTTGCTGCGAACTATCCAGAAAGACTGGAGTAAATTCCTCCTGCGTGAGAATAACTGAATCTGCCTTTTTTTGAACTTCCTTAGCTGTGAAAAGTGTAGCTTGATTTTCTCTTGAAGTAGAAAACTTGTAAATTTACTGCTTGTATTTTTTTGTGAAATTTCCTTCAACGCAGGACAGATAGACTCGACCGATATTTGTGACGGTGAGAATTCTAGAGAAAACTTCTCTGGAACAGCAATCTGAGGATTTTGACTTTCAGTCTGCTGAAGCAAACACCGAGCATTTTTATCTACTGAAGAATTAACTGAAGAACTATCAAACGTAATAGTTTTTGGCTCGACTGGACTTGATTGGGCAGGAAATGTAGCCAAAAAACTTATTGACAGACAAGATAATAATGCGTACTTACCGTTACCCATCATCTATTACTATTCTTTTATGGAAGGTTAAAAACTGTTAATACATTTGTGTGGAGGAGCAGCACCATTAATACCAACATCAGCCTATATAAGATGATGTTATGTTGTCAGATTTGGGAGCAATAACTAAACAGAACGCTTTTAAGAACAACTATTCTGCAATGGATAATTATGCGATTTAATTATCCTACAGCCATCAATACAGTTTTGCAAAATAATTTATTAATAATGATACATGAAAACTTGGTTTTGCAAAAGTAATGTAACTTTTATTAATACCACATATATCGGCTCAAAAGGTGGCAGAAGGCAAGCCCGATAAGAATTTTAGATATACAATCAAGGGATTGTTCTTGTAGAGAATTCTAGTGTTAGTCAAATAGAATGTTAAAAATTTAACTCAGTAATAAGACTGGTAGAGTGTTTTGATTTTCATTCTTAGTACCGAGTTGTTGCTACCATCCTCTCAAATTTTCTTCCCAATATTTTTTGGCTTCTGGAAAAATGGGACTATCTTTTGAGATTTCATTTCTAATTATTTGTGATGCTTCTTCTATTTTGCCCTCAGAATGTAACTTTTTTGCCAATTCAAATCGACATTCATTAAGAATAATTTGTGCATCTTGATAAACGCTTGAATTTTGAGGAACTTTTGATGACTTGTCAATACATTCATCGTATTTTTTGTTGGACTGTGAACTTTTAATATCATTTAATGCTAAATTTGGAGATACAATTGGATAGGCAAACCAACCAGCAATTCCGACTAATCCTACCAACATAAAGCTCAGAATTGCAGCGATAGGAAGTGATTTTTGTGATGGTTTAACTACAGTTTCTGCCAGTGTTGCATCTGGAGGATAGTTAGGTTTTCGGGCATTTTGAACAATTGTTTCTTCCTGTTTATTTAATTTCTGTGCTTGAGAAGATTTGTATTGGTATATAGTTTCTTCTTGATGATTTTCCGATGATGATTTTTGCGTATTTTTAACTTGAACAATCGTTTCTTCTTTTTGTAGTTTTGCTGGTTGTGCTGGATTGACTACAGCAGGTATTTGAGCAATTGTTTCTTCTTTTTTAGGTTTTATTGCTGGTTGTTCTGGTTGAATTTGAGGAATTGTTTCTTCTGGTTGAGATTTTTTTTCTGACTCGATAATAGGTCGTGAGATGGTTTCGTCATAGGAACCTTGATTTGGAGAAGGTTTTGGTTGATAAATAGTTTCTTCTTGAACTGGTACAGATGGTCTTTTTTGCTGGGGTACTAAAACATTTTGCAAAGCCAAATTTAATTCTTCTACCGATGCAAAACGATTTTCTGGTTTTTTTTGCAAACATCGCATCACCACATCTTCCAATTGTGCGGGTAAATTTTCACAACCAAGTTGCGATCGCAGTGGTTTTGGAGGTTCGCTAGTATGGGCAAAAATCCAGGAAGCTTCACTATAGTTACGTTCTTTAACACTAAAACCAAAAGGGTCTGCACCACTTAGGGTTTCGTAAATAATAATACCCAAACTGTAGATGTCTGCCCTGCCATCTATATCAATTACACCCCTTAATTGTTCGGGGGATGCGTAACGAAAAGTTCCTAAAAATGCACTAGTGAGATTTGTCTGGTCAAAAGACTCGTTACGAATCTTCGCAATCCCAAAATCGACAATTTTGGCAAACTCCCCGGAATCTGTGTTTTCCAAAAAGATATTATCTGGTTTGAGGTCGCGGTGTACAACTTGAATACGATTGGCTGTTCCCTGTCGCTCGATAGTGACACCTTTATGGGCATGTTGTAACCCTTGACAAACCTGCCTCATAATATTGATAGTTCGTTCCACAGATAGCCGCTTTTCGCGCAAAAGCATCTGCCGTAGCGACTGACCGCGTAAATATTCCATTATGTAAAATGGATAACCTTCTGTCGTCACACCACAATCGGTAACTTGGACGATATGTTCGCTATCGAGTGCTGCACATATTTCAATTTCCCGCTCGAAACGTCTTCTCATCTCCTTGGATGCAACCAAGGTATCTTTGAGAAGTTTGAGGGCTACCTGCTTCCCAATACGGGTGTCCATTGCCAAAAAAACATCACCCATACCACCCCCACCCAAAAGCTTATCCAGGCGATATCGGTTATTATCGCCTAACGAGCGACCTATCCAAGAGTTTGGGGTAGAAGGAGAATTCATTTGGCTATAACTATTCTGTATTTTATAATTTTGAATTTATCAAACTTACTTTCTCTAAGCAGCAAATCAAAGCACAAATTTAACTGTGTATTTTTCTACTCAAAGTCAATTACTATAAGGATTAGTTAAATAAGTGTAACATTTTAGACAATAAAACTAACATAGAGATTTTTGAAAAGCAACAGTACAATATCATCGTCAATATTTACCGTGAGTTCAGATTTTTAGATGCTGCTGTGGTATTGGAGGTTCCCGACTGGAGAATGACAAAGACCAATTGTTAATTACAGTCCCTAACCTCTAAATTTCGGAAAAATTTTACGTCCAGTGTGAAGAATTACCTGTTGCAATAGCGTGGAGAAACCAGAATGAGTAATGCGCTTTCTATAGCAGCAGTTACAGCAGTACTCAAAGACTTAATCGAAAATGGCTTAGTCAAAGATGCGATCGCAACTAGTGTTGGTGATGTAGTTGTCACAGCACTTCCTCCGGATCGTATTACCCAAGGAACCGACGAACGCGCTCAAATTAATCTTTTTCTCTATCAAATTACGCAAAATCGTAATGCTGACTGGGTATCGGAGGAATATCGTAATAAGCGATCGCGGCAATTGGGAGATGCTCGTCAAAATCCCCCCCTAGCTTTAGATTTACATTATCTACTCACAGCCTATGGTGCCAAGGACTTTCAAGCAGAGCTTTTACTTGGTTATGCGATGCAGTTACTGCACGATACACCTGTTTTCAGCCGCGAATTAGTAGAAACAGCTTTAAAAAATGCTGCAAAAGTTAACACTTCCAGTGTTCTTTCCCAAGCTTTGACATCCGTATCCATCGCTGATGTTGCTGAAAATATCGGACAGATTAAAGTTTCCCCAGAGTTTTTTAATATGGAAGATACTTCCAAACTTTGGTCTTCCCTGCAAACCAATTATCGCCCTTCGGCTGCATACCAAGTGTCAATGGTGTTAATCGATAGCCGGAATGCTCAGAAAGTAGTAGATGATAAATATCCTTTGTTAACACCAATTATCGAACAAGTTACCCCTCCCTGGGAAATCGGTAATGCTCTAATTATTCGCGGTAAAGGTTTACGGGGTGACTTAACACGGGTTAGACTCCAAGGGATAGAAAAGTTAGTCGAGCCAAAAGCATTTCAAGATAACCAAATTAGTATATTTTTACCTCCCGAACTATTTGCTGGAGTTTGCGGGGTACAAGTAGTACATCTGAAAATGCCCGTTCCCGGAATGTCCCATCACGAAACAGCATCAAATATTGCCGCATTTGTATTGCATCCGCAAATTACGGCAACGGTTGCTCAAGTTGAAACCCAAGAAGATAATTTACGTCAAGCCGAAATAACAGTTAAATTCAACCCTAAAGTCGGGAAAAACCAGCAGTTAATTTTATTGTTGAATGCAGCTAATAATTTAGATCGAGCTTATTCTTTCCTAGTTCCATCCCGCACAGATGATACAGACACAATTACCATTCCCGTCAAAAATATCAAACCTGGAATCTATTTTGTCAGGGTACAAGTAGATGGTGCAGAAAGTTTGCTTCACAAAAATTCAACAGGAGAATACGATTCGCCACAGGTAACAATACCATGAACGATTCCACTGCTAATCAAAATTGGTTTGATGCCAATCACCGCTATCTTCTCGCAGCTTTAGCGATAGTACGTACAGCTTTAGAAGAGTATACAGCCACAGAGAAAAGCAATTTAGATGCATTAGAAGTCAAAAATCAACAACTCCAACAGGAATTACAGACAGCAGCAACAGCAATACCAGCACCTTCAGCGATAGAAAGGTTATGTCGAGTATTTGGTCTATCAGCCTTCGAGCGTGATATATTACTTTTATGTGCGGGAATAGAATTTAGCGGCGACTTTCATCGTTTATGTACGATTGCCAACAAAGACCCCCAGCAATATTACCCAACCTTTAGCCTCGCTTTAGCAGCCTTACCTAACCCCCATTGGGATGCTTTAACCCCAAATTCAGCCTTGCGTCGCTGGCGTTTAATCCAAATTGGCGAAGCACATGCACTTACCCTCAGTCCCCTCAAGATAGATGAAAGAATATTACATTATTTAGTCGGTACGCAATATCTTGATGAAAGATTAGCGGGTATTATCGAATCGGTTAATTTTACAGGGGAATTAGTTCCCTCCCAGCAAGAACTCGCACAACGCATTACTAATATACTTGGGCATCATTACCAAACAAAAAATCAAGCAAACAGCTTGCCAATCATTCAATTATGCGGAACAGAGACAGCTAGTAAACAAGCGATCGCAGCCACAGTTTGTCATAATCTTGGTTTAAATTTGTGTGCGATCGCAGCACGGGTAGTTCCCATCGTACCAGGAGAACTAGAAAATCTCATTCGCTTGTGGACTCGTGAAGTTATTTTAAGTGGCAGTGCTTTGTTGTTGGATTGTCAGGAAATCGACACCACAGATATTCCCCGCATCACAGCAATTAGCCATTTCATAGAGCGCATCAATGGTGTTTTAATTATCAGCAGTCGGGAAGGAATGCGAATACAACAGCGATCGGCTATTCGCTTTGATGTCAATAAACCATCCTCAACCGAGCAAAATTTAGTTTGGCAAAATGCTTTAACAGAACTAGCACCACAATTAAACGGTCAAGTTAAAAGCTTCAGTAAATCAGTTTAACTTAAGTGCAGATACCATTCGCGCTGCCTGTGCCGAAGCCGCAGGATATTTGCTACAAGAAATAATAAAATTCCTCCCCCC
>JAAUPE010000012.1 GCA_012034595.1 Calothrix sp. CSU_2_0 | reverse complement strand
CTGTGCAGTCTTCAGGGTTTAATCCTACAAGTTTTCCTGGTGCTTATGGCGCGGTGGAACCACTCTGAATCCATCTCGAACTCAGTTGTGAAACGCTGTTGCGGCTACGATAGTTTGGGGGTTGCCCCATGCAACAATTGCTCAGTGCCAGGGCTATTTTTTATTTCAATATCCTAAACAAACAAACCGTAGCCCAATTTTTTTGATTAAAATAGTCGGGTGTTTTATTAATTTAGAAGTACCCGATGGAAAACAGAAAATAATACTAGTTCAAATAATGATTGCAACACAGGTAGAGACGTAGCACTGCTAAGTCTCTACAAATATCTTTGTCTACAAAAGATAAATCGCAACACAAATAATTCACATCATCCAGCGATCGCAGGTTATTCTTCCCCTGTTAATCTAGAAGTAAGGATGCTTAGACATCCCAATAACTCCCCTGTAAACCCTGATTATTTAGTCTTTCTAAATACTTTCCAACATTTCCCATCCAGATTACCCAAATCTTGCTAACCTTATCTCTAATATCCTTCGCGTCAAAATGCTGCAAAATAAAATGCGCGAAACAACTTACTTGGATAATAAGGAAGGCACTGTGGGAGTCTGCGACAACTGGCAAGAAAGCGAAATATCCGAAATCTATAATTCACCGCTACTCGAATTGATATACCAATCGGCTAGCGTCCATCGCCAATACCATAACCCAAAACAAATTCAAGTTTGCAAACTGATATCGATTAAAACAGGTGCTTGTCCAGAAGATTGTGGCTATTGTGCCCAGTCTTCGCGCTACAAAACCGAAGTTAAACCCCAAGCGATGCTCGAAAAGGAAACCGTCCTCAACATAGCCCAACAAGCCAAAGCAAGCGGTGTCAGTCGCGTTTGTATGGGTGCTGCTTGGCGAGAAGTTCGCGATAATTCCCAGTTCGATCAAGTACTCGACATGGTTAAAGAAGTCACTTCGATGGGGTTGGAGGTGTGCTGTACCTTGGGAATGCTCACCGAAAACCAGGCAAAGCGACTCGAAGATGCGGGACTTTATGCCTACAACCACAACTTAGATACTTCCCGTGACCATTACAGTACCATCATCACGACACGAACTTACGACGATCGCCTCAATACTATCAACAATGTTCGCCAAACTAAAGTTACCGTTTGTTCCGGTGGTATTCTCGGTTTGGGTGAAACTGCCGAAGATCGAATTGCCATGCTACATACCCTCGCAAGTCTAAATCCCCATCCCGAATCAGTACCGATTAACATTCTTTCCCAAGTTCAGGGTACACCCCTAGAAAATCAACCTGACGTGCCAATTTGGGATGTAGTCAGGATGATAGCCACTGCCCGGATTGTCATGCCCACAGCCGACGTGCGTCTGAGTGCGGGCAGAGCCAGACTTTCCCAAGTAGAACAAGCTTTTTGTTTTATGGCTGGCGCAAATTCGATTTTCTCCAGCGATGACGGACATATGCTGACGGTGACAACACCCTGCCCAGGTTATGATGCCGATCGCGACTTATTGAACTTGTTGGGGTTGGAGACGCGATCGCCTTTCGTCAAGGGAGAGACAAAGCAACCAAAAGCCGCAATCAGCTAGGTTTTTCGCGCAGAAACGCAAAGTATCGCGACTCTGCGCGAGCTTCCTCTTAAATTAACTTAATGGCACGCAGTCCAAACAATAAACCAACTGCCAAACCAAAAAATGCCCCAAGATAAAGCGCAAAAAATACAATGCCCATTTTAGTTTCTCCATATTTAGTTGATTAACTATTATTGAAACATTAGTTTGCTGATTGGGAATAGGTAATGGCTTGTGTAATCAATGTGAATCTACCAACGCAATCCTACGAAATTGCGATCGCACCTGGTACTCTAAATGGTCTGGGTGAGTATTTGAATAAGTTAAATCTCGGCAAAAAAGCCCTCATCGTCTCAAATCCAACCGTATTTAATTTATATGGCGAACAAGTATTAACATCGCTCAAATCATCTGGTTTCCATATTTCGACCTGCATTTTACCCGATGGCGAAAGTTATAAAAATCTCGATTCCATCAAAAAAATATACGATGCCGCTCTGGAAAATCGTTTAGAACGCTCCTCGACAATGGTAGCCTTGGGTGGTGGTGTTATTGGCGATATGACTGGATTCGCAGCAGCAACCTGGTTGCGGGGAATTAATTTTGTCCAAGTACCAACCACACTTTTAGCAATGGTTGATTCATCCATTGGTGGCAAAACAGGTGTTAACCATCCCCAAGGTAAAAACCTGATTGGGGCATTTTACCAACCACAATTCGTTTTAATTGACCCAGAAGTGTTAAAAACCCTACCCTTGCGCGAATTTCGGGCAGGAATGGCAGAGGTAATTAAATATGGGATTATTTGGGATGCTGAATTTTTTGCCCAGATGGAAACGAGTCCGCATTTGGATACCTTAGCTTCTATCAATCCAGAGTTAATGGAAACTATCCTCAAACTTTCCTGCCAAGCCAAAGCCGATGTTGTTGGACAAGATGAGAAAGAAGCCGGAATTCGGGCAATTCTCAATTACGGTCACACCATCGGACATGCTGTAGAAAGTTTGACTGGATACACCCAGGTAATTCACGGTGAAGGGGTGGGAATCGGTATGGTGGCAGCAGGACAAATCGCCGCCAATTTAGGTATGTGGACTACTGAAGAAACTGCGAGACAAAATACCATCATTGCTAAAGCTGGTTTACCAGTAAAATTGCCCAGTGGGCTGGATATCGAGGCAATAATTAATGCATTACAAATCGACAAAAAAGTCAAAGCTGGAAAAGTCAGATTTATTTTACCAACAGAAATCGGTACTGTCACAATTACCGACCAAGTACCCAGCGATACTATCCGTCAAGTATTGCAGGAAATGATGTAGGCGCAGCTATGCCCCTACAAAACTTTCCTGATACCACACCAATCACAATGGATACATAATGGTAGATGCACCCTGATTCAAATTTATACCCCAGTAGATTTTCTATTGGGGTTTTTTATTTCCGATCTGAAATACTAGAATTTTCCAGGTTGTCGAATTAATTGCGATCGCATTACATTGCTGATAGGAACAATTATTCGTGTTTTTGGTGTCGCTTAATGTTGGGAGAATCATGAATAATCGAAGGGTAGTAATTATCGGGGCAGGCTTTGCGGGAATATCGGCTGCACGTGAATTTGCAGGTAATGCTGTTGATGTATTACTACTCGATCGCAATAATTATCATACTTTTTTGCCCCTACTTCACCAAGTCGTAACTTGTGAACTGGAACCCGAACATATTATTTGTCCAATCCGTAAATTAATTCAAACTCAACCGAATGTTCAATTTGCTACTAATGAGGTCAAGCGGGTAGATTTTGTTAGTCAGGTAGTCGAAACGAATAATTGTTTGATTCATTACGATTATTTGGTTTTGGCTTGCGGTAGTACTTCCCAATTCTTTGGTATACCTGGAGTATCTGAGTATTCTTTTTCTTTAAAAAATCTCGAAGATTCTGTAATTTTACGTAATCAAATTGTTTCTTGCTTTGAATTAGCACAAGAGGAAGCTGATATTTGCCGACGGCAAGAATTGCTCACATTTACGATTGTTGGTGGTGGTGCAACAGGTGTTGAATTAGCAGGGGAACTTGCGGAATTAATTTACGGTACGCTGGTAAACGATTATCCTGTGATTAATTTTCGCCAAGTACGGGTTGTATTATTGCAAGCTGGAGATAAATTATTACCAGAAATGCCATTGCGTTTGAGTGTTTATGCAAAGCGTCAATTGCAAAAAATGGGAGTCGAAGTTAAAGTCGCATCCCGTGTGGCAAAAGTGATGGAAAATGCTGTTTACTGGGAAAACTCACACTTTAAAGATTTACATTTTAAAGATTTACAAGCTATTCCCTGCCGAACAGTAATATGGACTGCGGGAGTATGTGGAAATCCTGTGGCGAAGAAATGGGGATTGGTGACAGATAGTAATGGTAAAGTTACAGTACTCCCAACATTACAGGTTCCCGAATACCCTCAAGTATATATAGTTGGGGATTTGGCAGCACCGCAAAACGAACAATTGCCAATGCTTGCACCAGTCGCGACACAACAAGGTGCTACTGCTGCTCGTAATATTCTCCGTCACATCAAAGGCAAGAATCCCCAGCCAATGCGCTACCAGCATCAAGGTTCAATGGTAATTATCGGACGACATGCAGCAGTTGTGAATTTATTCGGTAAAGTCAATTTAACAGGGTTTGTTGCTTGGTTGTTATGGCTTTTTGTTCATTTAGCTTTTTTACCCAGCACTCGCAACCGATTTCATGTTTTGCTCAATTGGTTATGGAGTTATTTTTCTCGCGATCGCTCTGTGCGTCTGATTCTACCTTTGTACCCCGCAAGTAAGTCAAACCCAGCAACACAAAGCACAAGCGACAATAACAAACGAGTCGAAATTAATTGATTTTTCTGACTATCCTTCTCAACCATGACTGCATCAACCATCGAAAATGACCCAATTTTAGCTGCTATAGTTGATGAACTTTGTAATATACAAAACTGCCACACCGTAATTTTCTATGGTTCCCGTGCAAAAGGTACTCACACCGCAAATAGCGACTACGATATTCTCGCAGTGCGCGAAATTGGACAAACTACGCGGGATGCGCGGTTGTGGAATGGAGCTTATTTAGATATCTTTATATATAACGAAGAAGACATTCTGGAGATAGATGCTTCGTTTCTGCGACTTCTTGGTGGCATAGTATTGCGATACGCCTTTGGCGTTAAGCTCTGCTTATCGCACCAAGAAATAGGTCATAAATTACTTGCGAAAGTAACAGCACTTTACCTCCACCAGCACTACAACCAAACGAAATTCAATTGCGACACATTTAGTCGTACAAAATGCTGGAACGCATTACCACAGGTGATATTGAAGCTAACTACCGTCGCGTTTGGTTGTTGTATGCTCTGTTAGAAGACTATTTTGCTTTGCGGCAACAATGGTATCTTGGTTCCAAAGCAAGTTGGAATTGGCTGCAAGTCCACGACCAAGAATCTTATGCCATATTTGCTACTGCTTTAACACCAGGAGCATCAATTTCTGCAATTCAATCTTTGGTAGAAACTGTTTTTGCCCCATACCATTCTGAAGACAGAGAACATTTGCAGTAATAGCAGTAAAAATATTTATTATCTATTACCAGATTAATGTAAATACTTATCAACTACAACTTCCCATCGTCAATTTCGGAAAATAGAGGTTTCGTGACATCCCTCCACAATTAAACCCCAATTAGTACGGTTATCCGGCTAGCTCTAGGTAATTGAACGAGGAGTTTTCGCGTCACTATATATATAAGAACTTGCGAGGTTTTTTATTCTCTTTTTGGCAACGGCATGATTTTGGACTATAATTAAAAGTTTTATCTATGTTACTTTACTCGCGACAAGATTTGTCGTAATATTAAATAAGCAGAACTCATACTGACTTCGCATTTTGCCGTCGTCATCAGTGACCAAAATAAAAAATTCTCAAATGACGACCAAGAGTGCTTCTAAGTAATTAATTTAAAATTTGGGGAAAGGTAGGGGAACCGATCGGGGGAGCTTATCGTCTTAGGAAGACTTGTATAAATTAATTGTTTCAACTCCTGATACTGCGTGAAATATTGACTGCCTTTTCCGATTGCCTTAACGATTCAAGATTCATTGTGTCTACGGAGTAGAGGACAGCGCACCAATGCCTACTGTTAAGATTTCAACCGAAAATACTAACGCCAAGTTCACGGCTGATATGGTGCGAACCTATCTGCGGGAGATTGGACGTGTACCGCTTTTAACTCGCGAGCAAGAAATTGTTTTTGGGAAGCAGGTGCAACAAATGATGACGCTAGTTGAAGCCAAGGAAGCCTTGGATAAGAAATTGCGTCGAGAAGCGACTATGGAAGAATGGGCTGAGTCTGTGAAGCAGCCGGAAGCGGAAATCAAACAAATCGTCTTCCAAGGTAAGCGAGCCAAGCAAAAAATGATTGAGGCTAACTTGCGTTTGGTAGTCGCGATCGCCAAAAAGTACCAAAAGCGAAATATGGAATTTCTGGATTTAATCCAGGAAGGAACCCTCGGTTTGGAGCGGGGTGTGGAGAAATTTGACCCAACCAGGGGTTATAAGTTCTCAACCTATGCTTACTGGTGGATTCGTCAAGCAATCACCCGTGCGATCGCGCAACAAGGACGAACCATTCGTTTACCGATTCACATCACCGAAAAACTCAACAAAATCAAAAAAGTCCAACGAGAACTCGCGCAAAAATTCGGTCGTTCTCCATCACCTGCGGAAATAGCTCAAGAACTCGAACTTGAACCAGCACAAATCCGCGAGTATATGAATATGGCACGTCAGCCAGTTTCTTTAGATGTGCGAGTTGGCGAAAACCAAGACACCGAACTCCAAGAAATGCTGGAAGACGAAGGACCATCCCCTGAGTATTACACAACTCAAGAATTTCTTCGTCAAGATTTAAATAACCTACTTTCTGAACTTACCCCGCAGCAGCGCGAAGTTCTGGCTCTCCGCTTTGGGTTAGAGGATGGCAATGAGCTATCGCTCGCAAAAGTAGGTGAACGCTTAAGCTTGAGTCGTGAGCGTGTCCGTCAGTTGGAGCATCAAGCACTGGCTCATCTGCGTCGTCGTCGAGCAAATGTTAAAGAGTACATTGCTAGTTAAGTTGATTTATGGTTCTGTTAAGAACCAAGATTTGGGAGAAGTTGGAGGGAAGATTTTCTTCCCCCAAACCCCCTCCAAAAAGGTCGGTCTGTTTTATTTGTTGCAATTGATGACTCCCGGTTCGCCAATTTTTTTTCGAGTTCGGGAAATTAGCGAAAACTATAAATCTTTCCACAGCAAGGATTATGGCGAATTACTCAAATTCCCTTTAATTACTTTAAAATGAGCGAACCGCGAGTGATTAGTTTTGGTTGTTCCGTAGGTGTTATGCCGAACTTCTAACTAAAATTATGGATTTACCTTTAAAATCAAGCCTTTCATGCAGTTATAGTCCTTGATTTTATTTCAAAGACTTAAAGGTTCAGTGTAAAAGCTATCTTTCTTGCCCAGCAAGAGATATGAGCTATTTTATAGAAATTTTAGCATCACAATCTGCCTCCTACCACTCAGGAGGCAATTTTTTATCAGCGTAGTCACAATACATAATCTCAAAATACTAATTTTTATACTGGAAATTATTATCTAACCCAATATTTGATGCTTAATAGCTTTTCAATTGCACATACTCATACAGCAAAAAAACAGCTATAGAGCTTCTAAAAGATTGGTATTTTAAAATTTATACCAAAAAAAATATTAAAACTTCATTTTCTCAAGTCACTTTTTTTAAGAGAATGTATATGGGTAATTCAAAAATGTATACAAGGCTATTGAATCTATACCAAGATTGTGAATTTATCAAACTTTTGACCGAAGTTTTAGATATAAAAACGTAATTATACTATTTAAGTTAAATAAAACACTTAAATAATTTAATTTATTTAGAAGAAAATAAGGAGAATTAAGGGTGCATAAATATACAGATTTACTTTCAAATTTCTTTCGTCGCTTACTTTCTTCGAGCCAATGGAGATTTTCTTTAGGAGTTTTGGTAGCAGCACTAGGTTTAGTCACTAACCGATCGCAACCAGTATTTAGCAACCAAATGGATAATGACCCCTACTCATACCGAGTAACCCTACCAGATTCGGGAGCAAGTTTTGAGACTTGGAGAGAAACAGAAACAACCAGTACAATACCTGAAAGCGAAGGAATGGCATCTGCTCCACCAGTCATACTATCACCAGGGGAATTAGACAAGCAGCCAGTTATTACTGCTCTCGTTCCCGAAGCACAACAATCAATTATAAATTCGGGTGCTGCGAAAGATAATCAGTTTGTTCAGCAAGACGGTGTTTATCTTTATGGACAATCTCCAAAACCCTATCAAGTTGGTCAGGGTTATGTAGTCTTTGAAAAGCGCGAGGGAAAAGTCGTTGGTGCGATGTATATGCCGAATTCCGAATATAGCTGTTTTAACGGAACTTTGGATAAATCTGGAGAACTGGCAATGACAGTTAATGGCTATTTAGGAGAAGGAAATTCAACTCAAGTTGCATCAAATGACAGCGTTTCCCGGATTAATGATGATGAACCAGTTCAGTATGCTTATTCCCTCGCATTGCGCGATTTTTATCGTTTGAATCAGGTTAGTAATGTCGATCGCGATATTTTAGAGGCATGTCAACAAGGTAGCGATCGCGAAGAATAATCTAAAATCTAGCAACACATATATGTGTGAAAATGCTCTAGCTAAATCAAGATTTTTTAATTGCAAGCGATCGTAAAGCGAGGGTTGAGGTTCCAAGCCAATCCTTTAGTAATACCAATTTGAAAAAACACCGCGACAGATAGATATTTGTAGAGACGTAGCACTGCTACGTCTCTACCGTTGGATGTGTTGCAATCATTATTTGAATTGGTATAAGTATTTTTCAAAATACTGCATAATTTGTTTCCCTCGATAGGTATATACAAACTACACATTGCTAGTGGCTTTAGATGGCTACTGGCAATTCAAGTAAATTGTAGGTTTGTAACATGAAATACTTCTATTATTTAGTAATTTCACTTGCCACTGCATTACTAGTAGTTACATTTTCCTTATCAGGTTGCACTTCCCAGCCTCAATCTGTAGTAACAACTCAACAACCAACAGCAAATACTCAAGTACCTGCTAACACAACGGTAAAAATAATTAATTTTAAATATGTGCCGGATAAAGTCAGTATAAAGCCAGGTGAAAGCGTGCAGTTTATTAATGAAGACCTGCAAGCTCACACCGTCACAGCGTCAGATAATTCCTTTGACTCTAAAAATATGGATGGAAAGCAAAGTTGGACTTACACATTCAAAAAAGCCGGAACTTTCCCATACACTTGTTCATATCATGGAGGGATGAAAGGAATAATTAGCGTTGGAAGTTAGCAGAAGGACGAACCACTGGGTCGTCTGTACGGGAGTTCAAAATAATGATTATAATGACTTTTTACCTTGCTCTTAATTATTTACTTGGCTGCCATGACTGCGAGGGTCATCTTGGCTATTTGTGGAAGCTGGAACTGGTGCTGAAAATTTAGATACTTCTCCGCTAGTTTTGGCGTAGGGTAAGTTCGAGTTCACAACCAATGCTTCAATATTACTTGCCATAATTGTACGCGGTTGGTTGCCGATCGCTTGTGCTACTGCTTCTCCATTTTGATTAATAAATACAAAATGGGGAATACCATCGACTCGGTAACGCAACATTTCCGGTAACCATTTAGTGTTGTCTACGTTGAGCATGACGAGGTTTAGTTTGCCTGCATACTCTTTTTCTAGTGCTGCAATGTCGGGAGCCATTTTCTGGCACACCGTACACCAGTTGGCGTAAAATTCAACTAATGATGGCTTCCCATTGGTTAAGGCGACTTCTAATGGTGTCGATTGTTCGTCCAGTTTTGCTAGTGATACTGTTGTTGTCTCGGTTCTTAGTCCTAAAATTAGAGCTACGCTCAGTGCGATCGCAACTATTGCAATTAAAAAGTTCCTGACGCGCACACCTGATGTCGCTTTTTCTTGAGAGTTAATTTGTGAATCGCTTGTCATAATTGTTTGATTAAAAGTTGTTAAGTACTACCATCATTTAGTTTACCTTGTTCCACAAAAATGCTTTTCTGGTCTTTGATTGAACTGAGATTTTTTTGTAAATTTTTTTATTTTTTTAACGATATGACATTAGTATGTGATATCATAAAATAAATTTAGATTTTAATATAATCGAGTGTTAGCTTTCTTAAAAATTTTGCTAATATTCCTATTATGATAATTTCATATCCATGAGAATACAATACCACAAAAAGAAACATTTATAAATAAGATTTTCCCCAAATAAATATAAATAATTAATTATGAAAAAACGAATAACCTTAACATTTCCCAAGCGTGCAGTGCAAATGCCCGTGACTTATCGACTGGCAAAAGATTTTAATGTGGCAGCAAATATTATTCGCGCTCAAGTAGCACCAAATCAAATAGGGAAATTAGTAGTAGAACTTTCAGGAGACATCGATCAGTTAGATGCAGCAATTGAGTGGATGCGATCGCAAAATATCGCAGTTTCGATGACGCTAGGTGAAATAGTAGTCGATGAAAATATTTGTGTTGACTGCGGTTTATGCACAGGGGTTTGCCCAACAGAAGCACTGACTTTAAACCCTAATACCTATAAATTAAAATTCGAGCGATCGCGTTGCATTGTCTGCGAACAATGTATTCCAACTTGTCCAGTTCAAGCAATTTCGACTAATTTGTAATTGTGGAGTCGGAAGAATTCCCAGTATCTAAAATACAAGGAGATGTAGCCAAAACACTTGCTCCCAATTGCATCAATTCTACATGCGATCGCAACCAAATACGGGGTTCCTCATCATGTGCAACCAATAAACCCCACAACCCTTTAGGAATTAGGATGGGTACAACAAGATTGGCACGAACCCGTAAATTCCGCAGAAAATCCCGATGACATTCAGTAATCGACTCCGTTTCAATATCATCAATTACCCGTACCCTGCCAGCCAAATACAATGCAGCATACTCATCATTAAAACAACCATCCGCACCTGTAGAACCTAAAATCGAATAATTTGGCGAACTCAAAGCCTCAAAAGTAACTTGCCCATGCCAGCGATCGTAAAAATAGTATAAAACAACACGATTTGCTTGTAACGATTCGCGCAGCTTGTTGACTGTTTCACATACCAATGTATCGCGTTCGATTGTCCGATACAGACGGGAAAGTATGGATTGCAAACCGCTCTCAAAATAATCTCTACTTGAATTGGGGTTGAATTCTGACGATGAATTTATTTGCACGATTAAAAGTAGGAATTTACATACTTATGTACTCACAGTAATGACCCAGAAGCCAGGATTCTTAGTTCATAACACACTGACTATTATTGTCACATTTATCTAAATATTTTACCTTAATTTTGTCTTAAATTTTTCACCATTCTGACACCTCAATATTTATACCTCAATATTTACTTGAAATTATCTCATTGATTAAGTTCTATTTTTGTTTACGTAAGCGATACATATACAGAAATGACATTAGCTAGACTTTTGCCTGAGGGCAGAGCTACATAAGTTCAAGTCCTCGAAAAAATTGCAGATGTAATGAAAATATTAAAAAATCAATATAATTTATTTTTAAAAGTCATGTTTATAGATAACATTTTCAGTAATTGAATTGTTATTCATAGATAAGATTATTTGACTGATTTAAGATTGTTTAAGTAAATCTAAAGCTATAATCAAATCAAGAGATTTATCATGTCATCTACTCATGGAGATATTTAGGGTACATGGCTCAACAAAAGTATTGAGATGACAGGTAATAACTTAAATGATTGTTATACATAAACTATAAGTCATCTGCTTTTCAATATTCCAAAATGTGAGTCAATCACAAAATTATGTGAATCTTCATCTGTGTAGAAAATCATCAAGATAATGTAGAAGAATTTAGACAAACAGTAAAACATCTGTAATATGTATTTATCAAGCGTTGCTACAAGTATCTGCTAGATTTACAGCGACTATGTGCAAAAAATAAACATTAAAAAAAAACCATAAAAGTCGCAATTCAAACTTTTTAAATTATCCAAATCCTTAAAATTTGAAATAGCGGTCTGTAAAGATTTATTTAGTTTAGGAGATGCACCCAGGAGAACACCATGCTTGACCTAATTCCCAAATTAAACGACCACAATTTACCATATCCAGATACCATCCATCCAATCCTGGTTCATTTCGTAATTGCGATGGTATTGTTTGCCTTTACATGCGATGTAATTGGTTACTTTACCAAAAACTCCCGCTTGTTTGAGGTAAGTTGGTGGAATATGTGCCTAGCAACAGTAGCAATTTTCGTTGCCATTATTTTCGGACAATTTGAAGCCGGATTAGCCAAACCCTACGACGTAGTGCAACCAGTATTAAGTATGCATACCCTAGTTGGTTGGTCGTTATCTGGAGTGATTGCCGCGATTACAGCTTGGCGTTATGTGATTCGCTTAAAAAGCCCGAATCAACTACCAATCCCCTATTTAGGATTAGGATTAGTCTTAGCTTCCTTAGTCTTTTTGCAAGTATATCTTGGTGACGAACTGGTTTGGGTATATGGCTTACATACAGTACCAGTAGTTGAAGCGGTCAAAGAAGGAGTACTGTAATGGAAACAGGATTAATTGAACAATTACGATCCCAACTCGGCACGAACGGACTTCCTTATGTTTTTCCGATTCACCCCAACTTAG
Organism: Calothrix sp. CSU_2_0; assembly: GCA_012034595.1. GTDB lineage: Bacteria > Cyanobacteriota > Cyanobacteriia > Cyanobacteriales > Nostocaceae > Brunnivagina. The sequence goes on along the minus strand of JAAUPE010000012.1, from coordinate 55,749 downwards.
TTCACCTCACACTCGGTTTATTCATCATTGGCATTACCTTTGATTTCGTTGGGGTACTCTTTCCCCTGCAACAACCGATCTTCAAATTCTTAGCACTTCCAGCAGCACGTTCCAACTTCTTTGATGTGGGTTGGTATAACATGCTAGGTTCGGCAATCATCACATTTTTCACCTTAGCTGCTGGTTTCTACGAAATGATGCTAGCAGAACCCGCAGTCGCAGTCAAAAGTTCCTGGGGATTAGCAGCAATGGAAACCATGCTTTGGCATGGAGTCGGAGGAGTATTCTTACTTGCTATCATCGTCGGGATGACAGTTTGGCGGGGTTTACAGCGCTTTGTGTGGCGTAAAGAAGAAGACCGTCAAGTACAGTGGGGCTACTTAGTCATGGGTATGGCAGTTATGTTTTTGTTATACATACACGGTACATTAGGCGCACAACTCGCAGCCGAATTTGGAGTCCATAATACAGCCGATTATCTGCTTCGTGCAGGTGAAAATCCCAACTCATTTTTAAAATAGTTATTGGTTATTGGTTAATAGTTATTGGCTAATGGTTAGAGTGTTATTTGTTATTACTTATTAACCAATGCCCAATGACCAATGCCCAATTCCCAATTCCCAATTACCACCATGATTATCCGAAACATCTTTGTACTAATCATAAGTGCGATCGCGATAACTGCGGCAAGCCTCTGGTTGGGACAACAATCCTATTCTTGGTTCCCCGTACAAGCCGCAGCTGAATCGCACCTTATTGATGACTTATTTAGTTTTCTAGTTGTACTCGCATCATTTATTTTTTTGGGTGTCACAGCAACCCTACTTTATTCAATCGTATTCCATCGTGCAGCCCCTAGCGATACCAGCGATGGTCCCCCAATTGAAGGTAATATTGCCCTTGAAGTTGTTTGGACAGCAATACCCATCGCTTTAGTGATTTGGATCGCGACTTATAGTTACCAAGTCTACGAACAAATGTCGATTCGTGGACCAATGGAACACATGCATTTTCAGATGCCGAAAGTAATCGAATCAGCATACGCATTTCCTTGGGATAAAAAACCAGTTGTTGAAGAAGAACCTGAAATCATCGGTGATGGAACCATTAATGTTGTCGCAAAACAATGGGCTTGGGAATTTCATTATCCTTACAAAAATGTCTCCAGCACTGAATTACACTTACCTGCGAATCAGCGAGTTCACCTAGCATTGCAGTCTGAAGATGTTCTACATGGCTTTTATGTGCCAGCATTCCGAGTTAAACAAGACATCATTCCCAAACAAACGATTGACTTTGAATTCACTCCGATTCGCGAAGGTACATACCGTCTAATGGACTCGCAATTTAGCGGAACATACTTCGCAGCAATGGAAGCAAATGTTGTGGTCGATTCACCGGAAGAATATCAACATTGGTTAAAGGAAGCAGCTAATCAAATACCGACTTCAGCAAAAAATCAAGCTGCCGAAGAATACGCAACAAATCAATCCAAACCCTTCCAAAACGGTTGGCAAACAGTAGTACCCGCAGCACCTCCAATAGTTAATTACTCAGGCTGATTTGATTTTGGATTTTGGATTTTGGATTATGGATTTTGGATTATTAAGATAATTCTCAATGCCCAATCCCCAATCCCCAATGCCCAATCCCCAATCCCCAATGCCCAATGCCCAATGCCCAATCCCCATCACACCATTCACCAAATATGACAAATACCAACGTTGAAAGACTTCCCAGCGTTGTCTTAGAGAAACATCATCATCAACCTCCGACAACCTGGAAAACTTACTTTAGCTTCAGTCATGACCACAAGGTAATTGGAATCCAATATCTTGTCACCTCATTCTTTTTCCTATTAATTGGCGGTATTTTCGCCATGATTATGCGGGGTGAACTACTCACTCCTGAATCCGACTTGGTTGATAGAACCGTTTATAACGGATTGTTTACCATGCATGGCACTGTCATGCTGTTTGGATGGACATTTCCTTCACTTGTGGGAAATACAAGGGTCATTTTTATAAAAAAATAATAATACGACAGTTTAACTAATATCTTGTACCTGACTAAAAACCGGGTTTATTGAGAATAACTAATCATCAAAATCTAATTTGTGGTTGAGAAACCCAACTTTTTAGCTCTTGTTGAGAATGGCAAAAGATGTAAGTCAAAGGAAATTATGCGCGTAGGTTATTGTCGTGTTAGTACATTCGAGCAAGAAGATGCGCTGGTACAACAGGTAGCTCGAATCGAGAAAGCTGGCTGTTCGCTAGTGTTTAGCGATATTGATTCTGGAAGGAACGATGGCAGGAAGAACTTTAACAAAATGCTTGCGATGTGCCGTCAAAATCGAATTACCGAAATCGTCATTACTCGGATCGATAGATTGGCTCGATCGGTAATAACTATTGCGAAAACAGTCGGTTTACTTGAAAGCTTGAAGATAAAACTTATTGTCCTGGATGCCCCTGTTGATGACCCATCCAGCCCCTTTGGATGGTTTTCCCTCAATCAGATGGCAGGACTAGCCGAATTTGAATCTAGGCTGCTGCAAAGCCGTGTTAACCACGGGTTACAGCATTTTCGGGAGATGAATAAAGCCTGCCCTCAACCTCCTTTTGGGTATGCCCGGATAGACGAAAAGTATGCACCCGACATGAGGATAAATAAATCTAGTGGCAAGACAAATTGGTCGATTGCCTATGAAATTATCGAATATTTCCTATCCGAGAAAGCATCTCTGCGAGGCGCAATTCAGCATTTTATCGGACAATACAACATTAAATTTTCTCCGTCAGGACTGCGTGCTTGGCTGAGGAACCCAACATTACGAGGACATACTAGGTACAACGTCAAATTGAATCGGGTCAACCCGGAAAAGTGGGATATCAGGAAGGATACCCACCCTGCATTGATAAGCCAAGAAGTATATGAAAAAATCGAAACACGGTTATCTGAAAACCAGCGACTCTGGGGTAAGAATTTTGAAGGTGCGAGCAAAAGTCATGTAGGTATGCATTTACTATCGGGGCAAATTTTTTGTGATTGCTGTGGTGCTAAGTGCTACATCCATGATAAGAAACGCTCGATGGGAATCCGTTGCAAACGTCGTCGTATTTACGGTTCGTCAGCTTGTGAGAATAAAACTGCGGTTCCACTGGCAACTGTAGTTAAATCGGTCGATCGCGCTCTGACGAAAAGGACAAGTGAGTTAACAAATTATGTTGTAACTGGGCAATCTCAACAAGAGGATATACCGGAAATTACTGAATTAAGGACTCGACTTGAAGTATTGCAGCACCTTCCCCAAGATTCAATTATCGCAGAGGCAATTGATAAAACAATATTAAGAATTCAACAACTTCAACAACAGACAACTACCGTAGTCAATTTTGGAGCGAGTCTGCAAAATGATTTGGTTGATACCTTCGGAGATGAGTCTTTTTTTAAAGCGATGCCAGACACCATTAAAAAGGAGCTTTATAGAAAGTTTGTTAAAGAAGTCAAAATTTTAAACAGGTGTGTCATCTCCATTAGCCTGATTGATGTATTGAGGTAGCAGTTCTGGGTTAGTCATAATACGTTTGTTTATCTCTGTATCAAAACCTAGCGGTTTTATTTTTTGATACAGCAAAGCCAATCTCAGTAAAGCTTGTGGTAATGTCTCGTTCGTTTTGGGTAGAAACAATATTTCCGGCTCTTTATCTGGCTTTACTCGGTTCATAGGGTTCTGTAGCGTTTCATTGTCCCAGTTTTACTGGAAATCCGAAAGTTTGTCTGTTACTCGCGATCGCAATTTTTCCGACAATAAGTGGTTAGGCAAAATTAAATATATATGTGATTGCGACGTAAGCTAGACACTCCCTGTCTTCTCGTTCCCTCGTTGCGCTCTGCGCTTCCCGCAGGGTAGAGGGTTCCCGAAGGGTAGAGTAGCAATCCCAAGGGTTTGGGGTTTTCGAGATGTATAGATATTTTTGCACCACTACTTACTAGTTTTACCCTTTGTCTCTCTACTCTCTGTACTGTTTTACTAATTAGAATTTCGTACCTCTTCCACCTGACCAACTTCAAAAATCAGAATGAAAGACTGTCCAGTTTCTCGTTGAATAAATTCTTCCAATAATTGTACCTGCCTGGGGGTGACAGGTGCTGTTGCCCGCACATTCAGACGGACTTCAGGTGGATTTACTAACCAATTAGTTTCAGTTCTAAGTAACGCTAATTTTTGAAAGGTGACAGTTCTATTTAATAATGCTTTTTCAAGACTGTTTTGCAGATGTGCTTGTCGTATCAGTCGAGCAAAACTTACACCTAAAGGAATCAATAAGAATCCTGTTAAAACGAAAGCCAAAATTAAAGGTTTTCGCGCATTTTTAAATGATGCGTATCCTGCCAGCAAAAATGTCAACATACAGGACAAAGCTATACCCAACAAATTGGTAAGATAAAGTATCGATGCTCCTATACTTAAAGACCAATTTGCTTGCGATAAACCTAAGCCAACTACACAAATTGGAGGCATGAGAGCAACAGCGATCGCAGTTCCTGCCAAACTACCAGATATTTTTGGTTCTATTTTGGCATATCCACTGATACAACCAGCTGCGACAGCAATTCCTAAATCTAATAAATTTGGTCTTGAACGTGCCAGAATTTCACTACCATAGTTAGGTAGAGCAACAACCATACCCAAAAACCAAGCCATTAAAATTGCCAGTAGAGTACCCAATGTTAAAGCAATCAAGCCTTTACGAAACAGGGTGAGATTACCCTGTAACGCACCAAAGGCAATGCCTCTAATTGGCAACATTAAAGGAGCGACAATCATGGCACCAATGATGACAGCAGCGCTGTTGGATAGCAAGCCAAAAGTTGCGATCGCGCAAGAGCCAATAACCAAAATTAGGTAAGAAGAATCTAAAGTTGATTCTGCAAGTAATTCTGCTTGTAGTTCTTGAATATCAAGTATTTGCAACTGTTTGTTCCGAAAATTATGAAATCGTTCTCGAAGGATATTAGGCAAGGCTTTACTCCTTAATTAGCTAGCTGACGCTGATTAAAGTCTCTCTATTGGCTTGCTGTCATCTGAAATTAGGATGAGATTGATTAATTTTGCCATCTATTCATAACATCTTTGAACAAACTTTCTTCGATCCAGGTTTTAACAACTACTGCCAAAGGTAACGCCATAAGTAACCCCAATGCTCCAAAAAAAGTAGCAAAGAAAATTTGAGATGTTAGGGTGACAGATGGTAATAATGCTACTTGTTGCGCCATTACTGTCGTAAATTAATTACACAACATTAAGGTATGAAACCCTTATCCAGACTATATACTTATGTGTAAATAGTTCTGCACGATTACTTAACTATCTTGGGATGGGAAAAAGAGTACAGGATACCAACTCTGACGCAATATTTCAGCCGTAAAACTGGAAATTAACCATTCTTGAAGCTTACCTATCGTTCCCGAAGACACTGCGATCGCGCTAATATCTGCCATTGTTGCCATGTCTAAAATAGTGTTGACAGATGAACCTTCCCTAGCTTCTGTCTCCACTTGCAAATTGACTGCCTCCAAATCAGCTTTTATTTGAGATAGGGTTTTGTCAGCCTGCTGTGGTAGGATTTTCACTGGTGCTTCTCGACGACCACTATTTTCTAAAATCCAGCAAAGTTTACATTGTTGGAGAAATTTACCAGATTGTTGTTGAGCCAATTGCTTTACTTGTTGCACTAGATAATTTGCTACTTGACTACCGTTATAGGGAAGTAGCAAAGAGCGAAAAAGATGCTGACAACGGAGTGTTAATTCTTCATTTGTATAAGCAGAGATTAACTGAGGACGCATTATCAATAGAGGAATTTTTGTTTGACGGGATAAATTAACCATTGTGCTACCCACGACTTTTTCTGTCAGCGAACTGCGACTTTGAGAACCTACTACAATCAATTGAGACTGGTAGGTTTGAGCAACTTTAAGAATTGTCGCGACTGGCTTTCCCGATTGTACTTCTATTTTTACTTCTATATCATCAGTCGGATTTTTACCAACAGCTTCTCGCAATCGGGTTTGAGCTTGTTCTACTTTCTCGCTATCTACCCGTGGAATAACACCTTTTTCCCACAGAGGAACAGTATGCAGAAAAACAATTTGCTTTATTCCTGCGATCGCAAGACTAGAAACAAAATGTGTTAGACGGTATAAACCATCAGAAAAATCTGTGCAAATTAATACTCGTTCAAACATTATATATAACTAAATAATAGAGAGATGTAAGTATTGTAATCATAAAAGTTATCATTAGAGCAAAGACCACAGCTAGATATATTATCTGCTGAGAAAAGCTAGGATTAGTCAAAATCGCTATTCTACCCGAAAAAGTGCCGGGAGATACTTATCTAACAGATGTATATTCAATTTCCAATTAGCAAACGTAAATTAGGTGCGATCGTATCAATAGTTTTCCTAACCATACTACCCTCTACTCAAGGGTTAACGCAGAATATCCCAATTACTCCTATTACACCTCAATCCTCCAACACAGAAGTATCAACTGATGGACTATTTTTTGCAGATATTCTTGTTAGGGGGCAGCCTATATTTCAAATTGGTAGTGTTGGAGATGTTACCGCTCCACAACGGGCACAAATAGTCAACCGTCGCATTGCAGGTATTTTGGCACAGCCGCAAATCGGCAGAAGTGTGACTGTTGTAACTGATACGTCACGAGGAATTGCCACATTACAAGTAGGAAACCGGGTTTTAATCACTATTACCCAACAGGATGCTCAAGATTTTAATACTGGAGTCGAAACCCTTGCACAACAGTGGGCAGACGAGCTAAACCAGGCATTTGAGCAACCACCGCTAGCAATTGATGTTGGGCAAAGGTTATATTCAACTGTACGCGAATTTCAACGAGATACTATTGATAACCTACCTTCTTTTTTAGGTGCATTATTAGCAATAATTATAACTTGGATAATTGCTGCTACTGTGCGTCGTTTTACCTTGCTAGGGGCACAACATTGGGAAGTCGATCGCAATTCCAAAATCCTTGTCAGTCGCTTAGGATATGGTGGTGTGTGGATACTGGGAATAATTCTGGCTTTGGGAGTTTTAGGACTCGATCTTGCTACATTGATTGGAACATTAGGTTTAACAAGTGTAGCAATTGGTTTTAGCTTGCGAGATGTATTAAGTAATTATTTCTCTGGTGTTATTTTACTTGCTTCCCGTCCTTTTAGATTGGGAGACCAAATTATTATTAAAGAATTTGAAGGAACAGTTACCCAAATTCAATTAAGAGCCACAACTTTAAAAACCTATGATGGACGGGTTGTTTATATCCCCAATCAAGAAGTTTTTACTGCTATTATTACAAATAATACTGCTTGTACTTGTCGCCGTAGTTCGATTATGATTGGTATTGACTATGGGTCAGATATTACTAGAGTAAAACAAATAATTAATGATGCAATTTTAAAAATAAAAGAAGTAGAAAAAGACCCCAAACCAGATATTTTAGTACGGGAACTTGCAGCAAGTACAGTCAATGTCGAAGTACGTTTTTGGGTTAACTCTCAGCGTTTACCTTTTCTAGAAATAACTTCTTTAGTCGCACAGGTAATTAAAGAAACATTAACGCAAGCGGGGATTGAAATGCCAACAGATATTTATACTGTAAGGTTGCATGGTTTCCCATCGGTAGATGATAACCATCTAGTTCACAATTCTGAGCGTAAAAACTAAATAAGACAGAGTACACACAAGTACTCGAAATCCTAAGACTAATTTATTTTGTTGATGCTTGTCACTTTTGAGTCACATTTTATTTCCATACTAAATAAAGTAGACTCTAGCAATTCTATAGCGAGGAATTATTATGACTGGTATCATCCTCACTTGGTTAATCACTGCTGTTAGCTTTTTAATTATTTCCCGACTACCTTTTCTGGGAATTGAAGTTGATGGTTTTGGAAAAGCACTAATATCGGCTGCTGTTTTCGGAATTTTGAATGCTATTTTACTACCAATTCTCACATTTTTTACATTTCCTTTCATTATCCTGACTTTTAGTTGAGGATGACGTGGAACAACTCGAACCTCTTCATACAGCGTTATCAGATGCAGGACATGTTGTTGATGCAGTGGAAGATGGTGCGATCGCGCAATGGATTATCTCGCAACGCGACTATGACTTGTTGATTCTAGATTGGATGTTGCCTGATGTGAGTGGGTTGGATTTGTGCCGTCAGTATCGACATTATGGTAAGATATCGCCCGTGCTGATGCTAACTGCCAAAGATACAACTACAGATAAAATTATCGGTTTAGATGCAGGAGCAGATGATTATCTAGTAAAACCTACAGATATATTTGAGTTACTGGCACGGGTAAGGGCTTTAGGAAGAAGACTACCTCTACAGAAAGATGACAAACTTGTACTTGAAGATTTATATCTGCATAAAGCAACGCTCGAAATTGAACGCCAACAAACAAAAGTCGAATTATCTCCCCGTGAGTTTCAATTACTCGAATATTTAATGCGTCATCCTCGGCAAATTCTTAGTCGTGAACAGATTGAACGAGTATTGTGGGAGTGGGGTAGCGAACCCGAAAGTAATGCGATTACAGCTTTAATTCGTCGATTACGGCAACGATTGACACTATTAGATGCTGATACTTGGATCGAAACAGTTTACAGCATGGGATATCGAATAAACCCGAAATAAATCAGTAACATGTTTAACCGCAGTCGTCGCAATTTAGCCCGTTGGTTTACTCTTTCAATGGGCATGATTTTGGTAGTTATTGCTGGAGTAATTTATTATCAAAAAGCGGTTGACCAGTTAGAAGTAATAGATACTTTGCTGTACAAAAAAGCAAAAGTGATGGCATCTTCAATACAGTGCGAAGATGATAGAAAACAAAAGCACGTAGATTTAAGTAACGTGCCGCTTTTGGGAAATAATCCACCACCTCAAGATAGCGAAGTCGTTTCTGCTCGTTGGTATGATGCATCAGGTCAATTGAGACAACTTTTTGGCTTACTTCCTTCAGAAAAGCTAAGTAAATTATCAGAATTTGAAACAATTAAAGTTAACGATATAACTGACAATAATGAAGCTTTTTCTCAACCTATTATAGTTAGAGGAGACTCGGATTTGCTCAGTCAAGTAGTGACAAATATACTTGGCAATGCTCGTAAATATACACCTGCTGGGGGAATAATAAATTTACGCCTTTCGACAGATTTTTGTTTTTGTATTATTCAAGTTGAAGATAACGGTATTGGTATTGCAGCAGCAGATTTACCGCATATTTTTGAGCGATTTTATCGAGTTGAAAAAGAGCGTTCTCATGCCACTGGTAGTTTTGGTTTAGGATTAGCGATCGCACCTGGTGCAACCATCACACCGATCAACGAATCTTGGACAAATGACCCCGAACAGAAGGCTGTTGTGGAAAGTCACATTCCGATGGGTCGTGCTGGAACTTCCGAAGAAATGGCTGCGGCTGTAGCTTTTTTAACATCTGATGAAGCAGCATATATAACTGGGCAAACATTATTTATTGATGGTGGGCTGAGTTTGTACGCAGACTTCCGTGAAGCTTGGTCTGCTTGAAATCGTACTCATAAGTTTAACTTCCGGGAGAAACACTTTTTCTTTCGGGAATATTTACTTTTACTAGCGGCAAATTAAAAATAAAACCTAAAAAGCGAAGATGGCTATGATAATACCAATTTGAAAAAACAACGCGACAGATAGATATTTGTAGAGACGTAGCATTGCTACGTCTCTAGCGTTGGATGTGTTGCAATCATTATTTGAATTGGTATAAGCAAACAATCCAGTAGGCAAGCTCGTTTTCGGCAGATTCATCATTTATCGCATTTGTAAAAATTGTTTTGTGTCGAGTGGAATGTTTTCAGAGTTCAACACTGCATAATCGATCGAAATCAAACCTATAAGTAGGTATAGAGATTAATTGAAACTCTTAATCGGAAAACGTTCTACACCATATATATTGACGAAAATGAAAACTAAAATTCTTACTGCTTCATTGACTGCGATTGCATTGTTAACTTCCTTGACAAGCGTTATCTCACCTGTATCTGCCCAAGTATATTCAGCAAAAGCTCAAGCGACTACAAGTAATTTTGATTACCCTAGTGGCTATTTTCGGGATGATAAATGGGGTGTTCAACTCAGAAGATATAAAGGAGTATATACTTTTGAGCGCATTCACCTAGAAACACAGCAGATTATTGCCAGCAGTCAGGTAACAAAATCTGGAGATAAAAAACGCCAAGTTTATACCTGGAAAAAGGACGGATATAGCTATAGAGTTTCTTACCGACCACAGCAACGAGATGTTATTCGTTTGGAAATATATCATCCTTCGGGACAAGCTATATTAAATCGTCTACTAGTGAGCAGTTTCTAAACAATGCCAATTTTCTCTGAAGCTGGATAAAAAAATTCTTATTTAATTATGGGCAGCTTCATCCGAAGATGATATAAATTTCGTTCTTCGTCACGATCGAGAAAAGCGACTACAACGAACTTATATAACTAACCCACGGGGATATACTCCAACTCAAACCCGGTCATAATGGCTGGGTTTTTGATTTATGGAATATACCCATGTATCCATTTCTGCTAGCAAGCTGTATTATCTCTGTGTGGTGTTATAAATTATGCTCACTACCAGCGAGGAATGCGATGAAACGGAAGCAACTAATAATTGGCAGTATGGCATTTGTTTTCGCGATCGCACCAAGTATTGCGATCGCAGATGAGGTCGTGCTTAGTTAACAATAAAGTAGACAACTATACACACTTATAGACAAACCTATAAGTGTAGTGTGACACTGCACGAGAAGACATTTCTGGCAAGTTAAGTAATACCTGGGGACGACTTTCGATTCGTTTTACAGTGCCTAATTTCCCAATAGACATCTCCAATAATCCAGATTTGACCACGATGCTACAAGCATTTCAGGTTAATTTATGGAGATGTCTAATGCCTTGGGAGGCAAAATGGAGCTATTGCGAAGCGGAACCAACGTTCTCTTGGAACAGAACCCCTTCAAGGTAAGCTCACTAACATTTTTGTGACTAAAATACCAATAAGCACGAGTAAACCTAACGCTCTGCGAAAATAATTAACGCCTTGAAATAATTCTAGCCATGCCCAAGTAAATAAAGAGCCATTTGCTAATACGTCTAACCCTGTATTAATTTCGCCTGTTGTAAAAACCAATTTCAGTAAACTAGCCGTTAACCAGACAATAATGGGTAGGTTTGGCATCTGAGCTAAAACAATTTTGCCATCACCATCACGGAAGGTTCGATCGAATAATGTATTTTCCATTAGATAAAAATTGCTACGAGAAGCTCAAAATGATTCACGTTACAAAAGCTACATTGTATTGAAACATTTGAGCAACTCTTTTTCCAAGTATCTAATTGCTGAGATTAAAGAGTAATTATTTGTTCAAAATCTCATACTAAAGGTTGATGCATTAAATTCATTAGTTGTCTCATGTCGATTCAAACTGTGCAAATAATTCTGCTCCTGTCATGTTTTTAGTGTCATTTGCAAAAGAATAATATTCAGGTTTTTCGTCAATGAAAACTTGATGCTCGAAAATAAGACCTTCGCAATTATCAAAGAGTCCAACAGGAATGAAGTATTGGTTATTTTGTTTCAATTTGTAAAATAGATGACTACCACACTTCTGACAAAATCCGCGTTCTGCCCATGCACTCGATTGATAAACGCCGATATTTTCTTCACCTTCAAAACTAACTTCATTACCACAGTCAACTGCTAAAAAAGCTCCTCCACCCCACTTTCTACACATACCACAATGACAAGCTCCCATAAAATTACTCATCTTTTTCGTGGATATGCTTACCGCTTTACACAGACAGCTACCGTTGACAATATTAATACTATTCATATTTCTCCCTCTGGCTTGTTGAAGTATAACTACGATAGCGTTCGCGTCGCATATTCCCTTGGGATTTAGTGCTGTCGCAAATAACATCTATTTTATATTTTATCCTGTAACGTTACCAGCGTTCTCATAATAACCGCTTTCAAAAAATATCTGCTCGGTTCGATGGCAGCATTGTTGCAAAATTTTGTTGGATTTGACAAGCGATCGCGAAAGAAGAACAAAACTTTTATCTTGAAACTAAGCCCTCACAATAGTTACAAAACGTCCATTTTTTGTAGTTGTAACTTCTGTTGTTAATTGCTCTCAATTGCTCCCTTAATTACCCTTGTGCGCTCTTCACTTGTGGGATTCGCCAATTACCTCGTACCCTTAATGATTGGTGCGAGAGATATGGCATTCCCCCGTCTCAATGCGGTTGCATTCTGGATGGTTCCAGTATCCGGTGCATTGTTAATGGCAAGTTTTCTCGTACCCGGTGGTCCAGCACAAGCTGGTTGGTGGTCTTATCCTCCAGTTAGTATCCAAAATCCCACAGGCAACCTAATTAATGGTGAGTTTATTTGGTTGCTTGCGGTGGCAGTTTCTGGTGTCTCCTCAATCATGGGGGGTGTAAACTTTGTGACTACAATAGTCAAAATGCGTGCCCCTGGAATGGGTTTCTTTCGGATGCCCCTATTCGTTTGGGCTGTTTTCAGCGCTCAGATTATTCAGTTATTTGGATTACCTGCATTAACTGCGGGTGCGATTATGTTGCTGTTTGATTTGAGCGTGGGAACGGCATTTTTTAATCCTGAACATGGAGGAAATCACCCTTTATTACTATCCAGCATATTAATATTTAAAAATTGAGAGAAATTCGGGGATGGGTGCCAAGTCTGAGATAGGCGATCGCACCTGTATTTTTTAATTTTGCGATGAATAATTTATCACAGTAGTGTAGATGCAACGACTTTTGCGCTTGTACATCAATATAAGTATTTGCGCTTTGAGATTAGTAATAATTTTATCTGTGGCTGCCAAGGAACGATTGCGGTGTAAACTAAGCAAACTAAATTATTGTAGATAGAAAGATTAGATATTTTATACTGTGGTTTAAAAATTGTCGGTGAGACAATTTTGTCATATCTAAATTTTATTTTGTAATATTTAAATTTTCGGTATACTCATAATAATATTGGGATTCATTTACAATTATTAGCTGCTTATGTTATGTTCAACAAAAAAAGAATAAGGGTAGCAGACACCGATTTGGGTTTTCGTCAATATCGCTCTCAGTTAGATGAATTTATTCGCAAAATTGATCGAGAAATTGATTTTGATACTATCATCGAAGCGACCCATCAATTCATCCACCAGCAACCAGGTAATTACGCCAACGAATTGGTGGACAAGTATTATTTTAGAGAACTAAATAACTTATTAAGTATATTTCCAAATAACTATTCAGATATCCAAAGGCTGAAAACGCTCATTAAAATTTTGTTGGAACAGCAAGTAGAAAGATACTGGTATGTCAACCACCCCGTTTATGAAAATGATGCAGATATCAATAATGATAAAGAGCTAATTGATTTAGTCTATAGCAAAAAAACAAAAAATAGAATTCTCTTTGAGTTTACCATTTTACGTGAAGGTTCATCCTATAGATTATTTAATTATATACATCGCAAAATTCGCTGTTTATTAAACCATCCAGCAAAAAGAACCGCAGGAATGAGAATAACTAAATGTAAACCAGCGACAATAGCTTTATTGAATGAAATAAATCAAAATATTAATGAGCGTATTGGTCGAGCAAAAACAATTAAACTACAAGTTAATAGTATATTGAGAACTGTAGTACATCAAAAATATTTGTCTAGTTTAGGTTATTGGGCACCAACAACTACCTCCCATACAAAAGGTTATGCTGCTGATATTGAAAGAGAATGGTATTTTCAAGAAGAGCCACAAATTTTCCAGTTAATTGAAGAGGTTTTACATGAATATTATGAACAAAATATTATTAATCTAATTGATGAAGAACAAGTATGGCATATTTGCCTTAATCCTGAATATATAAAACATTACGGTCAATTATTTGAGTATATTTAATTTACTAAAATACAAATTATTATGTGTGGAATTGCTGTCATTTTCGGGGAACAAGCCATTCAGAAAGAATCATCATTTATACAGATGATGAATGCGATCGCATTGCGAGGAGAGGTGAGAGAAACCTATAGTAGTGAAATAGCTTTAGCTGGAACTCAGCGTTTAAAAATCATCGATCGAGAAGGTGCAATTCAACCAATATTTAATCAGACGGGTGATAAATTTATTGTTTTCAATGGGGAAATATTTAACTTTGATGAAATTAAATCTAAGCTAGCAAATAAGTATCAATTCAAAACAGAAAGTGATACCGAAACCGTTCTTCATGCATTTGAAGAGTACGGGGAAGAATGCTTGCAACTTTTTGAAGGTCAGTTTGCATTTGTAATTGTTAGTATTAAAGAAAATCGGATATTTTTAGCTCGCGATCGCTTTGGCATTGTTCCTTTATATTATGTCGAAGATGACGGTTTAATATACATTGCATCCGAGTTAAAAGCATTGACATTCTTAAATCAGAAAATTCAAGCTCTTCCTCCAGGACATTGGAAATCTGAAACAGGAAAACCCAGACGTTATTTTACCCCCCAGTATATTAACCATAATTGGAAATTAGAAGATTTTTTAGCACAACTCCGCGAGACTACAGTTAACGCAATTAAAAAAACGTGTCAATACCGACTTACCAATTGGTATTATCTATAGCGGTGGATTAGATAGTTCTATTGTTTTAAGTCAAGCAATTAAATTTCACCCAAATATTACTGCCTTCACAATTGGTACTAATCACAGCGAAGATTTCGAGATATCACAACGGTTTTGTCAAGAAAAAGCCATTAAGCAAGTTGTCATTCCTTTAGGAAAAAATGACATCAAACTAGCTGATGTAAAAACAGCGATCGCAATTTCGGAATTAACTGAGTATGGGGATATTATCAACGCAGTCATCACAACAGAGTTATATCGGGAAATTCACGCAGCAGGCATCAAAGTTGTATTAGGGGGAGATTGTAGCGACGAACTTTTTGGTGGTTATGATATGTATGCACTCAAGATTCCTGTCGCGGAACTACAACAGTTATTTTTGCACAAATTAATGAACCTCCACCGCACTGAATTGCAAAGAGTGGATAGGTGCAGTATGGCATTCCAGGTAGAAACACGAGTACCTTTTTTAGACAGTGAACTTGTACGCATAGCTTTAAGTACCCCACGAGACTGGAAAGTTAAAGATGGAGTAGAAAAGTGGTGTTTGCGAGAAGCATTTCAACAAGAGCTACCAAATTACATTCTCAAACGGAAGAAAAATCCTTTATCTCACTCTAGTGGATTGCATGAGCAGGTGAGATTGTATAAATTATTCTTCGAGCGATACTATAATGCAGAGAAATATTATTTACACGATACTCTTCAAAAAGACTTTTCCTTTGTACTGCAAGAGCAAGGATATCAAGTAAATCAGGCAATTGCTGCAACTACCACACCTACAAACTACAGTAGAGGTTATTTGCTGGGTGAATTCCTCAAAGCTTCAATGAGAAAGTTTATGCTTGTGAATGCTTGAGCTAGCTAAATCACTTACGTCTTTTTTGTAAATATAATTACTTAGTATACTCAAAACTCGAAACATTTTTGAGGAAAATTACACTAACCTTAAGGAAAATCCAAACATTTGTCGGTAAATATCAGCTAAAAATAAAGTCAGTAACAACACGCGATCGCAATCATTACTATGTCCCAACCCACGATAGAATCAATCCTCCAAGAAAAGCGTTTATTTCCTCCCAGTGCTGAATTTTCCCAAAAAGCACAGATAAAAAGTCTTGCAGATTACGAAAAGCTCTACGACAAGGCAAAGGCAAATCCCGAAGCATTTTGGGCTGAACTTGCGGAAACCGAATTACACTGGTTCCAAAAGTGGGATACTATCCTCGATTGGACGAATCCCCCCTTCGCAAAGTGGTTCGTCAATGGCAAAATTAATATTTCCTACAACTGTATTGACAGACATCTGACTACATGGAGAAAAAATAAAGCCGCAATTATTTGGGAAGGGGAACCAGGAGATTCCCGCACTATCACCTATGCACAACTACATCGGGAAGTTTGTCAGTTTGCCAATGTGTTGAAAAACCTCGGTGTGAAAAAAGGTGATACCGTCGGTGTCTACATGCCAATGATACCCGAAGCAGCCGTTGCCATGCTCGCCTGTGCCCGGATTGGTGCGGTACATAGTGTAGTTTTCGGTGGTTTTAGTGCCGAAGCATTACGCGATCGCTTGAACGATGGTAAAGCAAAACTAGTGATTACATCCGATGGTGGTTTTAGAAAAGATGCGATCGTCCCCCTCAAACCCCAGGTAGATAAGGCTTTGGCTGCTGGTGCTTGTCCCAGTGTTACTAATGTTTTAGTTGTCAAACGTACTGCCCAAGATGTGACAATGGAACCAGGGAGAGACCATTGGTGGCACGAGTTGCAAAAAACTGCGATCGCAGATTGTCCCGCAGAACCGATGGACAGTGAAGATATGCTGTTTATTCTCTACACTTCGGGAAGTACGGGAAAACCAAAAGGTGTTGTCCATACTACTGGTGGTTATAATTTGTATTCCCACATGACTACCAAGTGGATTTTTGACCTCAATGACCAGGATGTATATTGGTGTACTGCTGATGTGGGTTGGATTACGGGACATAGTTACATTGTTTATGGTCCCCTTTCCAATGGAGCAACGACGGTAATGTATGAGGGAGCGCCCCGTGCTTCCAATCCTGGTTGTACATGGGACATTATTGAAAAACTCGGTGTCAATATTTTTTATACCGCACCAACGGCGATTCGTACTTTTGTAAAAATGGGTGAACAGCATCCAAATGCTCGTAATCTCTCATCCCTACGGCTACTGGGTACTGTGGGGGAACCAATCAACCCGGAAGCTTGGATGTGGTATCACAAGGTGATTGGTGGGGAAAAATGCCCGATTGTTGATACTTGGTGGCAGACGGAAACCGGGGGAATTATGATTACTCCCCTTCCCGGTGCAATTTCGACCAAACCTGGTTCCGCAACCCGTCCTTTCCCCGGTATCCTTGCAGATATCGTCGATTTGGATGGTAATTCTGTCCCCGATAATGAGGGTGGTTATTTAGCGGTAAAATATCCCTGGCCTGGGATGATGCGGACGGTGTATGGGGATGATGACAGATTCCGTCGCACTTATTGGGAACATATCCCCCCCAGGATGGTAAGTATACTTATTTTGCTGGGATGGGGCGAGAAAAGACGAAGATGGTTATTTTTGGGTCATGGGTCGGGTTGATGATGTCTTAAATGTATCCGGTCATCGACTGGGGACAATGGAAGTCGAATCGGCGTTAGTTTCCCATCCTGCGGTAGCTGAAGCGGCTGTGGTGGGTAAACCGGATGAGTTGAAAGGTGAGGAAGTTGTTGCTTTTGTGACTTTGGAAGGTACGTATACAGGTAGCGACGAACTCAGCAAGGAATTGAAGCAACATGTGGTCAAAGAAATCGGTGCGATCGCACGTCCCGGTGACATCCGTTTTACCGATGCTCTACCGAAGACACGTTCTGGGAAGATTATGCGACGGTTGTTACGCAGTCTAGCAGCCGGAGAAGAGGTGTTGGGTGATACTTCTACGCTAGAAGATAGAAGTGTTTTGGATAAATTGCGCGAGGGTGCATAATTTCGGAATACAAACTACAGTAGATTGCAATTATATGAGGTACAGTTAAACAATCCAAAAGCCATATATAAAGCTGTTTTACTTCTGACTTCTGCTGTAAATAAAGTACATTTTTCGAGGATGGGCACATTGTCCATCCTTATATATTGGGAAAATCAAGTTATTTATGTTAATGATACCAATTCAAATAATGATTGCAACACATCCAATGGTAGAGAGGTAGCACTGCTACGTCTCTACAAATATCTATACTGTCGCGTTGTTTTTTCAAATTGGTATAATTATTCAATTTTGCGTTCTACATTCTGGCTTTTTACTTTATGGTGAAGGTAATGTATTTTTGGTCGTGAAATTGCGGTATTAATATTGCTAAAAATTTGATTGTTTTCACCAAAAGTACAAAAATTGCAGAAATGTTTGCAAGTTAAATAATATTGCTGTATTATTCTGGGTTAGCAATTCATGGCTGGGAATTTTACCCAGACATTTTTGGGAATACTTTATTTTTAATTTCTAATGACCGAACAAACTATTTACGATGACATTTTGGGTGAATTAGTCTGGAATAATGATGATGAATGTTGGTCAAGTCAAGTCCAATTTACTTTAGAACATCTAGTTAATATTACTATAGACCCAGAGGATGTGGAAACGGGTTCGATAATCATGATGGCACGGGAATCTTTTTCTCAGCTTCAGCAGCAGGAAGCTAATATACGTCGTCTGATTTCTGAGCAAATGTTGGGTGATTACAATGATAAGTGGAGTAATGGCGAAATTATTGAGGCTCAAGATTTTATTGATAGTATAAAACTTGAAGATATTGTGTTTGATGCAAATGGGAATATTCAGCTTTTTTATAATGATGGATATTTATTTGCAGGTCATGGAATAATGGTAACTATTGATGATAAAGGTAATTATCAGGAAGCTATTTTGTTTGATTAAATTTTTATTTTTTATTGATTTTAATCTGAATGATTAAGTTGAATTTTTCGCGGTTAGTCTCAAGATTATGCATAAATACACTCGCTCATAAAGATGATATTACGTATTTTTTATTTCTCCACTCATGAATATGTCTATTAGGGGATATGGTCATGTTCATCAATCTCCTATGTCGCTAGAAGTATGAGCAAAAAATACAATCATAAATTTTTATCAGACTTGGTGAGGAATTCGCCTCAACCAAGAAAGTAGTAGTATTAGAAATAGCAGTTATGGCGTTTTCTGTCGAATGAGGTACAGATTGAAGTAGTAAAGTTATTGTGGGGTAGACATCCCTGTCTTTGTATACTTCACCAGAACGGAAATTACTATATTGTTGATGGTAGGAACTTCTTACAATGCTTCTGCGAGAAAAAATATTAAAATATTTATAGATTTCGCTCGTCGATTTAGGTAAAAAACTGTATGTATAAGCCAAAATTATTACTTGTACCAGTTTCCCTCTCACTCGCTCTAAGTACTTTAGCTGTTAACTTCATTCCATCAACTGTACTAGCTAAAAATGTATCTTTTGTTGCTAGTGATTTTGAAAATTTACATCGGAAACAAAATAAAATTGGGAATTTTGATTCGCGAAATACTCAAAGATGGCAAGACTACGATCGCAAGTTGCAAGAACAGCGCGATCGGCAATGGCAAAATAATAAACGTCAATGGCAAGATTACAATTGGAGGTTACAACAACGTAATACTAACGAACATCGTCAATGGCAAAATCCACAGCAACAAAGAAGTCAGTTACCAGATTCAGACTACAATCGTCAATGGCAACAACAGCAGCAGCAATGGCAGAATTATAATCCCCAATGGGATAATAATCTTCAATGGCAAGATTATTATCGTCAATAGTTACTAAGAAAAAACGAGAGATAATAGTAAATTTAATAACATCTATCTGAAGATAGATTGAAGAAAAATTTAAGATATATCGCGCAAATGGGAGCAAAATCACGGCATTTTACGTCTTATATATTTTGGAATGTAACAAACCCTTACAATCAAACTATTCTATAGAGACTAATATAAACGGAAGCAACCATTTATGAAGCTCAAAAGTGAATTTAAGTCAGTATTAGTAATGCCTTTTCGCTGCATGACATTGGGCATTTTAAGTGTATATTTTGCCTCATCATCGGCATTGGCAAATACGACATACTCAAATAAATTCTCCCTATCTTCGGGAATACTTGTAGCGCAGTTATCAGAACGGGAAAAAGCCGAAAGAACGCAGTTAATTCAATCTGTAAATTTGCAGATAAATCAAGGGAATTTGAATGGTGCGGAAGAAAATTTGCGTCAGCTTGTGAAAAAATTTCCCAAAGATGCATTTGGACACTATCAATTAGGTAATGTTTTTCTACGTCAAGAAAAAGCAGAAGATGCAATCAAGTCTTTTCAAGAAGCAACTCGTTTAAATCCACGTTATGCACTAGCTTATAATGGCATGGGTGTTGGTTATGCCAGTCAGGAAAAATGGGATGATGCAATTATACAGTTTCGGAAAGCATTGGAGATTAATCCGGAATATGGGGATGCTTTAATGTTTTTAGGGCAAGTTCTAGTGCAAGCTAACAAACGCGATGAAGGTATTGCATCTTTAAACAAAGCCTTAAATATATTTAAACAGCAAAATCGCAATGAACGTGTTAAGCGTATCGAAGAAATGTTGCGGAAGATAAAGCAATCTGATGACCCAAGTGTATCTTAATTTTGGATAAGTTTGCGATTGTTATGGAAACCAAATGCTTTCCATTTTCTGTACAAGCTTGATATTTACAATTAGAATAGTCGGATTTGTGACGCTACAACATTCTTATTCAGTAAATTGATATAGTCCTTGTAGCGTTGCGATAATAATTGTGGCTACTCGACTGGTACATTATATTTAGATTTGGTGTGTTACTACCCATGCAAATTTTCTGCTGAAGTCATATATAATCATGGGTTTAACTTACCCTATACAAATTTTATATTTATGGTTCTTCATTACTTGTGATGCTAAAAACTCCGATAAAATTGCCCATATTCCTTGCTGGAAAAGAAAGATAGCTTTTAATCTTGACTTTTTAGTCTTTGGGATAAAAATCAAGTTTGTCACTGCCTGAAAGTCTCTATTTTCAAGGCAAATCACTAATTTTCCTTTAAATTTTAGCATCACACCTACGGAAGAGCCATATTTATTTTCTCAACATACTCTCAGATTTTAGAAACGAAAATTAATACCAAAAAAACATTATTTTGTACAGCAATTTTAAAATAAAGTTATTTATATTAACAGTTCTTTCCACAAATCAACCTTGATGTGAATAGAAATAGTCATTTTGATAGATTTTCTTCCTTCTACAATCCTTAGACAATAAGTTCAACCCTAAATTTAAATTTATTCGTTGATGTAGAAACCAATATTGACCAAGGGTTTTTTACAATTTGTTACTAGGTTGATTAAGGAGAAATAATGACAGCAATTTTAACACAAGAATCGCTTAATCGCCAATGGCATCAATTGCGTGTACAGGATGTAGCACAAGCTTTAGAATCTAATTTGGAAACCGGACTGGTAGCAGATGAAGTTCGCAAGAGACAGGAGCAATTTGGAGCAAACGAACTCACGATTCAAGAAGGAACAAGTGCTTGGATACGCTTTCTTCAACAATTTAATCAACCTCTTATATATATATTGCTATTTGCTGGCTTAATCAGCCTTTTTTTGCGAGATTGGATTGACGCTGGGGTAATTTTTGCGGTTGTATTGATCAATGCAATTATTGGTTACATTCAAGAATCAAAAGCTGAAAATGCGATCGCAGCTCTTGCTGCATCTGTGACAACCGAAGCACTGGTTATCCGCAATGGGGAAAGGTTACGGTTATCTTCGCAAGAATTAGTTCCTGGGGATTTAGTCAAACTCAGTTCTGGTGACAAGGTACCCGCAGATTTACGATTAGTAGAGATTAATAATTTACAAGTTGATGAGTCAGGATTAACGGGGGAATCTGTTCCCGTAAATAAAGTTACGCAAACCCTTGATACAGAAACACCTTTGGCTGATAGAGTCAATATGGCTTATGCTGGCAGTTTGGTGACATCGGGACAAAGTACGGGTATTGTGGTTGCCATTGGCAATGAAACAGAAACAGGACGGATATCGAAATTGGTGGGACAAAGTACAAATCTCACCACACCTTTAACCCGTAAATTAGAAAAATTTACTTGGACACTAATATATGTAATTTTAGGACTTTCTGCGTTAATTATTACCGTTGGTTTAGGGCAAGGTCAATCTTGGGTGGAAATGTTTAATGCAGCAGTAGCATTAATTGTCAGTGCAATTCCTGAAGAATTACCCCCATTAGTCACTATTATTTTAGCAATTGGTGTTTCCCGTATGGCAAAACGTCATGCGATCGTCCGTAAGTTACCTGCTGTGGAAACCTTGGGTAGTGCTACGGTTATTTGCTCTGATAAAACTGGGACATTGACGGAAAATGAAATGACTGTTGCCAGTATCTACGCAGGTAATCAGTCTTATACAGTCAGTGGTACTGGTTACGGTTTTGAAGGCAATATATTAGAGAACAAATTAGAGAATAAATTAGAGAACAAACAACCAGTTAATTTTAATTTGGGTTCGGACAGGATGAATCCATTAGTCGAATGCTTGCGATGTGGATTATTGTGTAATGACTCCCATTTACAAGCTCAAGATGAACAGCAGACAGTTGCTGGTGATCCAACCGAAGGAGCTTTGATTGTTGTTGCTGCCAAAGCTGGTTTGTATGGACAGGATTTAGCAGAAAACATGCCTCGACTTGATACAATTCCCTTTGAGTCGGAACTGCAATATATGGCAACTCTTCACAGGCAAATGGTAATAATATTATTTACGTTAAAGGTTCCACCGAAGCTATTTTAGATAGGTGCAGTCAGCAAATAGATGCAGATGTTGAGCTAGATATTGAACGAGTCAAACGTGAAGCTGACGCAATGGCAGAACAAGGTTTGCGGGTACTAGCTTTTGCACAAAAGTCTGTTTCATCATCGCAAAAATTATTATCACCCAAAGATATTGAAAGCGGGTTGATTTTTCTGGGTTTGCAGGGAATGATTGATCCTCCTAGAGAGGAAGCTATTCAAGCTGTCGATATCTGTAAAAATGCTGGAATCCAAGTCAAAATGATTACAGGAGACCATGCCGTCACAGCAAGTGCGATCGCACGTACAATTCATCTAACTAGCGAACATCAACCCGCAACCACGGGAACTCAACTCAGTCGCATGAGTGATACAGAACTTGCGAATACCCTGGAAGATGGTGCAGTTTTTGCCCGTGTTGCCCCCGAACAAAAATTACGTCTCGTCAAAGCACTACAATCAAAAGGGGAAATTGTGGCAATGACGGGTGATGGGGTAAATGATGCACCAGCACTCAAGCAAGCAGATATTGGCATTGCCATGGGTAAAGCAGGAACCGAGGTAGCTAAGGAAGCAGGGGATATTATCCTCACCGATGATAATTTTGCCTCAATTGCCGCAGCTGTAGAAGAAGGACGCACTGTTTATCAAAACTTACGCAAAGCGATCGCATTCCTGTTACCTGTGAATTTTGGACAAGGGTTAACGATTCTTGCGAGTGTGTTACTCGCTAGAGCATTACCAATTTTACCAGTACAGATTCTCTGGATTAACATGGTTAGTTCTTCGGCACTTTCTATACCTTTCGCTTTTGAACCAAAAGTGCCCGGAGTCATGCAAAAACCACCCCGCAACCCCAGAGAACGCTTATTAGCTGGAAGTATCCTTCGACGCATCTTGGTTATCACCCTGTTTAATTGGATTGTCACATTTGGAATTTTTGAATGGATAAATAACAGGACGGGTAATACTGAATTAGCAAGAACTATGGCTGTTCATGCATTGGTTGCGGCAGAAATATTTTATCTATTAAGCATGAGCCAGTTAATACCATCTCTCTGGGGGAAAATACATAAAAAAAGAAGGCAAAAATTGCGATCGCCTATACTCCAGCGATTGGTATTGTCTCTGTAATCATCCTACAAATTCTCTTTAGCCAGTTGTCACTATTTAATACATTGTTCGCTACCGTACCACTCAATTTTTCACAAGCATTAATTTGTCTTGCAGCAGGTTTTCCTGTTGTCATCCTGAGTCTGCTGTTGCGATGGTTAAATAATGAGGGTAATTTGTGGTAATTATATGTATTGAACTGGACTCGACCTTAACTTAAGAAGCTTTAACTTCGTCAGCAAAATTATTCCATCTGACAAAATGAAAAGCACCAGCAATCGAACCCCAAGCATGTTCGTTAGTTTCAAAATCTCTGCCTCGATCTAAGCTGAAAAATTTCTCGGCATCAATTTCAAATTCATTATCCAAATAAGTTTGTATCCCATTACGGACAACAATACAACCTTTACCTGGTTCAACCTTACCTTTGAAACTGTTACCAGTCCATTCGACAATCATATTGCAACCCGGCATTTTTTCTAACTCATCAGTAGTTAGAGTTTGCAAAAGTTGGACATCACGGGATGCACCATAGTATTTTTTCTCTTCTTTGAGGGTGTAATGTTCGATAATAATATGCTTATCAGCCAAACTCAGTTTCATTACACGCATTCGATAAGGTTGGTTCAGGGCAAAATCATAAGCTTGTTCGAGAAATAAGTTTACCCCAGATAACAGTTCTTGCGGAATGGGACGGATACACACACGGATGTGGGCAAAAAAAGGTGGGTTCTCAAATGCTTGTTCTTGGTTGCTAAAGTCTGCTGCCATCCAACGGGCTAAGGTGGTAATGTCTGTAGAATGGGTCATTATAAAAGTTTGAGGATTAAAGTTTGGTCATCAAAGCTTAACGCTAGAAGCGTATCGCGGATATTATGAATATTTTAAAACTTGTGGGAACTTATTTTGCAGGAGAATTTTTAGTTTGATGTCGTCTATCTGAAAAAGGTCAAGCGTTAACGGTTGATTATTTATCTTCATCTTTAGCAAAACCCCTACCCTAAACCCCCAACATTAAATTAGTTATGATTCGTAATTTCAGTATTATTACTACATTATCATTGTCGTTGATTTTTAGTTCTTCAGCGCTAGCACAGGATAAAAAACAACCCATCCCAGATAAATTTCCTGCCAATCCCTTAGAAATTAAAGTATCAGACCCTCTGTTACCACGCAACCCCGATAAACAACCGTTGACGGAGCAAGAAAAACAGCAGTTAGAAATGGCACTGGAGCAATTAAATACGGAAGCGATCGCAAAACTCCAATCCGGTGAAAAACTAGCAGCATTTGATACCTGGAATCGAGAAATCCGCTTGCGTCGATACTTAGGAACGATTAACGAAGTTCAAGCTCTAACGAGGGTTGGGGAAATTGCTTGGCGAAACAACGAACGTCCCCAGGTACAATTTATTACACAACGTCTCCAATCAATTCAAAAGCCGAAAAAATCTCTACCTGTGACAGATTTAGCAATATTACGAGCATTAGGAGAAGGATATCAAAAAGTGCGATCGCCTAAGTTAGCGATCGAGGTTTACAATCAAGTTTTGGCAGCAGTAAGACAGCAGCGAAACCAAGCGGAGGAAATCAACACTCTACAAACTATTGGTACAATTCACATGAGTTGGTTCGATTATCCCCAAGCTGCTGCTACTTATGAAGAGTTATTAGGTTTAGCGTCAGCAAAAGGGGTACGAATAGATGAGTTAGCATATCTACAACAGCTAGCTTACATCTACGACCAAAGTAAACAGCATCAGCAAGCAATAAATACCCGCAGCAAAATCGCCGAAATTTACACAAAAGAAAATAATTTACTTGAATTACCCGAATTACAAATAGCTATAGGTTCCGATTACGAAATCTTGGCAAAACAAAATCCCAGTGTTTTAGAAAACGCATTTCAAAACTACCAACAAGCTTATATTTCTGCTTGGGAACAGCAGCAATATGCCCGCTCTGGGGAAGCACTCCAAAAATTAATTGCCCTGTATCGTTCCCAAGGACAAATCGACGAAGCATTACAAACCAGCCAAATTTTACTGCAAAGTGAAGAACTTGCAGGTAATTTTTATGGTGTGATGAAAACCTATGAAAACATTGGACAAATGCACCTACAACGCAAAGAATATCCCCAAGCGCGATCGGCATTTACACAAGGTTTAAAGTTTGCTCAAGAACTCCAATACGATGAAAGTTCTTTTACTCAACAAATTCAACAAATTCCCACAAATTAATGAGGTTTATTTAATCTAAAATCTAAAATCCAAAATCTAAAATCCGTCTTGAAAAGTTTTGTGGAAGGAAACCTTCCCCACAAACTTTTCGCAAAATCCAAAATCTAAAATGGTAATTATATCCTTTATTTTCCCACTAAACTGTCGTAAGGGTGGGGAAACCCCACCCCTACAATTATTTTCCTATTTGTAATTACCTAATTCTTGATTCCTAAAATCTCATAAAGTTTAGCTTCAAATTGTTGCATACAAGCTGACCAATCAAATTTAAGTACTGACTGACGTGCTTGTCGTGACATTTCTGCTTTTGATTCAGGATTTTCGAGAATTTTAATAACTTTATTGGCAAAATCAATCGGGTTATTTGCCTCGGCAATAAAACCATTAATTCCTGGATTTACTTGTTCTGCTGCTGAAGGTGATTTTGCCAAAACAAGAGGTGTTCCCGATGCCAAGGCTTCGTTATTTGAAGTACAAAGATTCTCTGTTACTGATGGATTTACAAACACATCCGCACGAGCATACCATCCCAATAATTCAGTACCGTAACATTCCCCCCAGATTGTGATACCTGATTCATATTTTTGGGCAAGTTTGCGAATTTCTTTATCTAAAGGTCCACTTCCAATAATAACTAAATGAGCATCAGGAATTTTAGCTGCAATATGTGGAAATGATTCGATTAGTTGAGTGACATTTTTTTCTGCGGTAATTCGACCAACAAATAACAAAATGTTTCTTTCATCATCAGGAATGGGATTATAAGTTATGTTTGCTGGTTGAAATTTTTGACAATCAACTCCTTGATAGCGTAAATATTCACTACGCTGAGATTTTAATTTTTTGTAGCGAGCTAATTGTTCTTCCGATGGAAAAAAGTTGTAATCATAGACATTACTAAATGCCTTAATAGTCAAAGGTAAAATTGGGCTAATTAGCTTAAATATTTGATTACCTAAATAATATTTGATATAAGCAACTATATCAGTATGAAACAAGGAAATTGTCGGTGTACCCGTTAATTTACGATATTCTACAGCGATAGGACGACCATAACCTTGCAGAAATAATGAGTAGAATCCTCGCATTTGTGGAGCTTCTTCGACAACAACAATATCAGGTTTGAACTTTTTTAAAACCTGAGTATCACTCCAATGTTTATAGCTTAAAGGTTGGGGAAGAGACTTATAAAAAATTAATGGTTCTGTGGGATAAGCAAAAGAAGTAAAATTAGTAAATGATTCAACTTCATTCAATCCTTGCATGGGGCGATCGCCAACTTTTTTAGGATATTTACTATTAAATTCCGGGTGAATTAAAAGAACATGATGTCCTTGTTGAAGTAGCCACAAAACCCGTTGATGAACTCCAGTTGAAACTCCTGATAAAAACGGTGCGTACAAACTTGTAATAATTGCAATCCGAAGTGGCTGCTTACTCATAATTTTGATTTTATTCGTATTATCTACAGAAGATTGACTTATTTCCAACTAGAACAAATAATTAGTCTTGTGACTTGTGAAATTAAGAATATTCATCATCAAATAACCATAACTTAGATAAAATTTCCTCACTAATTTGACCTAAATGTATCGATTTAATATGAGGTAGATAAATTACTTCTTGGTTGCTGAACAATGCATACTAACAAAATTTCCTAAACTAATTTATAGAAATTTCCAACTGCATTCTCATTAAAAATATTTTATTTGTTTCGTCAAAGTATAAATGAATTATTTGTAACAAAACTCTGAATAATTTACTCAAATAAATCATTTTCATTATTTCAGTAAATGTAGAGACACGAAATGTCGCATCTCTACAAATCATGACATTTATGAGTCGAGTGAATATTTCATATTAATGTTAATTGTGATATTTTTCCTCACAGGAAAACTCGCATCACTAAACTTTGGTGTACCTGTTGTCACAGACACTTTCGGGTTGCGAGAGATACCAAAACCTTCTTGAGGAATACCCAACCAATCAGTATTCAGTTTCTCATCTCCATTTTCGTCAGCAATTATACCAACAGCATAAGTTCCAGGTTTTAAACCACTAAATTGCTTTTTAATAGAATTTCCTGTAATGGGAACGCAAGCACTTTTAACCTCACTCTCATCACTATTCGGAAACCCCTTATTACCTGAAAACACTCGCATACATATCTTTCCTCCTGGGGAGTATCGCACTCCATTTATGACTACTGTTAGCGTTGAATTTGACTCAGCATTCACCATAGTAGCCAAGCTAATTCCTGCTATTGTTGTTAAGGAAAATAAACTCCAGAAAAATTTGTGTTTCATGTAAATTAGCCCTATTTTCTCAGTAAGGAAATGTCTCAATTTAATCTCTTGAAAAAGGTGATATATAGCGCTTTCCTAAGTAACTGAAATACACCTCACCAGTTGGAAAGTACTATATACAGGTTTATTTAATTAAGAAGATTATAAATAAACCCTACTATTTAAACATTATAAAACTGAGGGTCTACGAAGCTCAATTTTAATTGATATTGACAATTTAGGTACTATTTCCCAAAGAGATTTAGAAGCACTCCAAATATCTTTGATGAGTAAATACTCAGTACCTTTTAATTTATTGATAATACTAATATGGCAGCACAAACGCTCATAAATATTCATATTTCCCATTGATGCAGAGCGTAAATATTCCCAGAATATTCTCCAATGTGGTAATAAAATTTTACCTTTATTATTGGAATCAAACCATACAGCATAGCTATAAAAATCAGGTAAAAGTTTTAATTCATGGCGATTTTTATTATTAGCAAATTTCAGATATTCTGGGAAGAACATACTTAATGATTGCTGGGAATGATGACGTGCTAAGAAAAGATATTCGGGTACTTCATAAAAACGACCAAGTAGGGAAAGTCTTAACAAGAAAATTGCATCCGCAGCTCCATAACCTCCCATTAGAGGTGCAAGATTAAGGGCACTACGTCGAATGACACCATAGCATTGATAACACAAATGCTTTGCCAATAATTCATCAAAACGTTGATGTACTTTGAATGAATCTGTATGGAAGTGAATATCGTAATTGCCAATAATTTGTGTTTTTTCGTCAATGAATTTCACTAGGGAATGACACAAAATAATGCTAGGATTTTCGTCAAGTACCTCAATGCATTTTGTTAAAAAAGTGGGATGATGAAGGTCATCATACGATGCCCATTTAAAGTACTCACCAGAAGATAATTCAAAAACCCGATTGAAGTTACGAGCGCAACCAATATTAGTATCATTACGATAGTAGCTAATCCGGCTATCTTTTGCTACATAAGATTTACAAATCTCTGCTGTTTTATCAGTTGAAGCATTATCCGAAATAATTATTTCAAAGTCTTGAAATGTTTGTTCCAAGAGTGAATCTAATGCTGCTTCTAAAAACCTTTCACCATTATATACAGGTAGTCCAATACTTAGCTTAGGTTGGTTATTCATAGTAAGTAATGTTGTAGAGATTCCATGAATTTGAAAATGGGAAAATTAATTAAAATGGTAGTTATGCACATATAAAACAGATTTTACGCTAGTACAAAAATGTATACAGAATGAATTATTATTTACCAGTAAAGATTTTAAATACGATAAATAATTTATTTCACTAGAAGATTAGCAATTGCTTTGTAGCCATTCTTTTGTGAGTTCCATACCTTTATCGAGGGTAACTTTCGGTTCATAATTCAATATCTTTCTAGCCTTCGCAATAGAATAAGCATAAGGACGAGACATAAAATCAACAGATTCCGGTAAGATATCTGCTTCTTTACGAAAAAGTTTTTGTCCTTGACAGCGAACGCGAAGAAATAGCTTCATTTCCTCTTTTGGTAATGAAGAAGGTTCTGGTAAATCTACTATTGCAGCCAGCTTCGTAAAATATTCTTTCCAAGTAGTTTCGGCTCCATCTGTAATATTAAATATTTCACCATATGCTTGTTTTTCAATTGCTAAAAAGATAGCATCAACCAGATTATCGATATACACATGGTTAATAACTCCCTTACCATCATTAACACAAGCAAATAAGTTTTGACGCATTAAAGAAAGAGGACGAATTATCCAAGGTATACTTTCAGGACCATAAACATCTCCTGCACGAATCACAATTACACCAAATTCAGGTGGAGAATTATATTTTAAAATTGCCGATTCTGCTTCAATCTTACTTTGACAATAGGGATTGCTTTCGCTGGTCAAGCTGACATTTTCAGCAATGCCATTAGAATAATCAAAACCATATACAAGTACAGTAGACAGATGCATAAAAAGCTTAACTCCAGCCTTTTTAGCAGCATTGGCGATATTCGTAGTTCCACCCACATTTATATCTTGAAACTCTTTAAGTTTTCCACCTTCTTTAGCTATCTCTGCTGCATGTAAGACAATATCTACCCCCTCACAAGCTTTTTTTGCAACATCAATATCAGTTATATTTCCAAAAATTAATTCAACTCCTAATTTTTCAACTTGCTTGTAATTTTTTATATCCTTTTGTTTACCTTTTTCTGATGTATGTACTAAACCTTTAACCTTAAGTCCTTGTGCTAATGTAATTTCCGCAGCGCGTAAACCAACACATTCGTTAATACCAGTGATAAGAATCGTTTGATTTTGGATATTCATGTATTTTAGTAGTTGGGAATGGTTAATACTAATTGTTCGTAAAGTTGTAAATCACAACTTTCTTAGATTCCCCGAATCGGAATAACTGTTATATTACCCATTAAAAAATGTCAGCAGGGTCAGCAGAACGCAGTTTATTAATTGCCAAAACCCCAGAGAGAATACACATAACAATTGCTGAAACAAACACAACTATTGCATTTTGAGCAGTCATCATAATTGGTAATTTTGTTGTACTCATCGCAAAATCATATAGTCCTAACGATAATATGAAACCTGGGAGATAACCTAAAATTGCTAAGATTAAGGCTTGCTGGAAGACGACAACTAACAAGTAATTATTTTGGTACCCAATAGCTTTTAAAGTGGCATAAGCAACAAACTGACTGGAGATATTACTGTAGAGAATTTGATAAACAATCACAATTCCGACTATTGAACCCATTGTCAGCATGATGTTTAGAATAAAGCCGATTGGAGTTCTTGCTGCCCAATATTTTTTCTCATAATTACTAAACCCTTTATAGCTAAATATTGTCACATCATTGGCAAGATTTTTACGGATGTTTTCAATTACCTTATCTACATTTGCACCAGGTTTTAGAGAGATAACACCAATATCAACTCTATCCGGCGATCTATTGGGAAAAATCCTTCTAAATGTGGTATCGCTGACAATTAAATTACCATCAACACCAAAAGATGGACCAATACTAAATAAACCACCAACCCTAACTCGATAACCCGTTGAATTATTGAAAGGAAAAACTTCAAGCACTTGCTCTGGTTGCCCTTGCTCAAATTTTTTGACTATATCACCGAAATAACTACGCGAATCTCGGTCAAATAAGATGACATCTGGTATTTTTAATTTATCGAGATTACCCTCTACTTCGGGTAAGTTAATCACAGATTTACCAGGTTCAAATCCAATCACATATATCGGATATTTTTCTCCAGTATCGGGATTTTTGAATTTAGCAAACTCCAAATACATTGGACTCACAGATTCAACATCATCAAATCCCAATGCTTGATATAAACGAGTACGGGCAAAACTTTGATTTGATGTTAAAGCTTTGTATTGAGAACTAACAAGAAATAAATCGCCACGTAAACTTTGATGTACAGAAGTAGCGCTGGAATAAAGTGCATCTTGAAAGCCTAATTGTACAAACATTAACAGTACAATAAAAGCCATACCAGCAATAGCTACGATAAAACGTCCTTTTTGTTGAATTAGTTGTAGCCATGCCAGGGGAATTTTAAAAACCATGATTCAGTCTTCCAAAATTGGGTGTGAAGAATAATACCAATTTGGGATTTTGGATTACTCTGCGAAAAGTCTTTGCGCGTCTATAGATTTTGGATACATTCGCTATCGCTCAGTACAAACTTTAGATTTTAGATTTTTGATTATATAAACCAAATTTTTTCAACCTAAAATCAAGTATTATTGGTAATGTTTAAATACAAAAATTTCGAGTTAGATGTTAATAGCAACATCAACTTGTAGATTGGTTAAACCTGCAACTCTTTGGCTATCTTTGGGATTATCTATCCGAATTTTGACTTCAACTACCCTACGATCTGTATCAGCAGAAGGATTGACACTCAAAATACTCTGACGTTCAACTTGTAAACCAATAGCGCTAACAGTTCCCTGGATTTTGCCACTAAATGCCGTACTGGTAACGATCGCCTTTCGTCCAATACGTACCTTGTCAATGTCAGTTTGATACACTTCAGCAACTACGTACATCTGCGATGTAGTACCAAGTTCAACTATGCCATCACTACCGATAACTTCCCCAGATTTAGCATGAACTTTGAGAATTTTGGAATCAACTGGTGACTTAACATAGGTGAGTTCGTGTTCTGCCTGGGATTGTTTGACTGCACTCATAGCGCTTTTGACTTCAGCTTCAGCAAGTTGAACATCAACTGGACGCACTTCACTCAGACTGACTAACTTTGCCTGCGCTTCCTTAATTTGGTTTTGTAGAGTGCTGACTGTACGAGTTAATCCAGCTTGAGCTTCGCGAATTTGTTGCTCGACTGTTTGCAACTGCAAGCGTTTAGTATCAGCAATTGATGCGGAAACTGCACCTTGTTTATACAGTTGCTGGTAGCGATTATTTTCTGTACGAGCATTGTTTAATTGTGCTTGCAGACTGGCAATTATAGCTTGTTGAGCTGCGACTTCACCTTTCACTTGCGCTTGTAATCTAGCAATAGTGGCATTTTGAGCGCTAATATCCCCTGCTTTGGCTCCTGCTTTAATTTGCAGCAGTTTGGCTCGCGCTACATTTACTTTATCAGTTGCCTGCTGAATTGCAGCAGCTGTTCGAGCATATCCTTCTAACCAGGCAACGACTTGTCCTGTACGAACAGATTCACCATCCTTGACGAGAATTTTTTCCACTCGCACACCACTTAAAGAACTTGGTGCTGATAAGCGTCGTACTTCACCTTGAGGTTCGATACGTCCTAATGCTGTCACTGCAACTCTTGCTGGGACGGTTTTCGTTGCTTTTTCAGCTTCTTTACGAGCTGATGCTTGATATCTTGTTAAGCTATAAATAGCCATCAGTGCAGCAATTAATCCTACCGATATAGCTAAAATTAGTCGCCAGCGAGGATTAGATTTTGATGTATAAAACTGGCTATCATTGTCTACAGTCATATTCTTATCCCAATAATGTACGCAAAGAATTAGCCCCACTGGATGAATCTATTGTGTAAATCTTCTTGTGTGAAGCGATATACTTCTGGCATTAAGCTTCACCGATCGCGGTAGTATGGCGAAGATTTGCAGTAATTTAAGTAATTGAATACTCAGTTATGTGATGTTGCCTGACATCTTCTACCTGGGTGAAAATCTAGTTTCTTGAGAAGAAATAATCATCAAAACCTAAATTTTTGGTTGGTAAATCCGGTTTTTGAGGTGTTGTTGAGAATGGGGAAAAATATAAGTTACTGAAACTTTTATAGATTACTGAGTGTAATATCTTAAAAAGATAGTCTTGAAAACTACCTTTAAAACATATCCATCGCTATATTTTGTAATGACTGCAATTGTAGAGGGTTGCTGCCATTTACTTCGTCATTTACTTGACAAATCTACACCCAATTTCCGCAGCTTTATCCAATAGCTAGAGTCGATTTTTACAAAGTAAATTTTACTTAGTCAGTATCAATAATACTGAGAAAATTATCGTTAGAGATAGAACAAAATTCTATTAGATATTTATTGGATAAACTTGTCTTTAAATATGACAAACTAGTTTATTTTTGTCAAGCAGGTAGAATTGATTAAAATAGTTGCTAACTCAAGGCAAATAATCAATGATTAACAACTATGATAATTAACTTTATTCGTGATGACCTCAATAAAAAGTCATATAAACTACAGAACTTACACTACATTTACAAATACTTGTGATAAAAGGCAATTGTTTAGTAATAGCGGTTTAAATTTATTGAAGCAGCAAATAACAGCTTTGCCATCGAGTACGAAAATATATTTTCTTCCTTCTGCAATTTTCTTTGGTTGAAACCACAATTCTGATATGGGCTAACTCCCGCATCATATCTCGATGCGCTAGATTATGCTTTATCTAAGATATTTACAAATAAAAAGGCATTGAGAAATAATATAGGGAACAACAGACTATTAATATTAGTCTCACTCCCTAATTGTTAGTCATGCACGTATTCGTAGGACACAAATGTAAATAGCGAACAAAAATTATTTCAAGTACTTTCTGGTATTCCAAAATCTCTTTTTAGGGTGTATTGATTAAGTACATTTATAATTGCTAGCTACTTGCTAAATCACAACATCTAAATTCTAGAAAAATCCGCTTTTTATTTTCCGATCGCACTTCAGTTTTAGTTTATAAATTGGCTCGAATTCTCAACAATTAAAACATGTGTATCAGAGTTCTCACTTACCTACTTAACACTTGCCTGAATACTCATCCCATTAGTAACTTAACTTGGCACTAGGAGGAACAACAATTATGCCTACTGTGCTAGCAGTACTTATCGCCCAAATCAATATTGGTTCCAATCGTCGTCCAATTAAAGACGATAAAGTAGTTGAATTAATGCAGTCAATTCGTGCCAATGGTTTATTAAATCCAATTACAGTCGATCGCAAGTTTACCTTGATTGCGGGATTGCATCGACTCACCGCTTATAGATTGTTAGGATTCGAGCAAATCGAGTGTAAAATCGTTAATTTCGAGGATGCTGACCAAGCCAGGTTAGCAGAAATCGACGAAAATTTCATTCGTAACGAACTCGAACCACTCGAACGCTACGAACTTTGGTTAGAGCGCGATCGCATTTTGGAACGGATGGGATTGCGCTGTAAACCAGGTGATAACCAATACACCCACAAAGTAAGTGCAAAAGGTGGTGAAATTAATTCACTACCTCCGAAAACAACTTTTGAGTTGGCAAAAGGTTTCGGTTACAGCGAGCGTTCTTTCCAGCAGGGGAAGCAGATAGCTAGGGATATCCATCCCGATGTCAAGCAAAAAATTATTGGTACCCCGCTAGGTAAAAGTCGTACCCTGCAACTCAAAATAGCCAGAACTGCCAACTTTGAACGCACACAAGCGGAAGTAGCTGAGAAAGCCTTTGAGGCAGCAATGCAACAAGGTGATAAAGTAGAAGCCGAATATCAAGCCAATTTGGCAAAACAAGCTAGGGAAAAGCAAAAAGAACTACAGTTACAAGCATTCCAGCGTGAAACATCACCAGAAAAACCCCGCGATCGCGACATCTAAAAAATACACAAAACCCATACCCAAAAAAGAGCCATCCCAACCTATCAACAATGGTAAAGCGATAACAGCAGCCAATCAAAGCGGAGTTGAACCCGGTGAAAAATGGATGTTAAACAAGCATCTGATTTATTGCGGGAATACAGCAGGCAAGCAATTTATTAACCTCTTACCCTCCGATGCAGCTCTTGCGATCGCAACCCTATCATCCTTCTGGGAACATGACTATCTTGTCAATGAAGCCAGAGTTGTCGCTGTATTGCGATCGCAGGGAAATGTGAATAATTTTTGCAGCAGTCATCAAATGCCATTTCAGCACGAATTTATTTTAAATAACATCTACGTGGGTATTTTTTCCCATCATCCAACCCCTAAACCCGAAAATACCATCAATCTCGAAGGTGTTGAAGGAATTATTAGTTATCTGTTAAATATGTACAGCAACCCCAATAGCTTTGTGATAGCTCCATTTATGGGACATGGGGAAATTTTGATTAGTTGCGATCGTTTAGGACGTACATGTTTTATTGGTGACGAGAACCCGGAATTAATCAGTCGAGGTATCCAACGCTGGCAAAATTTAACCGGGAAACAAGCAAGAAAAATAATTTAATTTTCTCACCCATATCTCAGAAATTACCCCCCTTTAGTCCCCATTTACAAGGGGGAAATAATCAATATCCAGTTCCCTCCACTACCCTACGGTAATGCGATCGCGTATGGGAAGTCTCGCTCTGCTCGTTTATAGGGTGGGGTAATTTTATTATGGATCGATTTTGTTAATTCCAAATCAAAATATCAAACTACAAAACCCGATTTTCTGAGGAAATCGGGTTTTTTAATTACTTTTCAATAAATTTTAAAAGAATATTTAGAATATCACTCGCAGATACTATCTTAAAAGCGACTAAAAAACGTACATAAATAACAAATTCAAATATTATCTAATGCCGGATAATCGTAGCATTATATACTGTTTTATTCTACTTTACATTTACATTATTAATTATGCATCAAATTCATAAAAATCTTGAAGTTCTTATCCGAATTTTCATAGTTATGTTAGTGTTTAAAGTAATTATGAAGCTCTCAATTGACAAAGCTCCTAGCTATTCAATCACGAGCGCATAATATCTAAATACGAAAAAATTGACGAATAATGTGGTGTTATTCGATTGATTGGTAGAAAAGACTTATCAAGAGGGGTGTTTTTGTAACGAATTTGCCAGACTCAAGTTTGTCAAAACTTTAAATTATATTATCTTGGACGCTGAATTAGCTATGGCATTTATCAAGATACAAAACGTTGTAATTAACACGAGTTATGTTGCCGCAGTAAAATTAGATAGCAGGACTAGCTCTGGCGAAAAAAGCGTTTCTGTCTTAATAGCTACTCCCAAGTATCCATTATTTCAATTAGAATCAATTTCTCAAAATCTGTGCCACAACGAATGGATTGAGTTTACTGGTCAAGCAGCTAGTGCATTACAAGATTATTTTACGAGTTTCAACAATGTAATTGACCTATTACCACAGTATCAGGAATCCACCGTGGTGTAGCACTATTTGCAGTTTTATCATTTTGTCTAAAACTAGTTACAAATATAGTTTAGGGGAATCAAAAATAGGCAACTCCCGACACCTCAACTGATAGATATGTAGCATTTTTTAGACTTAAATGAGATTAAGATTGCCATTACATCGCTGGAATGACCAGAAGCGTTAATTTTATTAGTTATTAGGTATTAATTATTAGTTATTAGTTATTAGCAATTAGATGTAAGTTATTAAGTATTAGTGCTTATTAACCAAGGGTGGGCAATGCTCACCCTAGAAACATCTAAATATAAGCTATTAACCATTAACTATTAACCACTAACACTTATTAATTGACGCAAAACCTTAGATTATTGCGAATAAATGGCTGCTGTAAAGAACAGATAGCTCGTTTTTGGTTGGTAACAGAAATTACCGTAGCTTCATCAGAAGTTTGTGGGGAAGGTTCCCTTCCACAAAACTTCTCATCATCAACACTACCAAAGATTAGCCTATGTCTGCTTCTTGGATAGATACTGCTTTGTTGCAATTGGAAAACCAAATTAACGATTGTGAGCAAGCATTATTAAAGTTTATTGAGGAGAAAAAGAGGATGTCGGACAAACCTATGTCAACCAACAAAATGAACAGGCAACTGCAAGATAATCCGATCGCGATTATTGGGATGGCAAACCTCTTTCCCCAAGCAAGAACTCTGCGTGACTATTGGGAAAATATTATTAATAAAGTTGACTGTATTACTGAGATTCCAGATACCCATTGGAATGTCGATGATTATTATGACCCGAATCCCCGCACTAAAGAAGATAAAACATATTGTAAACACGGTGGATTTATTCCTTATGTTGATTTTAACCCGATGGAATTTGGCTTGCCACCGAATATTTTAGAAGTGACTGATGTGTCGCAGTTGCTGAGTTTGGTGGTTGCGAAGGAAGCGATGGAAGATGCTGGTTACAATACAACTTGCGAGTTTAATCGCGAAAATGTAGGGGTAATTCTTGGTGTTGCTTCCGGAAAACAACTTGCAATGCCTTTAGCTGCACGGTTGGAATATCCAGTTTGGGAAAAGGTTCTCAAAAGTAGCGGTTTATCCGATGAGGATACGGAGAAAATTATTGGCAAATTCAAAAGTGCCTATGTGAAGTGGGACGAAAATGCCTTTCCAGGAATGCTAGCAAATGTCGTTTCTGGACGAATTGCCAACCGTTTGAATTTTGGGGGTACTAACTGTGTAGTTGATGCTGCTTGTGCAAGTTCATTTGCCGCATTAAAATGGCGATTAGCGAATTAATTGAGCATCGTAGCGATATGATGCTTACGGTGGGGTGGATACAGATAACTCCATCATGGCATATATTTCCTTTAGCAAAACTCCGGCTGTTTCTCCTGGTGACAAGGTTCAACCATTCGATGCTAAATCTGACGGGATGATGTTAGGTGAAGGCATTGGGATGGTGGTATTAAAACGTTTGGCAGATGCCGAACGGGATGGAGACAAAATCTATGCGGTGATTCGTGGGATTGGGACATCGAGCGATGGACGTTATAAGAGTATTTACGCACCGCGTCAAGAAGGGCAGGTAAAAGCGTTACAACGTGCTTACGATGATGCGGGGATTAATCCGGCAACTGTTGGCTTAGTTGAAGCCCACGGAACGGGTACAATGGCAGGAGACCCAACTGAGTTTGCATCGCTGCGGGAGTTTTTTGGTGATGACAATGCCAGAAAGCAATATATTGCTTTGGGTAGTGTCAAATCCCAAATTGGACATACAAAAGCGGCTGCGGGTTCTGCTAGTTTGATAAAAATGGCGCTGGCATTGCATCATAAGGTTTTGCCAGCGACGATTAATGTTACCGAACCAAATCCCAAACTCAACATTAAAAATTCGCCATTTTACCTAAATACCGAAACCCGTCCTTGGATTCGGGCAGAAAATGAAGCTCCCCGACGTGCTGGTGTGAGTTCGTTTGGATTTGGTGGTACTAATTTCCACGTTATCTTAGAGGAATATGTAACTCCCGCAGCAAATACTAGTCCTTATCGTCTCCACAGCACACCATCGGAAATCATCCTATTTGCTGCTGATGTGGCATTGTTGCAAAGTCGATGCGAAGAAGTGTTAGCAAAGTTGCAATCCGACGCTGGGCAGAAAGATTACCTCGAACTAATTGAGGAATGTAAGGTTAAAGAAATTCCTCTCAATGCTCCCAGGGTGGGATTTGTGGCAGAGTCGAGGAATGAAGCTGCTAAGTTGCTGCAAATGACCGTCGAGTTGTTGCGAACCAAGTCTTCCTTACCTGCTTGGGAACATCCCCAAGGTATTTTCTACCGTCAAAGTGGGATGGAATTGGGTGGTAAGGTGGTAGCTTTGTTCTCCGGGCAAGGTTCGCAATACCTGGAAATGGGACGGGAATTGGTGATGAATTTCCCCAAGATGCAGCAAATGTTTGGTTACATGGACAGTTTGTTGCTGAAGGATAATTGCGCTCCCCTTTCGGAAGTTGTTTTCCCCCATCCAGTGTTTGATGAGATGGAGAGAAATGCTCAAATTGCCGCATTACAATGTACAGAATATGCTCAACCCGCAATTGGGATGTTGAGTGCGGGGATGTACAAGATTTTGCAACAAGCTGGGTTCAAATCTGATTTTGTTGCCGGACATAGTTTTGGTGAATTAACGGCATTGTGGGCGGCAGGGGTCTTCACTGATGAAGATTATAGCTTATTGGTGAAGGCACGGGGACAAGCAATGTCACCACCCCAAGACCCCGATTACGATGCGGGGGCAATGTTAGCTGTGAGGGAGGATTTGAGTAAAGTTGAAGCCGCGATCGCAAATTATCCTGGTGTTTCTGTTGCTAATTATAATTCCCAAAATCAGGTGGTTTTAGCTGGTCCAACGGCTGATATTCACCAAGCTCGACAAGCTTTGCAGGATAAGGGTTATACTGCGATATTGCTACCTGTTTCGGCTGCATTCCACACATCCCTAATTGCCTTTGCTCAGAAATCATTTGCGATCGCACTACGTAACGTCAATTTCCAAACACCGAAAATTCCCATTTATAGCAATGTTACGGGAAATCTGTATCCCCAGGAACCCCAAGGGATTCAAAAGATTTTGGAAACCCACCTTGCGAGTTCCGTACTGTTTAAGCAGGAAATCGAAAATATCTATGGTGCTGGTGGTTACTGTTTTGTGGAATTTGGTCCCCGTAAGGTTCTCACCAACCTAGTTAAAGACATTTTGGGAACCCGTCCCCATATTGCCGTAGCTTTGAATGGTAGCAGCCACAAAAATAGCGATCGCACTCTGCGGGAAGCGGTTGTACAATTGCGTGTGGCGGGATTGCCCCTCAAAAATCTCGATCCTTACCAAGTACCCATTTCTTTACCCCCAACTGAGACAAATAAAGGCATAAATATTCGTCTCAACGGTGCTAACCACGTTTCCGAAAAAACTCGCAAGCTATGGACACAAGCACTCGAAGATGGCTATAAGGTGCAAGTAAACGGTCAAATTCCAGTTAAAGATGGGAAAAATGTAACTGAAGAAACACGACTTGTTCGTAACGTTGAATCTGAAAAGCAATTAATTCAAACCTCTAGCATGTCAATCTCTGCGAATTCCTCTACTAATTCTAGTAATGGTCATCACTCCACAGCACAAGTTGCAACCGTTACTACTAATGGTGTTAAAGCAAATTCCCCGTCAGGTTCGCATCCAGAATCAAAACCAGCAACTTTTACGTCAAACCATACAAATGGCAGTAAAATGGTAATTCTGAAGTGAAGTTGAATTTAGCACCCAACACTCAGATTGACCTTCACAATTCAGAACCAGAAAAATCTGTCCCACCTGTTACTCAATCAGCAAGACAGTCACAAATGCAACCTACATCTAACAATCTGGCTTATTACCAACGGGTTTTAGAAAGCTTAGAGTACGTCCTGACAAAGTTTCAACAAAATCAAAGTGAAAATTTACAAGTTCACGGATTGTATCTAAATCATCAGCAGGAGTACGCACAAACCTTTTTCCAACTGATGCAACAGCAAAATGCTTTATTTGCTAACTTTGACGCTGCGAATCCGACTAAAGCTGTGGTGATGGAGAGTTTGGAACGCAGTATGATGCAGTTTCATTCACAGCAAGGTGAGACTCTACGGGTTCACGAACAATACCTTCAGCATCAAGTTGACTACACTAAGCAATTTTTCCAAGTCATTCAGCAGGAATATGCACAGGTTATTTCTGGTGAATTGGGTGATGGTGAAGTTGAAGAATTATTAACTACTTCGCCCAATCTAGAAGATTCGGGTTCTCAAGTAGTAGACAAGCTGGTTACACCAACACCTGTTATTCGCAAACCAGCTACAAATAAAGTTGTAGAAATTTTACCTGTAATTCCTGCACCTGCTTCTACACAAGCAACAACTGAAGTTTTTAATCATAGTTCATCTTTCGTACAAGCTCCATCAATTGTGCAACCAGTAATTGAAAAGCCTGTAATTGAAGAAACTGTAATTGAAGAAACTGTAATCGAAGAAACTGTAATTCAAGAACCAATTGTTTCAGCAGTTGCAATTACAAACTCCACAACCACAACAATCGACTTATCTGACTTAAGCGATAGACTACTAGCCATCACCAGCGAAAAAACAGGTTATCCAGTCGAAATGCTCGAACTCGACATGGACATGGAAGCTGACTTGGGAATCGACTCAATTAAACGAGTCGAAATATTGGGAGGATTGCAAGAAATTTACCCAGAATTACCCCAACCAAACCTCGAAGAACTAGGTGAAAAGCGGACGATCGCACAAATAGTAGAATATCTGCAATCAAATAACTCAGCAACTCCAAATGGAAGTAGCACAGTAGTTACAAATAACGCAGAGATTGTACCCGCAGTTACTTTCGTTGCAACACCTGTAATCCCTGAAATTACAGCACCAGTAGCAACCCAAGTTTCCACCTTACAACCACCAACAGTAAACTTAGAAGTCGAAGTTCCCACAATTACCGCGATTGCAAACGCAGAAACAACCACTGTCGATGTCGAAAATCTCGACCAAGCATTACTAGCCATCACTAGCGAAAAAACAGGTTATCCCGTGGAAATGCTCGAACTCGACATGGACATGGAAGCAGATTTGGGAATTGACTCCATCAAACGAGTCGAGATAATGGGAGCATTGCAAGAAGCATTCCCCGACTTACCCAAACCCGATAACATGGAGGAAATAGCCGAGCTTCGCACCATCGGACAAATCGCTAATTACCTCCAGAACCTTGCTGGGGGTGAAAAAAAAAGCTTGAATTTGATCCGATTGACAGACGAACCGATGTAAGCGTTGTTGATGAATTCGATTTAGATGTAGATTTAGATACGGGGATTCCGAGACTCCCCGCATCACTCCAAATCCTCAACCAACCAGACTGGCTCGATTTCCAACTAGCGAGCGGTTCCGTAGCTTTAATTACCGATGATGGTTCTGATACAACAGCAAAAGT
This sequence comes from Calothrix sp. CSU_2_0, assembly GCA_012034595.1. Taxonomy (GTDB): domain Bacteria; phylum Cyanobacteriota; class Cyanobacteriia; order Cyanobacteriales; family Nostocaceae; genus Brunnivagina. The sequence continues at coordinate 13,168 of JAAUPE010000012.1, read as the reverse complement.
TGCAAGCGGTTTAACCCAACAAGGTTGGAAAGTAGTGATATTAAACTTTCCTGCGATCGTATCACCCAACAAATCAACCTTACCTGCGGGTATCGAACGGGTAGTAATGACAGAACTGAGCGAAGCACATTTGCAAACACAACTGAATGCAATAATGACCAACTACGGTTCCATCGGTGCATTTATTCACATTCATCCCAACTTCCAACTACCCAACGACAACAGTATCTATTACAATCCCGCAGAAAAAGCCATTGTCAAACAGGTATTCTTAATAGCCAAACACCTGAAAAAATCCCTAAACGAAGCAGCATTACAAACGCGCAGTTGTTTCTGTACAGTAGCTCGTCTCGATGGAGCTTTCGGGTTAGCACATCAAACAAAATATAGTGCGATCGCGGCAGGTTTATTTGGGTTAAGCAAAACCATGATTTGGGAATGGTCCAACGTATTTTGTCGAGCGATCGATATTAGTCCTACCCTTGACGCAGAAACATCGGCAAAACACATCATCGCAGAATTGCACGATGCAAACCGTAACCTTACCGAAGTCGCTTATGGAACTCAAGGAAGAGTAACACTGATAGCGAAATAAAGGAAGTAGCTAACAAGAGGAGACATGGAGAGACGTGGAAATAGTATCTCTCCATATCCCTCAATCTCCATTTCTAAATTTAATTAAATATGTCAAAAAAAAACACAATAAATTATATCGGTCGTATCATTGACTACGAAAAGCAAGCACCGATTCGGGGAGCCAAAGTTTCATTAAAAACCGATGAAATTTCCCTCACTTCCCACACAGATATAGAAGGAATTTATCGCTTTCAAATCAATCCAGATAAAGCTAAAAATGTCCAAGGTCAAATATATGTTGAGGCATCAGGATATAGACCTTATCAATATTCAATTTGGCTATCATCCGCTCAAAAAGACTTAGGAGATGTCCGCTTAGGAGATTCAGGAAATAGTAACACTAGTCTAGTTAGTAATAGTAGTAGCAGTAGCCAAAATAATAGTAATAGTAATAGTAATAGTAATAGTAGTAGTAATAATAATTTAATTGCAATTATCACTATTATCATGATTGGATTTTTTATATTTATCTCCCAATCAATTAGAAATCCTAATGAAAGTAACGAGAACAACGACAATAATAACCCACGTAGAAACTCACCTGATTCACTCTATTACGACAGATAAGAGATAAAACCGCAGATATAGATAGAAAGTATCACTTATCCAAATACAAAACTTGATATTCTCTTCCTTTATTCCTTGGCGTACTCTGCATCTTGGCGGTTATTTTCTCTTCCCCAAATAAACACCATCTCCCCCAATTAAATCCTATGCCCATCACAACCCATATCAACACCAAATCCGTATTTGTAGTTAGCGGAGGAGCCAAAGGAATCACCGCAAAATGCACAATCAAACTAGCTCAAAAATACCCGTGCAAATTCATACTTTTGGGACGTTCCCAACTAATAGAAAACGAACCCGAATTTGCTAAAAACTGCTTTGATGAAGCAACATTAAAAAAACGCATCATGGAATACATTTTAGCAACTGGTGAAAAACCAACACCAAACAGCGTCCAAAAAATGTACAACCAAATCACATCCAATCGTGAAATCAAACAAACATTAGCAGCAATCAACCAAGCTGGTGGAAACGCCGAATATTTGAGCGTAGATGTCACCAACTTAGAAACATTAAAAATACAACTAGCAGAAACAACCAGCAAACTTGGAAAAATTACCGGAATTATTCATGGAGCAGGTAACTTAGCAGATAAACTAATCGAAAAGAAAACCGAAGAAGACTTTGAAAAAGTTTATACAGCCAAAGTCCAAGGACTAGAAAACCTACTTAATTGCATTCCCCTCAACCAGCTAAAACATTTAGTATTATTCTCCTCCGTCACCGGATTTTATGGGAATATTGGACAATCAGATTATGCGATCGCAAATGAAATCCTCAACAAATCAGCCCATTTAATCAAACAACAGCATCCCGAATGTCACGTAGTAGCAATTAATTGGGGTGGTTGGGATAGCGGAATGGTTACACCTCAACTCAAACAGGAATTTGCCCGTCGGGGAATTGATATCATCCCAGTTGATGCGGGTACACAAATGTTGGTCAATGAACTCAACCCAGCGCATCAAGATACTACCCAGGTAGTGATTGGTAGTCCAATGATTTTTCCACCTGCACCTTTGGGTACTGAATTACGCACACATCGAGTTCGTCGTCGTCTCCAAGCTGAAGCAAACCCATTTTTAATCGATCACACAATTGCCGGGAATTTGGTATTACCTGCGACTTGTGCGGTATCTTGGATTGCGGATACTTGCGAACATCTATACCCAGGATATCGATTTTTCTGCGCTAGTAATTTTCGGGTATTCAAGGGTATTACTTTTAACGAAAATCTTGCGAGCGAACATATTATTGAACTGCAAGAAATCTCAAAAATTGAAGGGCAAGAAATCGAACTTCAAGCCAAAATTTTCAGTTACAACGCTGCTGGAAAACCTGTATTTCATTTCAGTGCAAATCCCAAATTACTCCGAGAAATTCCCGCAGCACCCATATATGAAAATCTTAACCTCGAACCCGATAATATAATTACATTACGAGGTAAAGAATTTTATCAACAAAATCCATCATCATTATTTCACGGTGCATCATTTCAAGAAATGAAACGTATCGTTAATATTAGTCCAGAAAAAATCACTGCTGAATGTTTTTGGAAACCAATTACCTCCAAGCAACAAGGACAATTTCCAGTTGATTGGATGAATCCCTACGCAACTGATTTAAGCACCCATCCTTTATGGATTTGGTTATATCATTTCCACAAACAAATTTGCCTTCCCGGACAAATGGAAAGATACGAACAATTTGCCATCACACCAGTAAATCAGACTTATTACGTCTCCTGCGAAATTCAACAAAAAACAGCAACAGGTATTAGTGCAAACTTCATCGTTCATGACTCAGAAGGTCATATTTTCTCTCGTTTACTAGGCACAAAAGGAATTATTCTCCCAAAATTATTAGAATAAATCATAGTTCAGAAATTCCTGTAAAAACTAAGGTCTTTTATGAATCTGAATTAAAAGACAATTCTTAATTATGTAGATTAATGTTGGGTTACGCAAAGCCTCCAACGTCACTTGCTATAACGGGGGGAACCCCCTCAACGCAGTGACTCCCCAACCTACAAAAAATTGTACTTCTCCTCTTTTATTCTCCGCGTCTCTGCCGTTCGCTCTTAGCGTTCCCGAAGGGTACTTTGCTGGGACGGAAACCGACCCCAGCAAGTTCTCTCTGCGCGACATAAATCCATATTCATCCCCACACATAATCCCAAAAATAACACCGTGGAAAAAATAGCAATTATCGGATATTCATGCTTATTCCCAGATGCCAAAAACCCCGACGAATTTTGGCATAACTTAATGGAACAAAAAGACTCAACATCAACAATTACAGCCGAAGAAATCGGAGTAGAGCCAAACATATTCTACGAACCGAAAAAAGGCAAACCTGATAAAATCTACTCCTTAAAAGGGTCATTTATTCGCGATTTTAAATTCGATAGTAAAGGATACAAACTACCTGCCGACTTCCTCGAAACCCTCGACAATACCCTCAAATGGTCCCTATATGTAGCCCAACAAGCATTACGAGATTGTGGCTATTTAACCAATCCAGAAATCCTTGCCAAATGCGGAGTCATCTTAGGAACTCTATCCTTACCAACAAAAGCATCAAATCAACTATTTGCCCCCATTTATCAGCAAATTCTCACCCCAGCAATTCGCGAATTACTCCAAAAAAATGACTTCGATTTAGGGAACTTACCCACTAACAATATTCCCTCAACCCATAACGCAATGATTTCAGATTTGCCAGCAGCAATTATTGCTCAGGCACTGGCATTATCAGATATTCATTACTCGATTGATGCAGCTTGTTCCTCACCATTATATTCAATTCGATTAGCATCCCATTATTTGTGGACTCATAAAGCAGATATAATGCTAGCAGGTGGAATTAGCGCAGCCGATCCATTATTTTTACGAATGCTATTTTCTAGTATCCAAGGATACCCCGAAAATAACGATATTAGTCGTCCCCTTGACAAATCATCACGAGGATTAATCACTGCTGAAGGTGCGGGAATCTTTGTCTTGAAGCGTTACAGCGATGCCGTCAGAGATGGAGACAGAATTTACGCAGTCGTAGCTGGTAACGGACTTTCTAACGATGGACGGGGTAAACACTTACTCAGTCCCAACTCCAAAGGACAGGTTCTCGCATTTGAACGTGCTTATGCAGAGGCAAATCTCAACCCAAAAAATATTGATTACATGGAGTGTCACGCTACAGGTACCTTACTTGGTGACACCACCGAATTTAATTCGATCGAAACCTTCTTCGGCAAACATCAAGCTTCACCCCTAGTTGGTTCTGTCAAGGCAAATGTGGGACACCTTTTGACTGCTGCTGGTGCTGTGGGGTTAACTAAGGTGCTTCTGAGCATGTCTAAGGGGGTTATCCCCGCAACAATTAATATCAAGGAAACCTTGGGAACGGAAAGCAACGTTATTTCCCCAAAAAATGTTGTTCGTAGTGCAACCAACTGGGCAAGTAAAGCACCTGTAAAGCGTGCTGCTGTGAGTGCATTTGGATTTGGTGGTACTAATGCACATATCATTTTAGAGCAAGGTATGACAACACACCCAGCCTATTCTGAGGAACCACTAATCCCAACAAAAATTGCGATCGTGGGGATGGATGCTTTCTTTGGTAATTGTAATGGGTTGGATGCGTTTGAGCGGAGTATTTATGACGGAACACAGCATTTTATCCCTTTACCAGCAGAACGTTGGTATGGTGTGGAAAAGCAAGCAGATTTACTCAAGCAGTATGGAATCGAAGGGGGAAATGCACCCCAGGGAGCATATCTTCAAAATTTTGATGTCGATACATTAGCTTACAAGATTCCACCCAATGAATTAGCAAAGTTGAATCCGCAACAATTACTCTTATTGAAAGTTGCCGATCGCGCTTTACAAGATGGGGGGATTAAGGAGGGTAGTAATGTTGCGGTATTAATTGCTACGGAAACAGAGCTTTCGGTTCACCATTTACAGCAGCGTTGGAATTTAGATTGGCAGGTTAAAGAAGGTTTGATTGCGGGGGAAATTTCCCTACCTGGGGAAAAGGTGACTCAACTGGAAACGGTTGTTAAAGATGGGATTCACAATCCTGTGGATACTAGTGAGTATGTGAGTTATATTGCCAATATTATGGCAAGTCGGATTTCCGCTTTATGGGATTTATCCGGACCAACTTTTACCGTGACTGCTGGTGAAAACTCCACATTTCGGGTATTAGAAATTGCTCAGAATATGCTGACGACTGGGGAAGTTGATGCAGTTTTAGTTGGTTCTGTCGATTTAGCGGGCAGTTTGGAACATATCTTGTTACGGAATCAGCTTGCACCAATGAATACAGGTGCAAAAACTTTGAGTTACGACCAGAAAGCTAATGGTTGGAATGTCGGTGAAGGCGCTGGTGCGGTAGTATTGAAGCGTCATGATGTTGCGATCGCGAATCAAGAACGGATTTATGCGGTAGTTGATGGGATTAGTTTTAGTCAGCAGTATACTACTGAAAATAATTTCGATAAATTAGAGCAATCCCTTGTGACTCCCGATCCATCCCAGGTACATCAAGTTTGCACCTCAGCACTCCAAGTTGCGAATGTGCAAGCAAGCGATGTGGAATATGTGGAGGTGTATGGTAGCGGTGTAATTCAAGAAGATGATGCGGAAATTGCTGGATTAATGCAAGCTTATTCCGTGGGAGGGAACGGATTGAGTTGTGCAATTGGCAGCGTTAAATCTAACATTGGTCATACTTACACAGCATCAGGAATCGCCAGCTTAATCAAAACAGCACTATGTTTGTATTACCGATATATACCCGCTACACCCAAATGGACTGGTGTCAAAAATCCGCAAGTATGGGAAGGTAGTCCATTTTACGTTGCTTCCGAATCACGTCCGTGGTTTTTGGGTAAAGATGCCAAAAAACGTGTCGCAGCAATCAACGGTATGAGTATCAACGGTACTTATGCTCACCTGATTTTATCGGAAGCAGCAGAACAGCCAGAGCGTCAGAGTCAGTATTTGCAGCAAACTCCATTCTACCTATTCCCAGTCGGGGGTAGTAATCTAGCAGAGTTACTTACCCAACTAGAAAACCTGCGAAATTTAATTACTAAAGATTCCCACCTCAATCAACTTGCCAGTCAGACTTTTACAACCTTCCAAACCAGAGGAAAATCAGAATATACCCTGGCAATCGTTGGACGGAATCAAACCGAACTCACCAAAGAAATCGACAATGCAGTCAAAGGAATTACCAAAGCATTCGATACAGGAGAAGACTGGTTAACACCACTAGGTAGTTATTTCACCCCCAAACCACTAGGTAAAGATGGTCAAGTTGCATACATCTATCCTGCTGCTGTCAACTCATATATCGGAATTGGACGCAATCTTTTCCGCTTATTTCCACGGGTTCACGAAGACACAGCACTCAAAAGTTTGTACAGCGTAGTTGCAGATGTTTCCCGTCTTGTTTTTCCCCGTAGTCTCAACAAACTTTCTACCCGTCAACTCGAAAACCTCGAAAAACAACTCCTAGATGACTCCCTAGCGATTTTTGAAACCGACATGGCTTTTGCACGGTTAATTACAACAATTATCCGTGACGACTTCCAAGTTCAACCCAAATACGTATTTGGTTACAGCTTAGGAGAAACCAGCATGATGTCCTCAACAGGGGTTTGGAGCGATTTTAGTCAAGGGATTAAGGCTTTCCATACCTCCCCCCTATTTGGAGACAGAGTATCCGGAGCAAAAAATGCCGTTCGGGAATATTGGGGAATGGCAAAAGTAGACCATGCAGAAGACGATAGCTTCTGGAGTACCTATTTATTAATGGCAGAACCCGACAAAGTGCGGGAATCCTTGAAAAACGAACCTCGCGTTTACCTCACCCAAATTAATACACCCGAAGAAGTCGTTATTGCCGGAGATACCCAAGGATGCGATCGCGTGATTAAATCCCTTGGTTGTAATGCCTTTCGCGCTCCCTTCAACCATGCCATCCATAACGAAGCAATGCGCTCTGAATACGGAGAAATAGCCAGAGTTAATACATTGCCCACCGTAAATTTACTTGGAGTAAAATTTTATTCCTCCGCAGAATACCAACCCATAGAATTAGAGTGCGATCGTATTGCCGATAGTATCGCGAAATGTCTGTGCGAACCTCTCGATTTTCCCCGTCTCATCAATCAAGTTTACAACGACGGAGCCAGAATTTTTCTAGAAACAGGTTCTGGGAATATTTGTTCGCGTTGGATCGACAAAACTTTAGAGAAAAAACCCCACATTACTATACCTTTAAATCGTCGCGGAGTAGATGACCATACCTCTATTGTTAGAGCATTAGCAAAACTCCTCAGCCATCAAGTACCTCTCAATTTAGCACCGCTTTACTCAATAGAAAAAGTCAGTAGTAAACCCAGTAAAGCAAATATGAAAACTGTTACGGTTGGTGGTGATTCAATCGTAGAAAAAATACTTACCTCTGAAAATCGGCAAATCTTTCAAAATCTATCAATTGAAACACCGAAAGTAAGTATTAAAGCAGGAAAAAGTAATTTTAAGCAACAAGAAACAATTAAAAAGCAAGAAGAATTACCCATGAAAAAGGTCACGAATAACAGTTTGGGTTCTAATGAAGATATAAAATTTGAAGAGTTATCTGGAATAGTGAAATCGGAATCTTTTTTGCATCTACCGATAACACAAAATTCTGAAACCAAAAATTATCGTTCTCATCTTAGTCAATCACACTTGAAACAGTTAACTGCTAATAGTTATAAGGTGACTCAGAATCACACCGTCTTCTTAAATAATCGGCAAGAATATAGTAAGCAGATTAGTGAAATTATTCAGTTGCAATTAGCTTGTGCTGAAAATTTATTATGTGATAGAGAATAAATGAGGTTTTAACCGCCAAGACACCAAGTACGCCAAGAAGAGAATAAAGAGAATTTATCTTTATTGTTTAGGATTGCTATGGGTAATTATTAATAGATAAGTAAGGTACTACTATGGAGGATTAAGTTTTAATTTGATGTTCTAAGCATTACCATTCTACTTTTAATTACCAATTCCTAACTTCTAACTCCTAACTATTTAATCTCTCTGCGTTTTGAAAATATTCGAGGAATAAATTAGTGAGAACTGTTGATACAGTGATAAATCCCCAAGCAAATGGTCTTAGTTTCCCAACTTTTTCCTTCTACCAAAACCAAATATGGAAAGGTTCACTAGATTGCGTATCTTTTGAACGGAATGGCATTAAAGAAAAATTATTAACTTTAAATAAACCTTGTTATGTAGTTCGAGTTGATGGCAATATTGGTGCTACAAATGATGGTTATATTTGTCCTACAGAAAATGGTACAACTGGACAAGTTGAATTATTAGCAACAGTCGCACCTATTTCTACAAAAAACTTAGGCGACCCGAATTTTTTGACAGATTATGGTGTAAGATATGCCTACTCAACTGGTGCAATGGCAGGTGGAATTGCATCGGAAGAAATGATAATTGCACTAGGAAAAGCAAAAATTCTCGGTTCATTTGGTGCAGGTGGTTTAACTCCCGACAGACTCGAAGCTGCTATTAATTGTATTCAATCTGCATTACCAGTTGAACCTTATGCATTTAATTTAATTCATAGTCCTAATGAACTAGCAATTGAACGTGGTGCTGTTGATTTGTATCTCAAATATGGAGTACGAGTCGTTGAAGCATCAGCATTTTTAGATTTAACCCCGAATATTGTTTATTATCGTGTTGCTGGATTAGGATTAAATTCGAGTCATGAAATCGAAATTAAAAACAAAGTAATTGCTAAAGTTTCCCGTCGAGAAGTCGCAAGTAAATTCCTCCAACCAGCACCTCAACGTTTACTTAAACAACTTATCGAGCAAGGTCTAATTACTGAATTTCAAGCATCATTAGCTGAAAAAGTACCAATGGCTGATGATATTACCGTAGAGGCAGATTCAGGTGGTCATACTGATAATAGACCCCTCGTATCTTTGCTACCTTCAATGTTAGCTTTACGCGATGAAATTCAGGCACAATATAATTATAAGAAACCCATTCGTATCGGTGTTGCTGGTGGAATTGCCGAACCGCGATCGGCATTAGCTGGGTTTATGATGGGTGCAGCATATATTGTCACTGGTTCGATTAATCAATCCTGTATAGAATCGGGAAGTTGCGAACATACAAAACAGCTACTTGCACAAGCAGAAATGGCTGATGTCATGATGGCTCCTGCGGCAGATATGTTTGAAATGGGAGTCAAATTGCAGGTTCTCAAACGCGGTACAATGTTTCCGATGCGGGCACAAAAGCTATATGAATTGTATCGAGTATACGACTCAATCGAAGCGATTCCCTTAGCGGAACGGGAAAAGTTAGAAAAACAGGTTTTTCGTAAGTCTATTGCTGAAGTTTGGGAAGGAACAGTTACATATTTATCGCAACGCAATCCTGAAAAATTAGCCAAAGCTATTAATAATCCCAAGCTGAAAATGGCTTCGATTTTTAATGGTATTTAGGATTATCTTCGCGATGGTCAAATTCTGGTGAAAAAGGACGGGAAGTTGATTATCAAATTTGGTGTGGTCCAGCAATGGGTGGTTTTAATGATTGGGTAAGAAGTTCCTATTTGGCTGAACCAAAAAATCGTCAGGTTGTTGATGTTGCGAATCAGATTATGAATGGTGCAGCGTACTTATACCGAATCCAAAGTTTAAAAATTCAAGGTGTACAATTGCATGATTTTTACTCTCAGTATTATCCCGAAAAATCGACTTTGTAAAGCTTCTGAACGCAAATTTAATCACCGAGAATTCTGATTATGTTTGGAATAGTGCATTAAGCTCTGCTAACACATCCTATGGACTTTATTTAATCCACGTTCCTTAGTAATTAGCTAGTGTAGCTTATCCCACAAATTCACAAAAGCATTTTGATTCGGTATTTTTTACTCGAAATAATTTCTGATTAACTTATTTTTAGAGGTAGGTAAATGATAGTGTCAAAAAAATTAGAAACCGCAGCAGATATTCAAGAGTGGATGGTGACAAAATTAGCTGAGTTACTATCAGTTGAACCTGAAAGTATTGATATTGAACAACCTTTAGAAAGCTATGGTTTAGATTCGTCACGAGCAATGGTTTTGGTAACACAACTTGAGAAAATATTGGATGTAGAAGTTTCTCCTGTGTTGTTATGGCACTATCCAACTATTGAAGCTTTATCACAAAGATTAGCTGAAGACTGTGAAGAAAATACTTCTGACACTCTGAATCCAAGCGTTGTCAGTAAATTTAGTCCTGTAGTTAATTTGCAAGATGAGGCTGTTCTTGACCCCAGAATTTATCCTGCTTCTTCTTCTTTTGCATTTACATCTACACCAGATAATGTATTTTTAACAGGTGCTACTGGGTTTTTAGGTGCATTTCTTGTTTGTGAGTTATTGCAGCAAACAAATGCAGATATTTACTGTTTGGTACGTGCTGCTAATGTTCACGCTGGCAAGAGTAAAATTAAGAGTAACTTAGAAAAATATGGTATCTGGGAAGATAGCTTTGAACCTAGAATCATCCCTATTTTAGGTGATTTATCACAGCCACTTTTAGGGATTAGTCAAGAAGCTTTTGAAATGCTGGCTGCTAATATGGATGCTGTCTATCATAGTGCAGCAACATTGAATTATGTTTACCCTTATTCTGCATTGAAAGCTCCGAATGTTTTGGGTACTCAGGAGATTTTACGGTTAGCTAGTTTAATTAAAGTTAAACCTCTACATTATGTATCTAGTGTCGCTGTATTTGAGTCTCCTGTGTATGCAGGTCAGGTTGTTAAAGAAAATGATGATTTTAAACATTGGGAAGGTATTTTCCTCGGCTATTCTCAAACTAAATGGGTAGCTGAAAGACTGGTGAAAATTGCCAAGGAAAGAGGACTTCCGATTACTATTCATCGTCCTCCATTAATTTCTGGACATAGCGAAACTGGTGTTGGTAATATTGATGATTTCATTAATCTAATGATTAAGGGTTGTCTACAAATGGGAAGTTTTCCTGATGTAGATTACATGATGGATATGTCTCCTGTGGATTATGTGAGCAAATCTATTGTTCATCTCTCGCTACAAAAAGAATCTCTGGGTAAAGCTTTTAATTTACAACATCCCCAACCTGTGCCGTTACAAGAGTTGGTAAATTGGGTTAGAAAGTTTGGTTTTTCTGTTGAGATGATTCCCTACGAAGAGTGGCAAAATCAATTAGTTAATATTAGCTCTCCTGATAATCCTTTGTACACACTACGACCATTTTTACTTGAGCGCTGGTCAAAGGAACAACTCACAATTCCTGATTTATATTTGAAGGCAAAACGACCTTTTATTAGCTGTGAAGCAACAATTAAGGCATTAGCTGGTAGTGATATTGTGTGTCCACCAATTGACTCTAATTTATTTATGACTTATTCTGCTTTCTTGATTGAATCGGGGTTTATTCAGATGGGTTAGGAGTAAGTTTATTCAGGGTAAATTTACGGGAATATATAAGGGCAAATTTACGGGAATATATAAGGGCAAACAACACGGGAATATAGAAGGGCAAACAACCGTTTGCCCCTACCAGTATAAATTGATGTGCTTCAATATCCTTGGCTTCTGTAAGAAGTCGGGGATATTTGTTTTTGTGGTAGTTATAAATATAATTAGAATAATTAGATAATAAATAAAGGGTGTAGATTTTACACCCTTTATTTTTACGATCGCTCCAAATTTAAATTTAGATTAGGGGGAAGTAGAATAACCGAGATTGTATTCGCTTTCCCCCTTAATTAAAATTGCCAGAGCTTAAGGTTTCCTCGGTTTCCAGGAACTGCGATCGCAGCAATCGAATTACGGGCTGGGGAAAGCTCTAGTAAGCTCCAATCAGGGGCATTTTTGATTTTTGTTGGTTCGTTGGAGCTAAACATAACTTCGATTTGTTGAAGTTGGGAAATACCCGCACCAGTCGCTTTAAGATAGGCTTCTTTGCAAGTCCAGTAACGGAAAAATACTTCTTGTTTTTGGTTCGGAGGTAGGGATTTCATTGCCGCATATTCGTTTACCGAGAAAAATTGCTGCGCTAATGTCAACACATCCGAAATCGGACGAATATACTCCAAATCAATGCCAATTGGACGGTTAAGACACACCGCACACAATGCCATACTTTGACAGTGGGAAAGGTTAAACCAGAGCTTGCTAGAACTAAATTTCTCGGCTAAGACTGGTTTCCCAAAAGCTTCGTAAGCAAACTGCAATTCCTGCGGTGCTACATCTAAATACTTGCTCAATATTGTCCGCAGTATACCGCGACCGATAATAAAACGCTGCCGATGTTGTTGAAAATAAAGTCGATCCGCTCTAGCAAGTTCGTCATCGGAAAGCAATTTGACGAACTGTTGTAATTGAGATTCCGGTCTATCCAATTCTAGCCGCCAAACATGAATTTCATCTTGCAGCAGCTTTAATTCGGCTGGCACAGTTAGCCATTGGGAATTGCTATCTGTCACTAAGTTACGCAGTTTTGAATTTTGCATCTTTATTTTAGATTATTGACTCCCGCAGTAATTGTTAATTGTTAATTGTTGGTTCTTGGCTTTCCAGCGCTGTGCATTAAGAGCAGCAAAGTTTTGCCAGCTTAATGCCCAAGGCATATCGCATGATTTCTGCTTTTAAAAAAAGCAGTGCCAAGTATCTTTGTCGGATTTACCAACAAAGTTTCACCGCTAACTGTTAGTCACTAATAACTGATGACTATTTATCAACTACCAAAGCTTACTCATTACTAAACACTAAATATAGGATTCCTATTTGAATTTTGAACGTATGCTGAGTCTCAAAAGCTTACGGATATAAGCTTAAAGCCTAAAAACTCATTCAGAAATCAAACCGGATTCCTATAATTCACCACATACTCACT